>JAAYJV010000072.1 GCA_012522755.1 Candidatus Hydrogenedens sp.
GAGTGGGAGTAGGGGCCGAGGGTATCTAAGGGTCAAAAAAGCTATATAAATCAAGGAGAGTCAGACTCTCCTTTTTCTTTTTGACAGCAAAGTGACAGCATTTGAAAAAACCCTATGGATTAAAAAGTGGTGCGAAATAGTCAAAAAAGCACCACTTTTTAATCCGCAGATTATCAGCATTCGGAATTAGAGCATTCGAATGAGAAGCTACTCCTTTCAAGAGAGCGTGAAAAAGTGTTCAGTCCACGGTGTTACCGGGGTCAATGAAACCAGAGCGTTGCATATAGAAGGTTGAGCAGGAACAATTATCCATAAGCCTCTAAACCCTACGGCTCAAGAAAGTCCTCAGCCAAGATAAGTGGCGGTTTGAAAAGAGGTGAAGTTGGTGCCAAAACAACGCACACCAGCGAGGAGATGGCTGCGATGCGTCCCAACATAGGGGTCTATGGTGGTGGTAATGCACAGGTCTCAGAGTTGAGGATGGTCACGGATCTGGTAGGTGCAGTAGGGGGAGACCTCCACCTTGCGCTCCCCTCATAAATCGGGTGAGGTGATGTGTTCTGGCTGGTTTATCGTATCTGGCTTACAAGTTGGTACTTACAAAATGTTCCTGAGCGGTTTTCTGGTGATTTGGCCCAGCAATCAATAGCCCGGGGTGCTTGCGCCTCGGACAGTTCCTCCACCCGGGGCAGACCTTGGGTGATGTCCTCCACCGAGGGCACGCCGCCGGTGTGGAAGGTTCGCATGGCCAGTTGGGTGCCGGGCTCACAGATGGACTGGGCTGCGATGATGTACACGGCCTCGTCGATGTCCACCAGTGTGTCGGAGTTTGTGGACAAGGCGCTTGCTTGGGCGATACCATCCAGGGTATGCATCGTCCGGACGTCGTCAAAGTTGTACATCTCATCTTGGAAAGGTGGCAAGGCTCTTTTGATCCTGAGCATACATCGAGCATAGGTCATTGACATCTCTGGTCAGCGCACTTTCCTATTCGGCTAAGCTGTTGAAAGGTCTTTGAGTGGCTGCCGCGGTTGCGTACAATTACAAGTAGTAGATATAATACAGCTGTATAGGGAGATGGTGGTGAATATTCATGAGAAACTTGGGCATGAGGACAGCACTCTACTCGAAAGTAGTTAATAGTTTACAAAGGTTTCCAAAGTTCAAAGGAAGAGAAATATCCTCGAACGATATTCTGCTGATTTATTTGGAAATCTTCAGAATGAAGAGCTACACTGGAATGGAGTTTGATCGAAGGTTCAAGCAAACTTTCGGAATTGGCGGATCAGGTATTTCCTCGGAATATGCTTCGCTTGGTGAACTGTTTGACGTCTTATCTTTGGCAGACTTATTTCGATTCGTTTGTACAGATCTGTTGGGAGACCCTCGCGGTGCACTGGAGATACTGAAAGACAAAAGTCTGGAAGAGACAGTTCTATGCATTTCGAGGGCAGGTGAAGAAAAATGGGACCTCACTTATCAGTATGGCCTGTTTGATGTCCCTTTGGTTAATGATGGAATCCTATCTCCCGAAGCGTTTTCCGCTCTTCAAAGAAGTGTTCAAAACATAGTCATCAGAAACGAAGACTTCACGGAAAAGAATACGGTTGAAACGATTATTGACGAGCTTACTGATATATACAATGTTGAAAGATACAGGACTGAGCTTATGCTCAGAACATATCGTGCATCATCAGCTCGCTTCAAGCCAAGAGAGGTGACGAATGAACTATTCGTCAAAATTCGGGACATTGAACCTTTGGACTATCTGGAATCTGTCTATGCAACCACTGAGTATAATCAGATAAAACTTGAAACTGGTCTTGTCTATGAACTCATCAGTGGTTCAGTAGATATTTCAGATAGCACGGAGCATGTGGTACTGATTGACCCTTCGCTCTATTTTGTCAGACGATGGCTTTCCGATGCGTCGTTGAATGCTGTAGCAACATCTTTCGTTTTTTCGAGTAGAACAGTTTGCGATTTTGTAAAAGTAAGCAATCTTCGGAGAGACAGGGTTGGCCTAACAAATGTTGTGACAATTCATGAATGGGAAGGCTATCTCAGTTATCGAACATGGGGACGATTGAAACTTGCAACGAAACTGTATGCCAACCTGAAAACTGTAAGCGAGACTGATCGAACCATCCAACAATTTGTTTACAAATATAAAACGGGTCTGAAGAGTCAGGCTAATCTTTTTTTGTTCTGTTCAATGGATGAAAACGACCGGCAAACTATTGAACAGGGTATTAACCCAACTGTGGAAGGGTTTCATCTTGCTGCCTATGGTTTAATCGAAGAAAAGAGCAAGGAATCCTCAAGTTGGAGATTCATTCTGTCGTACATGATAGGAATGAACCCAGTCTATGAACATATACCACCGCAACAACCAATAGTTTATTCTCCCAGCCACTTTGGCGACGATATTCTCATCAGGTCAAATCTCATACAGCCCTCGATTTTGGAGAGCAGGCTTGCATTAACACCTCCTTCGACTGGAAGAACGCCCGTCACAATTTCAGATGTTGCACATTCAACAACAAAGGGGCCTGAAGAGATAGTTTTCTCACCTGAGTTGGTTTTCAGAATGAGAAAAGTCTTTGATGGTCAAACTCTAACACGTATTAGTGTTTATTGTCGCGGACTGCCAGAGATTCGGACAAGAAAGTACTTGGGAACAAAGACTGGCAGAGAAATCCCGGGAACACTTATAAACAGAGTTTTCTCTGATATTGAGAGTGCCAGGGAATGGGCATGTATGGAGTATCCCTTTGAAAATACGCCGAAGTACCTGGAAGACAAAGGTAAGGATTTCCCCAAATCTGTTCGAGAAGCAATTTCGCGGCGGTATGCGGAGTCATTAAGAAACAGCGATAGTACATTAAGAGGGTTTTATTATACGCATGAGAACCTGGAAACAGGATTGTCAGGAAGAAAGAAGGCACTGTTAAGAGATATCATGCTCAGCGATGTTGGACTTATAAGAATCAGTGACTGCGATGTAGAACGATTGAGTGACGCTCTGGTGGCCAATGCTGAGGATTTGTCATCTGAAGAGGTCAATGAACGGCTGGGTCTCATTCATGTTGTTTTAACCTATGCTGTTGAGATGAAATGCACAGAAATGAACATGCTTTCCACATGGGCAGGTGAAGTGCATAAGGTAATCAACCGTAGAAAACAAGCAAGGGCAGCGCTCGGGAAAAACTCCTTACGCCTGTCCTCACTGAAGAGATACTTAACTGAACTAAGAAGTAATATTGCCCAACCTGCTTACCTTGGACTGATGATTCAGCTATTTACTGGTTTGTCTGCGAGTGAAGTTTGTGCTCTTTCTTTGGATTCATTTGAGCACTCTCCCCTCCTTTTTGGAATGCTGATTAAAATCACTCAGGAAATGACAGAAGCGGGCGTTATTTTAAGCTTTGACGAATCAAAAAAGTACAGATGGATCCCTTGCGTGAGTTATCTCAAACCATATCTTTCCCGACGCATTGAGTATGTATTGAATGTAAGCAAGAGCGGATTGAAGCCTGAAAATTTGCTTTTATTGACGGATTACAGCAGGGTCAATGAAGGGGATGGTGGCATACTCAAGCCAAAAACACTCCGAAAACTCTCAAAACAGATTCTGCAACTCGTAGGTATCAACCCACATATTATCAGACTTCAGGATGAAGGCCTCAAGGACAAAGAAACCGACCTTAATCAGTATTATGGTGAGATTCTTGCATCAAACTTTGAGTTCTACGCACGGCATAAACTGGGACTCTTACCCGGAGAGTACTCTTATTTGGCAGGCAATAGCCAGGATTTTGTGAAGGATGCAAACTATGTGGACTATGCAAACATCCACAGTCAGAATTTGCTTTTTCAGAAACTGGACAAGTGGTCAGATTTGTTGAAATAGTAGTCTTTGAAACAATCACCAGGAGGGGGGACTCGCCCATGAGTAGAATGATTACAAACAGAATGATAGCTGCCCTAAAAGGCATATCAACCAGGTATAAATCATGCTTGAAAGATGTGAATGGAGAGCTGACTTTCGCCGGGGTGCTTGTCAAATATTTCTTTCCCTCAGATGACGGTAAAATCAGGGGAATATCTGATCCGTGGGCAGAGAACACAATCAAGTATTATGCAGATGATTACAGAGTTCGCTTGTTGCAAGTGATTCCAAGATTTAAAGCTATAAGTCACATCACTGTGGAAGAATTAGAAGATGCCATTGAAATTTTGGTGAACCGTTACAACTACCAGTACGAAACGGAGAATCACTACAGAAAATTGGTTCGTGTCGTTTTTGAAGCGGCTCATCGTGCTGGAATGGATGTCGAAGAGAATGTATGGGGATCAGTATTCTACTCTCGAACCAATATCAAGCCCTTTGCAGATAAGGAGTTTTTAGCCATCCCCAAATCTCTTACAGCTTTTGAGTCTGTAGCCTTGTATGCATCGCTGACATCTGATTTGGCAGAAGCGCCGGGCGAAGACTTAGGATTGCTTATGATGTTCTTTTGCGGTTGCCGGAATGCAGAAGTCGTTCCAGTTTCGATAGAGTACACTGAAGTTCGCAACTTTGCCCAGGGTGAGGAGGAATGGGCAAGCCACCGGGACTCCGCTACAATGGATGTTGCTAACACATTCACAAGGAGGAGAACCCCAATGGCTCAAAGCAA
>JAAYJV010000073.1 GCA_012522755.1 Candidatus Hydrogenedens sp.
CCGTTCCTTCGAACCAAGGGGACCCTGTTTCTTAGAGGTCGCTTTCTTCAATTCATTGCTCATATCTGATCTCCTTTGACACATAGATTATCATAAATCTGTGTCCAAGAAAATCGGGGCCAGGTCAACCAGAGAAGTTACTTTTCTATCGTCAGTATAACAGGAGGTTGAATATATGGCAAGAAGTAATTTGGGATTTGAATGTGTTTTTTGGTTCAGAAAAATACGCTCAGGGCTGGAAAAGAGAGCTGAGGTTGGCACGGTGTATTGATAAAGAGTCAGTGGTCAGAGTGGACAGAGCAGACATGTCATGACAATTGATCTTTTCTAAACGGTCACCTTCTTCCAGAAAGCACAGGATTATTTAAACTCTTCAATGACAAGTTTTTCCAGCAGATTGGCTGTGAGTTCCTCATCATCACGCAGTATGGGTTCGTCAATAAAGGGAGTGATGACGAGCATCAGCTGGCGGTCTGTTTTGTCTCTGTCTATATTCCGGAAAGGGAGTCCGAGAATGGGAATATCCTTGAGGATAGGCACACCGTCTCGGACATGTTTTGTCTGTTTCAACTGCAGGCCGCCCAGGAGAACGGCCTGTCCGTTTTTCGTGCGGCTCGTGGCTTTTGCCATGGTCGTGTCCACAACGGGATAACCATCTCTGATCTGAACCAGATGGCTGAGTTTGAGCATGATATCAAGCTTCACGTCATCGTACTCATTGATATGGGGAAGCACTTCCAGTGTCACACCCACATCAAGAAAACGCACATCCTGAAGGACTGTATTGGTCTGACCGTCTTTGGTGACAACGGTATAAGGCTCCTGTCGTGCATCGGAGAACATGGCCGGTTTGTTGTTCAAAGTATTGATGCGTGGTTCCGTAATGATACGGGTCTTGCTGTCTGTGGAAATAGCCCGGATGATGGCATTGTAATCTGTCGTGTCCAGGCTTCCCAGCGACAGCTCTGAGAAAGGGGCTCCGGGCACGATGACGGGTGCCAGACTCATGATGCCTTCATTTTTAAGAAGCTGATTCCCGCCGAAAAGCGTCTTGTTGTCCTGGGCAACGAAATCAATGCCCAGTTTTTTGATGGTGTCATCACTGACAGAAAGGAGTTTTGCCGCAATGGTAACCTGTTGCGGTACTTTGTCCCAGGCTTGCAGCATATCCAGAATGAGCGGTGCCCGGTTGGGTGTTGAGAAGAAGGAAACGGCTCTGTTTTCCATATCAATCTGATACTGCTCAGCACGATTGTTCAGAAGGGTGGTCAGCTTTTCTTCAAGGTCCAGGCTTTCAAGTTCCGCAAAGGCGAAAGTGTAGCGATAGGGTTTGCGCTCGCTGTCCATGGCGGCGATAATCTCGCGGATCCTGTCGATCCACATTTCCTCGGCTGTGACGATGATGGCGTTGTTCCGGGAATCTATGACAACCATTCCCCGATGTCCCACGGTAAAGGCGGTTTTGTCATAAGCGGCCCGGGCGCCGGGTACGGCTCCTGTGGCCTGACCGCCTGGCGGGTCTCCGGCGGGCTGTCCTTGTGGATCAGCAGCAGCATAACCCTGATTCTGCTGTCTGCCCATGGGTGCTCCACCGGCACCCTGATCATAGTATCCCCCACCTCCGCCATAAGACTGGCTGCCGTAGCCTCCGCTCATCCCGTAGCGGCGGCGGCTGTCTTCGGAGAAGAGCTCTTCCAAGGTACGCCCCACCTCTTCACAGGAGGCGAAATTCAGTTCAAAAATCTCGGTGCGCACATCATCAGCGATATCAATCTCATTCAGTGCCTTGCGGATCTTTGCAATATTACCAGGGGTATCCGTCACTGTGAGAAACCGGCCTGTCTCATCGCCTGACAGGTGACCCGGCGGCTGGACGATTCCTTGCAAAAGGCTCATGGCATCTTTGGAGCTCACCTGCTGCAATTCAAAGACCTCCGTGAGGAGGGTTTTGTCCATGGTATGGATACTGACAGCCAACTGTTCGAGAATCTCTTCTTTATCACTGACCACGAGCTGGTTGGTTTCTTTGTTGGCATGGACCTCGCCCGTGTCACTCAGTTGTGTCCGCACAATATCCACCAGAGAGTCAGCGCGCACATTCTGGAGTGTAAAAGTAACGACATTGGCGGGAACACTTCGGCTGGTCGTGAATTCCCGGGCCGTCATAATGACAACGGTACCATCGTCCTGCTCCAGCAGCCGGAAGTCATAGGCCAGGGCAAGATGGCGCAATACATCCATGGCGGGCAGGTTTCTGGCATTGACCAGCACATTCATCTTGGCCACTTCCTGGGTCACGATGATGTTCAATCCGGACATGTCGGAGATCATGGAGATCACCGCCGGCATGGGCAATGCGGCCGTGGCTTTGATGGTGACCGGATGTTCAGGCTGGGCGCTTGCCGTTACAGCCAGAATCATCAGAAGAAAGCCTCTGAACAAGGTATCAATAGGGTATTTCAACAAGGTTTCCATCCTTTTCCAGTTCGACGAGATTATCCGTTATGGCGACGACTTTATATCCTTCGATTTCCTCACCAATGGCATGAACACTGAGCGCATTGGTCTGCTTATGCAGAAAATAGGCCTTTCCGTTTCCGGCACCGCTCAAGACATAATCGCCCAGAGCACTGGAAGACTGACGCACCCGCGAGGCGGCCCGGCGTGTCTGAAAGATCTGTTTTCTTTCCAGACGATTGGCCTTGGCCTCGTCCGCCGTAGCCTCAAGACGTTTTACGACTTCCTGCCATTCTCGGCCTGGTTCAGGCAGTGCATTCTTGGTACGCCAGGGCGTTATACCGGCCAGAACCACACCGACTGAGATGGCCAGCAGAATATCAAGGGCGAAGAAAACTTTGATTGCAGAAGACAGCTTCATGAGGCGCCTCCTGTGGTTTGAATGACGGTAAGGGAAAACTGTATGTCAGAATCTTTGCGGGGAATGGTCATGGAGAACTTTTCAATATGCAGGGTCTCTTCTGATTTCACGAGGTAGATCAGGTAGCCTTCCAGCGCATCCATGGTCCCTTCGCCGAAAATGACGGCACCCCGTCCCCCGCCGCCCCGGCCTGTCACGCCATGATAGCCCAAGGGGCGGATATCCTTGATGCGCAGGGCGTCACCGTCGCCTTTGGACGGGATGAGTGCGCGATACAGACGGGTGCTGGCCGTACCTCCTGTTTCCCGATCCTTATCGCTCTCCGGGGTGATGAGGGCATAACGGTCCCGGATGATCTTGTCATTCTGCACCAGGAGCGACAGTTTCCTATAGGTATCCGCCGCATTCTGCTGATCTTCCAGCAATTCCTGCCAGGCGAGTATGCGTGGCTCGATAAGGAACAAATAGAGGGCAGCGGCGAGGAGGACTACCGCTGTCCACCGTGCCAACCTGAGTTCCCGTTCTGTTATGCGATTGAGCATGGGCACCTTTCTTCTATTCCGTTTCCCAAAGGGCTAATTCTATCTGATAATCAATCAGTTCGGAGACATCCATGGTAACGAGAGGCATGGCAATGGGCCGTACCTGCTTGACTGTTTTAAGTTTTCCCAGCGCCTCCAGAAATCCGAAGAGATCGCGCCTGTTCTCCGCCTGGCCACCGAGACGGATACTGTGGGTACCGCCGTCAAAACTCACATAGTCCACGAGGATGCCATCAGGTGCCGCTGCGGCGATATCACTGAGGGCATTGAGCACCCGTGTTCTGGCCCGTCCCGCTTTCTGAGAGGCGAGAATGGCATCCATCATTTCCGAGAGACTTGTGGCCTGGGAGCCCAGGGCATCCGTTTCCATATGCACATAGTCGAGATACCGCTTTTCATGGCGATATACCACATCATTGAGCACAACCAGAAGTCCCACAAAAAGACTGAGAGAAAGGATGTAGAGCGCCCAGATGCGGATGCGCCGCTGGATCAATTCATGGCGGCGAAAACTTTCAGGACGCAAGTCCACACTCTTATGAACATCGGCTGCTGCGGCTTCACTGAGAAGAAAAGCGAGTCCGTCGCCCAGAGGCCTGAGCGGAATCTCCAACGCTGCGGACAGGGCATCCCAGGCTCCTGACTCTTCCGAGGCGAGAAGAAAGATCTCTTCCGGGACAGGATGGCCTTGCTGCTCGAGATATTCCAAAAAGCGCCGGGTTTCCTCTCCCAGACCTTCCTTTGCAGTGTCGTAAAGATAAACACTGCGCTGTGCCACGATACGCTCTTTATCGAGAAGAAGAAAATCCACCGCTTCACCGACCTGCAAAATCCACAGAGCCACAGTGTTAGTCGCCTGTTTCAGGGCGCCCTGATAGAGAAGGGCGGAACTGGGTTGCATGCGTGTGAAGGAGGAGGGCTTCAGTCCGTCGGTGAGTTCGTTATGAAGCAATGCTTTGGGAGCGGCAAAAAGCCACAGATGCTGTCGCTGTTCATGGGCTTGGAGCAGCTGAAAATCACACTGTAATTCATCGGCGAGAAAGGGAAGCCGTTTCCTGGCTTCAAAGCCCGCCATCTGACGCATCTCCTCGTCCTTCGCCTGAGGCAGATCGATAAGATAGCTGAAGAGGGCGGCCGACGGGAGGATCAGGGCGGCCGGACGCCTGGGAGAAAGAACTGTCAGCAATTCCTCCGTTGTCAGCGAGACGGTCTCCCCCTCTTCGTTCTTCCGCCAGCCGTGGCTTCCGTCAAAATAGAGGGTTATTTCTTCAGGGCGAAACAAAGCCATTAAGCTTTCTCCGATGCTGGATTATTTTCCATGGTAATAACAGCTGTATTCATATGATTGAACTGAATGAACTCACAGTCAGATTGCCTGCTCTGTCACGGAGCAGGGTTGCACGAAATTCACGAAGCATCGCCTCTTTTCTCAAGGCGACACGGATATATACCTCATAGCCCTGGGCCTCCCAGGCGATACCCAGCCAGGATTCCAGACGCTGAACCACCATCTCTCCGTTGTTTCCCAGCAGCTGGGCCAGATCATTCACCGACTCAAAGGGCTTGTCGTCTTCCGTACCGAAGACACCGTCGGGCCCGCTTCGATGCTGGACGATGCGCTTTGCCATCTCTTCGGCGGTGCCGCGCGTATCAAAAAGCAAGGTCTCCATCAGGGGCCGCCACAGATGAGGACGGATGCCGTTGATATGGAGTTTTTCAAAGTTGTGAGCATGAAAATATTCACGCAGTCCCAGTTGCAGGATACCATCAGCATTATCAGCGGGAGAGGAAAATATCGCATCATCTTCATTGGGATCCAGAATACCGTTTCGGTTGCTGTCTTCCCCATGAAAGAGCTCCGGGCTGATCCCTTCCACATAGAGCAGCTCTTCAATGCGCCGGAAAGGAGCCGACCGTGCTTCATAGGGAGGCTTTTTACCGGCATAAGAAAAGTTGTACACCCCATGCTGGGCCGTACCGCGCCAGTCTTCAATGGCATTGACCAGAGTCTCTATTTCACTTTCGGAACAGGCAAGATCCTTGAGCACCGCCTGCAGCAGGAAACGGTTCGCCTTGTTCAATGAAAATTTCGCATTGATGGGTACAATAGCCAGTTCCGTTTTGATGGCTTCACTGTCAAACCAGTCCGCTTCCACTTCCTCATAAAAACCGGAGTATCCCGTTGCAGGTTCCGCATCCAGCTTCCAGGCTGTCCAGAGAAGCAGGTCTTCGGCCAGACGGCGGAGCTGTCCGTCGCCATGACGGTAATTTTCTTCGGCAATGTGAAGACGCACCCACCAGGCAACGCCAAGACAGATGGTGGACATGATGGACAGGGCGAGAGTCGCTGTAATAAGCATGAATCCGCTGTTTTTATTGTCCGGCCTGATCATGATGCGAACTCTCCCTGTATGGCCGGTGCGCTCACCAGTGCGACGACCCGTCCCGCTCCGCGCACATTACGGGTGAGCTTCAATTGAATGGCTGCGGGCACAGCAGTCCGGGGCTCTTTCACCTCTCTCCAGGTGCTTCCATCGAGCCAGAGCAGTTCGGCATTCACCACTTCTTCCAGGAGTGTGGTGCTTTTATGTTTGCCAACAGGCAGGGAGAGGATGACGGGCGCACTTTTCCGTTGCAGGTCATAGGCGCCTGTCTCCTTGTTTTCCACGAGCAGATATTGAATATGTTCCAGCCCCTCTCCTGATGTGTCCCAGGCATGAAACTCCAGCAGAGTCTGAACATCTTTCTTCATGTTGAAAGGGAAATAGTCGCGGCCATCACCCCGGTAAAGAGAGGTGATATCCGCTGTAAAGCGTCCCTGCACAGTCATGGCTTCCTGAGACGCTTCCGTGGCCCGCTGGATACGCTGCGCCGTTTCAAAGGAAACCCACAGACCTGTGAGCAATACGGTAAGCAAAATACCGAAAATGCTCATGGTCACAAGAATCTCGATGAGGGTGAATCCCTGCTCTCGTGATTTATATGTGGGGCTCAGGGTCTGCGACACAATCTTTCACCTGTCAATGTTTTCACTTTATTTCTCCGTGTCCATTCCACAGAAGCGGTCACCTGCAGAAAGGGCGTATCTTTCACGGCGTTATAGTTCACCTTCCAGCGGAAACGATCCCAGGGCTCTTCAAACTGACCGGAATCGTTATGGCCCGGACTGTGCATGCCCTGTAACAGGGTCTCTTCCAGAAGACGCGAGGCCAGGGCATGGTCAATACTGAAGTAGCTGCTGTACAGACATACGTCAATGGCCTGCACCACCACAGCCATACCCGCGCTGATAAGAGTGATGGTCACCAGCAGTTCCACGAGCGCGAAGCCCGGGGCATGTTTCCCGAGGCGTTTATGTGCATGATGAAACTGATTGGTTCTTCTAGGCATTTTTTTCTTCGTCATCCTTTTCAGCTTCAGGAATCTGCATGCGTCTTCCGGTCTTGTCTTCCAGGAGCACTCCCCCACCCTGAATTTCTCCATCAGGCATGAAACGCCACAGCAGCTGCATCTCATCGGCACCCAGAGCCTTCGCCTGCACACTCAGAATGACCGGTCGGCCCAAAGGCCCGTGATCCACCTGCATGAAGTCCCCCGGTCTGTTCACGGGATCATACATCTCTTCAAAATAGACCCGCTGCTCCTCTTCATCCAGACGTGCACGTACTTCCCGCTTCTCCATCCTGGCTTTAAGCGATGCCAGATCCATGGCACGGCGCAGGGTTTCCGATTCAAAACTCAACGCTGTCTTTTCCTGACGCTGGTGCATGCGCGGCAACTGGACGGCCACAAGCACACTCAGCAGCAGAAGCACCAGTGTGAGCTCAATGAGGGTGAATCCATTTTTTTCGTGGTTACAGGTCATAAATCGAAATTGGTGATATCGTCGGCTGTACCGATCTGTCCATCTTTTCCGGAACTGATGAGATCAAAATCAACGCCTTGTTCGGGCGGACAACGGTAATAGTATTCACGGCCCCAGGGGTCCATGAGCCGTTTACGTGTATAAGGTCCGTCCCAGCTCTGCTGGTTTTCCAGGTTCGCCGGAGCACGGTACAAAGCTTCAAGCCCCTCCTCCGTTGTGGGGAAACGACCCACATCAATATGAAAGCTGTCGAGCATGGTGGTGATGCTCTGAATCTCTGCCGTAGCCGCACGGGCCCGGGCCTTGTCCGGATTCCGCACCAGACGGGGCACAGCCACAGCCGCCAGCACGCCTATGATCAGCACGACGAGCATCAATTCAATCAGTGTGAATCCTTTTTGCGAACAGGACCGGCATTTCATTGAAGCATCTCCTCCAGATTAAAAATGGGCAAGAGCATGGCAATGACCAATGCGCCCACGACAGCACCAACCAATACAATCAACAAGGGTTCCATGAGTGTCAGAACAGCGGCGATGCGGCGGGCCGATTCACGGGTGGCATCGTCGGCAATATCCAGCAGCGCCTTGGGCAATTCGCCACCCTGTTCCGCCACAACAATGAGACTGGCGGCGGAAGGCGGGAACAGACCACTGCGCCGGATCTCTTCGCTCAGCTTCCCGCCTTTTCGTACACTTTCCATGGCCACGGAAACGGCCTCACGGAATATCACATTCTGCGTGGTTTTGCGGGATACATCCAGAGCTGCGAGAATGGGCAGGCCCGCTTCCAGCTGTGCTCCCAGCGTCCGGGAAAAGTGGGCCACTTCCAGCTCGCGCACCACAGAGCCGATGAAAGGCAGTTTCAGCATGAAGCGATCCCGAAAACGGCGGCCCTTTTCTTTTTTCAACGCCTGACGGAGCACCAGAACCAGCACGAGAGCGGCAAGGACAAAAAACCACCACCATTGGCCGAAGAAGGTGCTCAGAGCCACAAGAACCTGCGTTGCCACAGGAAGCTCACCGCCCAGATGCTCGAAAACCATGGTGAAACGGGGTAATACGAAAGAAGTGAAGGCAAAAACGGTCACCATGCCGATGAGCACAACAGACAAGGGATAGGCCAATGCCTGGGTCATGGCGGAGCGGTTTCCCTGTTCTTCTTCCAGCAGCTCGGCCAGGCGGTTGAATCCCGACTCAAGATGGCCGCTCGATTCGGCCGAACGGATGAGACTCACATAGAGAGGCGAGAAAACACCGGGATGGGCACCCAGGGCCAGATGCAGCGCATCGCCCCGGAGAATGCGGGAGAGCACATCGCCCAGCACAGGATTCATAACGGGAATCTGATCACGGAGGGTGGACAATACCTCTGTGAGAGGCAGCCCGGAATGGAGGAGCCGTCCCGCCTGTCTGGAAAACTGCATGAGGCTTTTGCCTGTAATCACCTTCCAGAAAGGCAGCCGGGCCATGCCCGTGGGCTCGCTGTCCTTCTCATCAACACGGACGACATGCCAACCCCGCGCGAAAAGAGCGGCTACGGCTCCGTCGCGGGATTCAGCGGTCATCTCGCCCTCCTGGACGGTGCCCGTGTCATCGAAACATTTATATGAAAAACTTTTCATCAAGCCACCCGAATCATCACGCTTAACTCTGGGTTACCCGCAGGAGTTCTTCCAAGGTCGTTTCACCTGTAGAAACCTTTTGCAGACCATCCTCCCACAGTCCTGTCATCCCTTGCAGCACAGCACGATCACGCAATATATTGGCTGGAGCACCGTCCATGATCAAACGGCGCATCTCTTCATCCATGGCGAAGGCTTCAGCAATAGCCTGTCTGCCCAGATATCCCGCATTGCGGCACTCAGCGCAGCCTGCACCTTTGTAAAAATGAAAGGTTGACAGCGTCTCTTCAGACAAGCCGGACCGGCCAATCAGTTCACTGTCAATGGGCTGTTCTTCCCGGCAATGGGGACAGATGCGCCGCACAAGCCGCTGGGCGATGACACATTCCACTGATGAGCAGATCAGATAGGAATCGATGCCCAAGTCCTGCAAACGGGTGATGCTGCTGGGCGCATCGTTGGTATGGAGGGTCGAAAAGACCAGATGCCCCGTCAATGCTGAGCGCATGGCCAGTTCAGCCGTCTCAAGATCGCGAATCTCACCCACGAGAATCACATCAGGATCATGGCGCAGAATGGAGCGCAGACCCGTGGAGAAGGTAAAGCCTATATGCGTTTTCACCTGCATCTGGCAGATACCTTCCATCTCATATTCCACAGGGTCTTCAATGGTGATAATCTTGCGTGTCGCATCATTGATACGATCCAGCGCCGCATAGAGGGTCGTTGTCTTGCCGCTGCCCGTGGGCCCTGTAACCAGCACAATACCATGGGTCTTCAAAGTCTGGCGCTCAAAAAGATCACGATCCTTCTGGGAAAAACCCAGGGCTTCCAGAGAAAGGAGAGATTGCCGGGCCTGAAGAATACGGATGTTCACACTCTCCCCATGCTGAATGGGCACAATGGAAACACGGAGGTCAATCTCGTTACCGCCGATGCGGATGGGAATGCGTCCGTCCTGGGGAAGGCGTGTCTCGGCAATATTCAGACCCGCCATGATCTTGATGCGGGATACAATCTCACTCTGAAACTGGGACAGTGTCGCCGGGGCGGGAAGCTCATACAGAATACCGTCCACGCGGGTACGCACCCGGCAACGATCAGCGAAAGGCTCAATATGAATATCCGTGGCACGACTGTGAACGGCTTCCGTCAAGAGCTGATTGACAAATTTGATGATGGAAGGAGGCAGCCCCGCATCGCCCACTTCTTCCGCCACAGCACCCGCCGAAATGAAATCCGCCTCTTCCCGGGAGGAACTCAATTGCTCCATCGTATCTGCGCCGATGCCGTACCACTTTTTCTGGGCCGACTCTATGTCTTCTTCCGTCGCATAGCTCAGCGCAACAGGCATCCCCAGAAGACGGGACAACTCATCACGCATGACGAGGTCATCGGGCGTAGGCGAAGCAATCTGGCAACAGCTGTCCTCAACAGCCAGAGGCATCACGCCATAGTGATGGGCAAGACGCGCCGTCACCACAGTCAACAGATGCTCGTCCGTCACTTGAATTGCCATCGCTTACGCTCTCCTCTCATGTGTCAACAACCACATCATAAGCTTCTCCATTGTAGCACCATGACACTGAAAATGGTAATAAATACCGCTTTCATTGCTCTTTTTAACAGTCATCTACCGACCCTTCCGTGAAACATACAAAGCCAATGCGCCGCCACAGGCCAAAACAAAGAGGACAGCTGCAACCCGGACAAAAACGCTGGATTGTGACCGCTTTGAAGTATCCTGTTCTGTGCTCTTTCTCAACTGGAGTGTAACAGCAGCAGATGTTTCGCTTTCTTCAGCATCTTTGTCCCTTGTCAGCTGAGCCATGCCCCTCAGCAGATAATCCTCCAGAGCATCAACATCCATACGTGGCAGAAATTTTCCATCTTTCCACGTGAAACCGCTAGCCAAGGTCCCATCTTTCTTCCGAAAATACACAAATACATTTTCTGAAAAATCAGTAACAAAAGCATCCAGTGCATCAAAATTCGGGTTCAAGTCAAAATGCTCTACGGTGTAAGTATTTTTTAAAAAGACGGGATCCGAGTTTTCGTATTCGTACACCTCAGTCGATTCAAGATGAAGGGGAAGATAGTGTCCATCCTGTTCTTTGTACTCTGAAACATACACTTCCCACCGCTTTTCCTTAAGGATGATTCCATCTGATCTATCGGCTGCAAAAAGTTTACCATCTATATCAACATGCTTCCCGGCTGCTTTTGTCATCATACACTTTGTCATGACATGGTTTTTATCCGGATCAAGCCAAAGCTCTATATCACCTTCCGGAAGAGATGCTGTCACAATACAATGTCGGATCCCTTCAATTGCTTCTTCCCTGATGGCCACATTGTCCTTTGTAAGAAGATCAGGGATTCTCTTTGTGCTGAACGTACGTCCATACCCCAGAAGAGGTCCTGCACTGACAATTCCAATAGCCAGGTCCCTGTGAAAAGCTTTCTCACCATCTTCGTGAATATACAAAAAATTTTCAAAGCTCTCACCGTCTTCCTGGCGCACTTGGAGTTCTCTGAATGAAAAATTATTCAGATCTTTAGAATACAGTCGGTGAAAACGCTCACCGGGAAGATTGCCGTACTCTTCAGCAGGTGTGACATGAATCACCCCTTTTTCACACATGCGATTTCCGCTGTCATTATAAAACTTGTACACGCAGGAGAACTCTGGTTTACTGTCGGGCATGCTACTTGAGCCATCATACATTTTTATATTTAGCGCAACGCTGTTTGTCCATTCGTAGGAGTCTCGAAAAGCCTGGAGAATTGATTCCGGATCAATAGCCTCGGCAAAAAGCACTTGCTGGGACAACGTACAAAGAATAAGTAGCTTCACTGCTCTTATATTTTTAAAATATTTGATAAACACAAATATTTTCGATTTGGTAATACATGGGATCACTGGACATACCCTTTCGGATATCTTTCTTTTTGACACACCCGGAGCATGGCGATGAGTTGAGGGAACCAGGTCTTTTTCATGACTCATCTCCCTGTGCTGAACTGCGTCTCTTCTTTCCTGTCCTATAGACAACAAAGCCCAAGGCTCCGCAAATCAGTACCAACACAACGCCTCCAACCCAGACATAAACGCTGGATTGACAATGATTTGAAGTTTCCTGTCCTGCACTGTCTCCCAGCTGAAGCGCAACAGCTGCGGCTGACTCCATCTCTTTGGAATCTTTGTTTCCTTCCAGCTGGGCAATGGCTGTGTGCAGACGCTCTTCATTCACCTTGTGACTCGCATCAGCCACCAGTTCTCTATCTTCCCATCTGAAGCCGGATATACCTTGACCACCTGCTTTCCTCAGCTGGGCGGGGCCTGTCACTTCCGGCAGTTCAAAAGCCTTCAGTGCGTCAAAATCCGGGTCGAAATCTATCTCCGATAAGCTGTGGACAGCGGAATGTTCATGAATTACCCGTCCTTCTTCAGATTCCTGCCTCTCCAGCCTTTCCAGACTGACGGGAATATGGTGCCCGTCCGTGTATTCTGTTGCATGTACATTCAATTCCGTGACAAATCTTTTCCTGGAAACCAAGGTGCCTGAAGAATCCGGAAAAGACTCCTCCACCAGGGGAGTCCCGTCAAAGAGGTCCCTCCCAGCCTCTTTTGTGAGAATACACTTTTGCATTACATAGTCTTTATCAGGCGAAACCCAGAGTTTTATCTGTCCTTCGGGAACGGTGGCTTCCAGAACCAGGCTTCTGTCTTCATTGAGCATATCTTCGCGAATGATCACATTATCAGAGCTGAGCAACTCAGGAATACTTTTGTCGCTGAACAGCAGATCAAATCCGAAGAAAGGAGCAATGGACAGCTCTCTTGGCAGGTTATAGTTATAAGCCTCTGGACCGTCTTCGTAGACCGTCACAAAGGCCAGGTCACCCGACTCATCGGGCGGCCCTATCTGAAAATCATAAAAATGGTTCTCGCCTTTTTCCTTTAACAGTACTTTCACAAAAGACAGGGTATCTTCAACAGCTTCTCCTGTGACGGTGCTCCTGACTTCCACTGTGCTCTTTATGCTGATTGCCTCGCCATTATTGTTATGGAAGTCGCTATTTTTAATGTACTGTTCGCGCAAATCAGCGTCGACACTTGTACAGGTCGCATGAAAAGCAACGTGCTCATGCCAGTTGAAAGCCTTCTTCACAGCGTCCAGAATGTCCTGCGCTTCATCAGCATGGACAAAAGAGGATGCAGTGACGGTCAGGACAAAAGCGGCGATCAGGTGAGCACAACAGTTTCTTTTCATGCCTCGCCTCCCGGTGTTACACTCCGCCTTTTTTTCATCATAAAGACAAAAGAGCCAAAGGCACCACAAGCCAGGACCAACGCAACAGCTCCAATCCAGACAAAAACGCTGCTTTGGCACTGCTTTGAAGTTTCCTGTTCTGCACTGTCTCCCAGCTGAAGTGTGACAGCCGGGGCTGCTTGATTTTCATTTGAAGCTTGCTCTGTTTGTAAGCGAGTAATGGTCTCTTGCATTGAATCTTCACGAAGAGTTTTGTCCACATCAGGGACAAGCTTTCCCTCTTCCCACTGAAATGTGGTAAACAAAGTCCCTTCTTTTTTCGCCAGGGTGGTAGAAATGCCCGGGGGTGGCGAAAATTCAAAGGCATTCAATGCCTCAAAATCCGGATTCAGATCAATATCCAGAAGGCTGATGTCTGTGTTCCATTCGAAGTGCTCATCATTCTCATACTCTTCCATTTGACGATAGTGCATTCTGGAAGGAAGATATTGATCATCCATGCTGGTGCTTTCCAGCACTTCTATTTCCCTGGTTACACGAATCACATCCAGAGGCGGGTCATGAAGCACGTTGCTGTGGCTGTAAAGTTCTCCGTCATAATCCAGGTCCTTTCCTGCTTCCTTGACGAGCACACACTTTTTCAGCGTATACCCTTTATCTGGTGAAAGCCAGATTTTTATCCGCCCTTCAGGGACCTCTCCTTCCAGCAGTGTATAAAGCCCCCCTTCCAGGCGATCCTCCTTTACACTCAGCGTATCTGCGGTTAAAAGCTCCGGTAAAGACGCTTTGCTGAAGGGGAAGGAAGCGCCCAGGATATGGCTTCCGAAGAAAAGATGCCTTTCAAAGAATGATCTCCCCGCTTCCGCCCCTTTTTCATCCACACGCAGACGACCCAGAGTCTCTCCCCCTTCTTCCCCAAGATCTAAAATACAAAAATAATCTGAAGTAGCTTGTGGTGAAAAGATATATTGTGTTGCATATTCGTTCTTCCGCCCCCGGATTGCTGCATGCATGTTCATTTGATCATGATCATCGTTATAAAAACGATATTCTTCGTGAAACTTTTTATCTTCCGCATTACTGAAAGTAGAAACAGAAGTGGCGTGTATGGCAACCTTTCGCGTCCAATTATAAGAGTCCCGAAAGGCCTGAAGAATGCTTTCCGTATCGGGATCTTGAGCACAAAGAAAGGGTTGCAGCAGAAACAGAGCCAGGATAAATATAGAGGATATGTTGTAAAGGCAATTTCTCATTGACTCTCCCTTCTTCTTTTCACAATGCGATAAGCAATCCATGCGCCAATCAGCACAATCAGTCCCGCTGCCATGAGGATGTAGAGCCACATTTCTTCTTTCATCTGGGCGGCTGCGTCGGAGTCCAGTTTATTGACCAGAAGAGAAAGTTTTGCTGGCGCCTTTGTATTATCGGAGGGAGTAGTGTGGATGGCCGCAAGCCCTTCCTGCAGCTTTGTATCCACAGACTGCTCATCCATGGGGGCAATAAGCTTTCCATCTTCCCATTTGAATCCGCTAAGCTCGGTTCCATCTTTTTTGATGAAATCAACAGAAGTATCTTCCGGGACGACAAAATGAAAGGCTCCCAGCGCTTCAAAGTCCGGGCTGAGATCTACTTCAGAGATAACAGCGTTTCTGAACATTTCGAATACACCATCATCAACCAAGTCTTCACGATAAAGATACTCTATATGACGAGGAATAAAGCGCCCATCTACAGATTGGGTCTCGCTGACAGTTATTTCGATAATATTTCTCTTTATAGTCTCCTCCGAAAAGAAATCAACCCCTCCATATATTTCAGATCCTTTTGCGTCAAAATCTTTACCAGCCTCTTTAATCAAAATGCACTTTTGAAGGGTGTAATTCTGATCAGGTGAAAGCCAAATCTCCACAGATCCCTGGGCTATGGTCGCCTCAAGCACACAACTCCGGACACCGTCATTGATTTCCTCACGCATTGTGACAGCATCGGGCGTCAACAGGTCATAGAGAGGCTGTGTGCTGAAGCCGGTAGCATAGCCTGAAAATATTGCAAAAGGGTGCCCAAGTGTCTGTTCAAGGCGGACCCGATCTTCACCGGCCTCCCAGACTTTCAAGTAATCCTCCCTCCCACGATCATCGCTTATAGCGCTATGTTGCAGATAAAGACCGCCAGTATTCTCTCTGGAAAAGAATTTTTGAAACTGCTCATCCAGAACGCCCCCATGAGAAAACACAGTAAGTTCTCCGGTACGGAGATTGCGATCCTGTCTTGTGCCGACCGTCCTGAAGTTGCGATCTCCATCAATATAACAATCAAAGTCAAAGACCTCGGCCTCATCCGGAGAACTGCCCACACGAGTAAAAGATTCAATGTGCATGGCCACATCATTCATCCAATTGAAAGAATCACGAAAGGAATTAAGGATACTTTCAGGGTCAGGCTCCCCGGCGGAGAGGGCTGCGGGCATGATAAAGAACCCCGCCAGAGCTGCCAGGATGAACAGGGGAATAGATTTGGTTAGCCAGCTTTGATTCATGATTCGTCTCCTGATGTTGTGTTTTTCCTCGTCTTTCTTTTAAGACAGACAACAGCAACCACGGCTGTAGAGGCGAACAACAATAGCACACCTGCCGCCCACACAAGCACAGTAGAAGGTTTTCGCAGGAAAGCTTCCTGTTCTTTGGAATCTCTCAGCTGGAGTACAGTTCCGGCAGCGCTTTCAGGCTCCTTTGAGCCCTCCTCTGTTTTCAGCTGAGCAATGGTTGTTCGTATGTTATCGTCCAGATCATCAGCATCCATATCAACCACAAGTTTGCCGTCTTCCCACGTGAATCCGCTAAGAACGGTTCCATCTTTTTTTCTAAAATATGCAGAGGTGCCAGCAGGTACAACAAAGTTAAAGGCTCCCAAAGCTTCAAAGTCCGGGCTGAGATCTACTTCAGAGATAACAAGGTTGTGATAATGTTCGTATATACTATCATCAGCCAAGTCTTCACGATAAAGATATTTCATATGACGAGGAACAAAGCGCCCATCTACAGATTGGATCTCACTGACAGTTATTTCGATAATATTTCTCTTTATAGTCTCTCCCGAAAAGAAATCAACCCCTCCGTATATTTCAGATCCTCTTGCGTCAAAATCTTTGCCGGCCTCTTTAGTCAGAATGCACTTTTGAAGGACGTAATTTTGATCAGGCGAAAGCCAAATCTCTATAGACCCCTGATCTGTAATTGCTTCAAGTACACAACTCCGGACTCCCTCATTGATTTCCTCGCGTATTGTGACAGCATCGGGCGTCAACAGGTCATAAAGAGCCTGTCTACTGAAGCCGATAGCATAGCCTGAAATCACTGCTAAAGACTGTTCAAGAGGGATCCCCTCGTCCCCAACCTCCCAAACTCTCAAGTCATCCATCCGACCATCATCACGGCTGATAGCGGTATGTAGCAGATAAAGATTGCCGCTGTCCTCCGTGGACAAGAATGTTTGATACTGCTCATCCACAACTCCCCCATTGGGTTGAATACTGAGTTTTCCTGTGTGAGGATTGACTCTCTGTCTCGTACCGGTAGTTCTGAAGTTGTGATCTCCATCAATATAACAATCAAAATCGTAGACCTCGGCTTTATCCGGAGAAGCGCCACCCAAGGTGGAGAATTCAATGTGCATGGCTGCAGTGTCGATCCAATTAAAAGAATTTCGAAATTCTTCCAAAATACTTTCGGGGTCAGCACTTTGAGCAAAAAGCACTGGTAAGGGCAAAAGCAAAACCTGAAGACATAGAGCAGATATGCTGTAAAGGCAATTTCTCATTTACTCTCCCTTCTTCTTTTCACCATGCGATAAGCAATCCATGCGCCGATCAGCACAATCACTCCGGCTGCCGTGAGGATATAGAGCCACATTTCTTTTTTCATCTGGGCGGCTGCATCAGGGTCCAGTTTGTTAACCAGAAGAGAAAGTTTCTCCGGCGCCTTTGTATTTTCTGAGGGAGTAGTGTGGATGCCAGCAAGCCCTTCCTGCAGCTTTGTATCCACAAACTGCTCATCCATGGGAGCAATGAGTTTTCCGTCTTGCAAGGAAAAACCAGAAAGCCAAGTTCCATCTTTTTTTTGAAAACTCACTATAGAATCATCGGAAAAAGTGGCTTCAAAGGCCTGCAACGCTTCAAAATCAGGGTTCAGATCCATGGTTGTAATCCGGCATACTGTTTCCGTAGTAAAATCTTCGCCCCCTTTATATTGCACAACACTGGAGCTTTCCATTTCTACAGGAAGAAAATGTCCGTCTTGATAATAATGTTGCGAAACAGTCGTTTCAATTATTCTTCTTTGGAGCGACGCCCCTTGAGAATTCGTAAAAGAATAGGTATTCCCTCTGTAATCCTGATGCTTCCCGGCCTCCTTTGTTATTACGCACTTTTTCATAACATAGTCTTTATCGGGTATGAGCCACAGTTGTATGTCTCCTTCAGGAATGGACGCATTCAGAACACAGCACCGGATGCCTTCTACTTCTTCCATTTGAAGGGTGGTATTCTTAGGTGTCAGAAGATCGGGAAGAGGCGTATTACTGAAAAGAGGTCCATATCCGATAAACGAACCAATATCCGGCATATGCGTTATCATCGTAGTAGAGAAGCGATCTCTCCCGGACTCGTAAATATCCAAACTCGGTTTGTAGGTCTCAGGTACAACATCACCGTCCAATCCCCACAATATCTCGTGAAAAAAGAAACCTTCCAAGTCCTCGGAAAAAAGTGTTTTAATCTTTGCTCCGGATATATCTGGAGATTGAGGCACAAATAATGTCTCTTGTAATTCCATACGCTTGCCATGGTCAATAAAAAAATGACCTTTCCTCACGGGATTGGTATCTTCTGAGCGTTCGAAGATTTCGAAATCAAACGCTACATTGTGCGACCAGGCAAATGACTCCCTGTAGCCCTTGAGAACAGTATCCAGATCATAAGGCCCTTCAGATTGGATTGATCCTGATAAACTCAAAAGAATAAAGAATATTGCCATGATTAAGAAGCCTTTCCTGAGTGCTGAGATTTCTTTTTGATGATTTTATAAACAACCCAGCCACTGGTCAGCACAATCACTCCGGCTGCCGTGAGGATATAAAGCCACGCTTCTTCTTTCATTTGAATGACTGCCTCAGGATCCAGTTTGTTAACCAGGAGAGAAAGTTTTGCTGGCGCCTTTGTGTTATCGGAGGGAGCGGTGTGGATAGCAGCAAGGCCTTCCAGCAGCTTTGTATCCACAAGCTGCTCATCCATGGGGGCAACAAGATGTCCACCTTCCCATTTGAAGCCGGAAATAGATGTGTTGTCTTTTCGGATAAAATCGGTAAATTTGACTCTGGAATAGTCGGGGAGTTCAAAAGCGCCTGAAGCATCGAAGTCAGGAAACAAATCCACTTTTGTCAACTCAACGGTCTCTTCTTTCATGATTTTCTGTACATCGCCTGCTTCTGCTTGTAATCTCCTTTCCATCTTCATTGGAATGAAGTGTCCTTCGATGTTTTGATGTTCAGAAAAAGTACATTCCAGAATGTCTCTTTCAGCTTTGACAACACCTTGAACAGGATCAGAAATCTCAGTCACTTCGTATCCAGCCATGTGGGTTTCATAATAGCTGACCACCCGCCATTTTTGCATGGCATATCCCATATCCGGGGCGAGCCACAACGTCAAAGAGCCCACTTCAAGCTCTGCTTCAATCCTGTAACTGGACTGGCCATCCAGATCAACTTTTTCAATATTTTTAATAGTCTCGGAGGTCAGGAGTTCTTGTAAAGGTCTTTCCCGTCCATAGAACAAGCCTGTAAATTCTCGGGTCGCAAGTATGTCAGCGAGGCTTTGATAGCGCTGAGCCCCTGCTTCATAGACTCGTAAAGAATCAATCCCATCATGCAGGCCCTCTCCCCGAAGAAAAAAACCTTGTGTTTCAGGGGTATATAGACCGTCCTTATAATACTGCCGCGGGCCATCGGCATCATGTGTCAGTTGGTCTGTTTCCGCATTGACTACTTGGGTTTTCTGTACGAACCTTCGCCGTTCTCCACTGTCGTTATGTATGGTGATTTCTTCTTTCCACAGCTCATTGGGATCGTATTCATCCCAGAAAACAGCGGAGGCTGACAAAGAACAATTATCCAACCAGACAAAAGAATTGCGAAACTCTTCCAGAATGCTTTCAGGATCAGGACTTTGAGCAGAGAGCACTGGTAAGGGCAAAAGCAAAACCAGAAGAGATAGAGCAGATATGTTGTAAAAGCAACTTCTTATTTACTCTCCCTCCGTCTTTTCACCATGCGATAAGCAATCCAGCCGATGATCAATACAATCACTCCCGCTGCCGTGAGGATGTAGAGCCATAGCTCTGCTTTTATCTGGGCGGCTGCATCAGGATCCAGTTTGTCGACGAGGAGAGAAAGTTTTGCCGGTGCTTTCTTCTCCGAGGGAGTTGCATCCAGCGCACTCAGTGTTTCTCCAAGTTTTATTTCGAAAGAGTGCCCATCCATGGGAGCAATAAGTTTTCCGTCTTCCCAGGAAAACCCATAAAATCTTGATCCATCTTTTTTATGAAAAGTCACTTCAGAATCTTCGGAAAAAGTGGCTTCAAAGGCATGCAACGCTTCAAAATCAGGATCCAGATCTATGGTTGTAATCCGGCATATTACTTCCGTAGGAAGATCCTCACCCCCTTCAAATTGCTGAACGTGGGAGAATTCCACTTCTACAGGAAAAAAATGTCCGTCTTGATAACGATATTGCGAAAAAGTTATTTCACCTATGCTCCTTTGGAGAGACTCCCCTTGATCATTCGTAAAAGAATAGGTACCCCCACTTAAACCCTGATGCTTCCCGGCTTCCTTTGTTAAAACGCACTTTTTCATAATATAGTCTTTATCGGGCATGAGCCACAGTTGTATTTCTCCTTCAGGAGTGGACGCATTCAGAACACAATACCGAGTACCTTCTACTTCTTCCATTTGAAGCGTGGTATTCCTGGGTGTTAAAACATCGGGAAGAGGCGTATAACTGAACCAAGGCCCATATCCGAGGAACGAAGCAACAGTCGGCTTTTTCACTACCATCGCAAAAGAAGAAAAGCGGTCTCTCCCGGACTCATAAATATCCAATGTCGGTCCGAGGTCCTCAGGTACAACATCACCTTCCAATCCCCAAATAGTCTCGTCAAAAAACAAACCATCCAAGTCCTCGGAAAAAAGTGTTTTTGCCCTTACTCCTGACACTTCTGGAGATACTTGCCAAACGCCTGTCTCTTGTATTTCCATACGCTTGCCATGGTCATTAAAAAAATGACCTTCGCTCTGGGAATCTCCTGAGGACTCGGAGATTTCGACGAAATCAAACGCTACATTGTGCGACCAGGCAAATGACTCCCTGTAGCCCTTGAGAACAGTATCCAGATCATAAGGCTCTTCAGATTGGAGTGATCCTGACAAACTCAAAAGAAAAACCATGATTGCCATGTTTAAGAAGCCTTTCCTGAGTGCTGAGATTTCTTTTTGATGACTTTATAAACGACCCAGCCGCTGGTCAACACAATCAATCCCGCAACGGTGAGGATAAGGAGCCTCTTTTCTTTTTCGATCCGGACGCTTGCACCGGTGTCAAGATTATCAACATGGAGCGAGAGTTTTGCTGGCTCTTTTGTTTCATCAGAGGGACCTGTGGTTATGAGATTAAAACGCTCCTGCAACTTACTATCAACAAAATCCTCGTCCATGGGAGCAACCAGCTTTCCATCTTCCCATTTGAAACCGGACAATCCGGTTCCGTCTTTTTTGATGAATCTTGGACTGCTGACCTGAGAATAATCGGGGAAATCAAAGGCGCCCAGGGCATCAAAGTCAGGCGACAATTCCACGGATGTAATCTTTGCCGTTTCCTCCCTCTCCAGTTCTTTCTTATCTCCAACTTCGTTCCAAGCCGTATATTTGATCTCTCCCGGCACGTGGAAGTTGTCAACTTTTTGGAAATTGGTATAGCTGCATTCAAAAACATGTTTCTCTGTATTTTCGTCCATTGCATCAGGATCCAGTGCTTGGAGCACCTTAATGCCTTCCGGATCTTCCCCCATTCCACTGACGAGGCGCCATTTTTGCATGGCATAGCCCTCTTCCGGAGAAAGCCAGACGCTCAAGCTGCCTTCTGGAAGATCAACTTCCACACGGTAGCTGGGCCGTCCGTCCATTTCTTCCATCTCTATACTGCCAACGCTGTCAGCAGTCAGAAAATTTTGAACAAATCCCGGGGTGCCTGGAAGACGTCCCAGAACAAGTCCTATGGCTGAGAACCTTCTGATGGAACGGTCGGCGCAATCCGCTCCGTCTTCGTGTATGTACAATGTTTCAATTACTTTGCTGTTACCGTCCCCCATCCCCGAAAAGCAAAATCCCTCAGCTTCATCCACACACAGACCATCACTAAAAAGCTTTCGCGGTTGGCCATCGTCACCCCTCACTATTTCTCCAGTATCTTTATGAACATGATGCCAATCGTATATTTTCCTGAGTCGCCCCTTTCCATCGTGATGATATACATATTCTGCATGCCTGACCGTATCAGAGGTTAAGAAATACCACTCGGTACCTGTAAGGCGTAATGACACATCATCCTGCCACTTCAGGGAGTCGTTAAAGGCCTGGAGAATAGTTTCCACATCAGGACTTTCAGCCGCCAGCAGAGGCGACAGCGCAAGGATAAGCGCCAAAAAAGAAAGCCGTGCTTTGTTGTTCTTCTGTTGCATCCCATTATTCCTTTCCAGGACTTTGCTTTTTCTTTATTATACGCCTGTAGAGGATCCAGCCAGTGATCAGGAGGATCAATCCGGCAGGAATAAGAAAATACAGAAGGATGAACTTGTTTTCCTCAATGCCTTTGTCGCTCTCTGTCCCAGCCAGATTCAAGCGTAAAGTTGACGGCTCCTCCGCTTCAGACATGTGCTCTGCATTTTCCTGGCCTGCGACCTCCTCTATATTTTCGTGAATCCTCGTCTCACCCAGGTCCGCCACAAGTTTGCCCTCTTCCCACTTGAAGTCTGTTAAAATTTTGCCATCTTTTGTCCGGAATCGTGTATGCACTTCTTCCGGAACAATAAATTCAAAGTCTCTCAGGACTTCTTCATCGGGATTCATGATTATTTCCGATAAAGTGATGTTGTGGGTAGCCTCGGTGGTAACACCGCCTTCCCACTCGCTGACTGTGTTTGTTTCCATTTGAACAGGTACATATTTCCCCTCTATCAACTTATGTTCAATAACATTGATTTCCTCAATTGTCTTTTCAGTTTGAATAGGCTTGTCGACAAGAGCAAAAGAATGCGCATATACTTGTCCATCATATCCCAAATCTTTTCCAGCTACTTTAGTGAGGCGACATTTCTCCATGGCATAGCCTTTTTCGGGGGATAACCATAGTTCAATGTGACCTTCGGGAATCGTGGCTTCCACAACAACGGTGGACAGACCGTTCACCCCTTCTTCGCGCATCGTGACAATATCGGGCGATAGAAGATCCGGCAGACATTCTTTGCTGAAAAGAAGTACATATCCCAGAACCGGGCCTAGCATTCCTGGAAAGATCAGGTGTATCCGGTTTCTTTCTTCTCCTGCTTCATAGATATCAAAGGATTCAGGAACATCGTCGATAGCTCTGTGTTCATGCAGAAAATACCCACCTGTTTCTGGAGAATACAGGGTTTGAAATTGCCTCCCTTTATCAGGTCCATAGTCGTAGCGATAGACCTCTCCAGTGACAGAATCAAGCTCTTGCGTGGTGCCGTAAGTTTGTTGATGCGTTCCATGGTCATTATAAAAATAGAAATTATTATAACTGCCTGATTCAGGTTTCCAGGTTGAAGACCCGTGACTCTGAACACGCATGGAAACATGATCTGTCCAGTCAAAGGAATCACGGAAAGCCTGGAGAATGCTTTCGGCATCGTGGCTTTCAGCCAGAAGAGCAGGCGATACCAGCAGCAGGATCAAACAATATCTGAAAGCTGTTTTAAAATATCTCTTTATCATCATTCCTCAGTCCTTTTCCATTCTTCGATTCTTAATCCTCTTTGCAAGGTAAAGGCACACGATGCCGCCCATGAGGACACCAAGCATTGCCACAACCACAGCGATCGGAGAAAAATGTCTTTTCAATACAGGCTGGCTGTTTTGCTGTTGCTCCAGCTGCAAAGACAGTATTTCTGAACTCTCTTCTCTCAGATCACTGTCGTCATTCAACTGATCAACAGCTTCACTTATCATCTCTTCATAAAACTCAGTATCTGTATCAACTACAAGTTGTCCATCGTACCATTTCAATGGTCCCCCACGCCGTCCATCTTTTTTCCTCAGGAAAGTACAGGTCCCATTGGGTACTGGAAAATCAAAGGCTTTCAAAGCCTCAAAATCAGGGTTGAAGTCTATCTTTGATAATGTATTCACGATGATTTCTTCACGGTCAACTGCACCCTCTTCATTTTCAAATCTGCTAATTCTTTTTATCTGTGTTGGAATGACATATCCTGAAAGCGGATTCTCCTGCTCTTCTTCTACAGTACCCTCAATGATCAGTCTTTTCAGTGGAACAGAGTTTTCAGGAATATTACTGAAATATGTTTCGGGCTGGAAAATGCTTCCGTCACTTTCCAGGTCTTCTCCGGCAACCTTGGTAAGCCTGTATTTCTGCATGGCATAGCCCTTGTCAGGTGCTACCCAGAGTTCTATATGCCCTTCAGGAATCTGCGCTTCTATAACAACAGCTCTTGTTTCATTCAGTGTATCTTCCCGCATTTGCACCACATCAGGCGTAAGAAGATCACAGAGGGCTTCATCGCTGAACAGGACATCGATTCCGAAAAAGGGTCTGAGGCTTGGTTGTCTTGCCAGATAATAACGGTAAGCAGCCGGACCGTCCTCATAAGAATATAAAGTTCCCTCGAAGTCTTCAGTGTAACCTTCAGGCGCCACAGAAAGCCTGTGAAAAAAACCATCCATTTGTTCTGAAAATATGGACCTGTAAGAGCGGCCTGAGTCCAATGCCTCGCCTGTAATCCTGTCTTCTGCTCGTTCCGTGACTGTAAAGCTGATTTGACGGCCATGATCATTGTAGTAACTGCTCTTTTCAGAACGGTGGATTGTGGCGCTGGTGCCGGATGATTCAGCGTGAAAGGCAACACAATCCGTCCAGTTGTAGGACTCGCGGAAAGCCTGGAGGATGGTTTCGGGATCGTGGCTTTCAGCCAGGCGAGCAGGCGATACCAGCAGCAGGATCAAAGAACATCTGAATGCTGTTTTAAAAACTGGTGTTTTCATTATTCCTCAGTTCTTTTTCGCTCTTGGATTCTTAACCCTCATTACATAGTAAAACGACAACGCTCCACCAGCCACGACAACTGCCAGCACAACAAGCAAAGCTACAGGTCTTTTCGACAAAATTTCCTCCTCTTGTCCATCCTCCTGCTTTAGGATGATGCGCGCATCTTCATCATTCTCTTTTGAGTCCTCCCCAATGTCCAAAGAAGCCAGCGCCTCTCGCATCGTTTCGTCGAGCTTATCGTCTTCCATGTCAGCAATGAGCCGTCCATTTTCCCATTGCAGTCCGCCGATTATGCTACGGTCTCTCTTGAAGAGGGTGGTGGTGGTATTTTCGGGAACAGAAAATTCAAAGGCATTCAAAGCGTCAAAATCGGGATTGGTATCCACTTCAGAGATCACACAGCTATTCGTGAATCCCCACTCCCCGCCACCTTCCACTTCATGGTGATACTGGGTCTCTATTTGAACAGGAATATAGTTTCCATCAATATATTCAACTTCTTTGACTGTTATTTCTGTGACACTTTTTTTCTTGAGACTGTCAAGAAATTCGCATGTCTCGTTGTAGGGGGCAGTGCCTTCGCTGTTCAGATCTTTATCAGCCTCTTTGGTCAGAATACATTTTTTCATCAGATAATTCTGATCAGGAGCCACCCAGATTTTCACCAGCCCCTGATCCGTCCGGGCTTCGAGAATATAATGGCGCAGACCGTCATGATCTTCTTCCCTGATCGTCATGGTCTCTGGCGTAAGAAGCTCATAAAGGGGCTTTTCACTGAATCTCCCAGCAAAGCCGACCATAGAAGAAAGAGGCGGGTTTATATTTTTTTCAATCTGCCATCGCTTCTCACCAGCCTCCCAAATAGTCAGATCGTCTTCACGCAGGTCGTCACGGTCTACATAGAGATGATTCAAGTAAAAGCCATGCATCTCTTCCTTGAGAAAAATCGACTGAAAACTCTGATCCCTCACATGGCCCCCTTCATATCTGAAAAGTTTTCCCGTGTGACGATTCTGAATCTTCTCATTTCCGACAATTTTCACCTTGTCATTGCCCTCCTTGTACAAATGCAGGTCTTCTACGGCGACTGCATCGGGCTGATGACTAAACTCTTCCGATGAATGAATGTGCATGGCCGCCCGGTCTGTCCAGTTGAAAGAATCACGGAAGGCCTGTAGGATGGTTTCGGGATCGGGGCTTTCAGAAGACAATCCGGGTGGCTGGAGAAGCACGCTGAGCGTAAGCAGAAGCAATAGCCTGCAGCTGCGATATTTCATGGTGTTAATTGTCCTCTCTGAGTCAGTTTTCTTTTCAGCAAATCACTGGTGTCCAAATTAAGGCTATCATCAAATCCACATAGTTGAATTCATTGGTATTTTGGCCAGCTTTTGTCTTCATTTTTCCGGTTCCCTGGATCAGGTTGACTGACCGTTGCATTGGCCTGTCCAAGAAAAGCTGATTTGGACAAGGATGAAGAATTTTTATAGTTTGCTTTTTTTCTTCCCTTCGTGTTTCTTAGTGTGACTTCGTGGAAGAAAAAACAATTCAACAATTGCGCTTCCGTCTTGCTGCTTAAACTGTCCAAGGCTTTCAGTTCCACGATGACCTGATCATAACAGATCAAATTTTCTTCCACGAAGTTACACGAAGTCACACTAAAGGAAAGACGATGCAAATATAATGGCATGACGCCTGTTCAAGTCATTTGTTGAATTCATTGGTATTTTGGCCGGATTTTATCTTCATTTCTCTCTCTTCACAGGCTTTTCCTTTTCAGAAAATAGTGAATACCCAGGGCGGCGACCAGCAGAAAAAGGGCAAGCGTAAGGAGCATCACAATACGGGCCTGATTCCATCCCTCATTCACAGCGGCTTCTGGTGCTCCTGTGGACAGGCTGAGCACTGTTGTAACCTCTTCCGGGTCATATTCTTTCTGTTGATCGGAGTCCTCCCAGGCATCATAGATCTCATCTTCTTCAAATAACAATTCCAGATCACCGTCTTTCCATCTGTAGCCGGGAATGATCATTCCGTTGGGTTTGAAGAGGGCTGATCTGTGAATATGCGAAACATCAGGCAATTTAAAGGCCTGGAAGGAATCAAAGTCCGGGGAAATCTGCACATTCGAAAAGACAGATTTCTTTTCAAAGGTGATTTCTCTTCGGCCGTCCACTTCATTGCAGTAGATGCTCTCTATTGTCATAGGCACTATATGGCCCTGAATATTTTGCCTGTCAGAAAAAGTAAATTCTTCAACCTTTCTTTGGACCTTTTTCTCGGGCGGAGCGGTTTCGCCGGCTGTCTCCACATCAATCTCCACTTCCCGGACACGTTGCCATTTCTGCATGGCATAGCCATCCTGTGGAGAGAGCCAGAAGGTCAGAGATCTGTCAAAATGTGTGGTTTCCAGAATCACACTGGGTTCACCGTCCAAATCTCCTTCCCTGACACTTATGATGTTCTCAAGTTTCAGGGCTCCTTCGAGAAACTTTCCGTTATAAAAATAGGCATGGGCCAATGTCTGCATGAGATGTTCCAGTTCCTGAGGTCCATCTTCATGGACATTCAACTCGCAAGGATCTTCGCCCAGAATCTCCAACATGAAACCCTTTGTTTCCGGGGAATAAATCCGGTCCCGATAGTCAGTAATGTCGGACTCACGGGACAAAGGCTCGCCTGTGATGCGGTCAAAACCACTTGCTTTATCAATCAGGCGTGCCCGGCGATTCCCGTCCTGATAATAGATACTGTCCACTTTCACTGTTTCATCGGGATTCCAGGGGGTCACATAGGTAACAGACACCTCAAAAGACACATTGTCAAACCAGGTAAAAGAATGACGCAGGGCTTCGACTATGGCCTCCGTGTCGAGTTGTTCAGCAGAAAGAAAAGGGTTGAGCAGGAAAATACCCGCCAGGAAGAGTAGGGTAATTTTAAAAGAAGTTTTCCTCGTCATTCCTCAATCCTTTCTGCTTTTCTTTTTCATCTTGCCATAGACAAGCCAGCCGCATATCAGCAGAACCAGTGCAGCCAGGGACAGACCATAAACAAAAATATCTTTTTTGATCTGCTCCGAAACATCTTTATCAATGCTGATCGGCCGCAAGGATAGTTTTCCTTCCGTGCTTTTTCCAGAGGGAGTTGTCTGAATGGACCCCACTGCTTTCTTGACCTTTTCTTCAAGTTCATGCTCTTCCATATCAGCAATAAGCTGTTCGTCTTTCCATTGAAAATCTGTGAGCAATGTTCCGTCTTTTTTCCACAGACGCGGGCGAGTATTTTCAGGCACAGAAAATTCAAAAGCCTTCAATGCAACGAAATCAGGATTGAAATCCACTTTTGAAAGCTCACAGTGAAAATCCATGGAGATGGCTTCGTCATTTTCCAGCTCATGGCGATAATGATGCTCTATCTGTAGCGGCACATAGTGGCCATCTACATAAGCGCTTTCTTTCACTGTAATTTCTGTGACACACTTGGTTTGCCGGGCGTGCCAGATGGGATCTGTATCGCCGTAGGGTGCTGTTCCGTCGGCGGACAGATGCTTACCAGCCTCCTTGGTAAGTACGCATGTTTGCAGAGAGAAGCCTTGCTCCGGGTCCAGCCACAGCTCCACATACCCCTCGTCCACTTCCACTTCCAACACATAACTTCTCAGCCCTTCCTGGCTCTCTTCACGGATGGTCATATTGTCGGGCGAAAGAAGATCATAAAGTGCTTTCTTGCTGAATTGGGGCGCATAGCCCAGGAAAGCTGAGAGAGGCAATATTTTCGTCTTTTCAATATGCCACCGCTCCTCCCCGGCCTCCCACAGATTCAGGGTGCTGTATTCTTTTGACCCTTCATATGATTGTGAATGATGGAAATACAAGCCCTCGGCTCCTTGGCCGCCGAACAAGGTCTGGAAAGTTTTGTCCCAGACACTCCCATCGTTAAACTTGCTGAGTTCTCCTGTTCTGCTATCCAGCTCACGATTGGTACCCACAGCTCTGAACTTTTCGTCTCTGTCATTGAAGAGATCAAAGTCCCAGACCGTGGTCACCTCCGGTGCAAAGTTGGACACTTGTGTCCCATGAATATGCATGGCTCCATGCTTTGTCCAGTTATAGGAATCTCGAAAGGCTTGCAGCACAGTTTCAGGATCAGGGCTTTGGGCTGCCAAGGCTGAAGTCAACACAGTCATATTCAACACGATGAGCAGACATTTTTTGAATGAATAAGGCATTATCATTCCCGGCTTTCTCCTTCCCTTGTTGTTTTCTTCCGAAAGTGCCAGACCAGAGCTGCAAGGGCAAGAAGAAGAAAGAAAGCCGCCAGAGCAGCAATAACGGGAAGTTGAGCTGTACCGGATATTTTAAAGCCATCACCCTGTTGTTTTTCTCCCAGATTCAGGGATAACCTGTCCGGAGTCTTCTCCTCCTCCGTTGTCCTGGTGCCCTTGAGACTTTCGGTCCCTTCGTCAAGTTGTCGTTCAACATCCACCACCTCAGGTAGCACATAAAAATCACCGTTATTCCACACCAGATTCTTGATGACAGTGAGGTCTGGTTTTATCAAGCTGATCTCACTGACATTCGAATAGTCCGGCATGGCAAAGACACCCAGAGCATCAAAATCAGGATTGAATTGAAGGTTGGTCAAACGGCTCGTTTCATCTGACATTATTTCCTTTTCATCGCCGTATTCAATCCAACTGAGCTTTTTCAGTTCCATAGGTACATTAAAGCCTTCAATATCCTGGCGATCGTAAAAAGTGTATTCCACCACTCTTCTCTCTGTGGCTGCTCCACTCTTTTCTGCATGGGAGGGTTGTTCGACTTCTGAGGGTGTACGATGAACTCCCACCTCACTGACGAGGCGCCATTTTTGCATGGTATAACCCTCTTCGGGAGAAAGCCACAGGGTCAGATAGCCATCAGGCAGTTCGGCCTCTATAATCACACTGGCCTGCCCTTCCAACTCACCAGCCTCCACTTTGGAGATGCGATCCACTGTCAGATCATTCTGCAGGTATTGCCCTGAGATGGAATACAAGCCTTGGAAAAAATTGCTGGAATAGTGGTTATAAGACCGACGGTCAATTTCCGTTCCGTAGTCAACAAGGCGCACCCTATCCGGCCCGGTAGCCCCCATTGCAAGAATATAAACCCCTTCCATTTCCGGAATCCAAAAGGAGTCCTTCCAAAATTCCTGGGGGTCAGAATCCTCCACATGTATCTCCCCTGTATCCGGGTCCACTACCCGGCTTTGCGTGGACACTCGGAATCGATCAGCACTGTCGTACCAGGATTTGTATGTTTCAGTCATCAATTTCCCGGGGTAGTGGCGGGTCATATAAGAGCTCGTTCTCTCTGCGGCAACTTTCTCGGGCCAGTCCAAAGATTCACGGAAAGCTTTGAGAACACTTTCTACATCGGGAGTTTCTGCTGCACTGGAAACCTGGAAAATGGCGAGGAAGCAAACAAGGAAAGAAAAGCTTGTCATGAATGAGAGCAGGCAAGTCTTAAAGTTGCGGTGAGTATTCATTTTTTGGAAACCTCTTCAGTTATTTTTTCCTGCGGACTCGCCACAAGAGGACCAGAACAATAAAGAGGAGCGATACAGATGCTGCGCCAGCGATAGCCATGGAGCGAGTAAGACCGGGAATGATAAAGGCATCACTCTCTTCACTTGCACCCAAATTAAGAGAAATTCTTTCCGGAATCTTCTCTTCCTCTTTTGTCTTTTCAGACTTGTGCGCATCGGCACCTTCAGCAAGTTTTTTCTCTATATTCACCTCCGGTACCTTGACACGGAAGCTGCCTTCATTCCACTCCAGATTGCTTAAGTGACCACGGTCTTTTCTAAACAAAGTGATGTCTTCAATATGGGAATAATCCGGCACTTCAAAGACGCTCAGGGCATCGAAGTCAGGGTTGAATTGAATGTCGGATAAACGGCTCGTTACCTCGGAGGTCATTTCCTTTTCGTCACCATATTCAATCCAACGCAACTTTTTCATTTCCATGGGCACATTGAAACCATCGACGATTTGCCTGTCATAAAAAATATATTCCGTAATACTTCTCTCTGTGGCTGCTCCGGTCTTTTCGGCCTGGGAAGGTTGTGTTACTCTGTCTGGTTCAACATGCTTACCCACTTCCTTAACCAGACGCCATTTTTGCATGGTATAGCCCTCCTCAGGAGAAAGCCAGAGGGTCAGATGGCCATCGGGCAGTTCCGCTTCGATAATGACACTGGCCTGTCCTTCAAGTTCACCTCTTGCCACTTCATTGACACGATCCATGGTGAGATCGTTCTGCAGGTATTTTCCCCGGACGTTGTACAGGCCTTGATAAAATCTGCTGGAACCCGAATTGTAGAGAATCTGAGACCGTTCCTCGGAGTCATCATACAGCTGTAGCGATTCGATCTCCGTACTACCGGAACCAAGAATATAAACGCCCTTCATTTCAGGAATCCAGATTCCATCGTGATAATATTCGTCGGGTACGCCTGTCTCCTGGTTCATCTCCCAGGATTTATGGATGAATCTTAACCGCTCATTCTTTTCATGATAGAGCATCGTTGCGTTGGAAATATTATCAGGTTGATAGATACCCCCATAAGAAGTAGTTTGCTTTACGGCCATGTTTTCGGGCCAATCTACGGATTCACGGAAGGCTTTGAGAACACTTTCCGTATCGATAGTTTCTGCTGCACTGGAAACCTGGAAAATGGCGAGGCAGCAAACAAGCAAAGAAAAGCTTGTTGTGAATGATAGCAGGCAAGTCTTAAAGTTACGGTGAGTATTCATTTTTTGGAAACCTCTTCAGTTATTTTTTCTGCGGACCCGCCACAAGAGTGCGAGAAGAACAAGGAGGAGCGATACAGACGCTGCGCCCACAATAACCATGGTGCGCGTAACACCGGGGATGATAAAGGCATCACTCTCTTCGCTTGCACCCAAATTAAGGGAAATTCTTTCCGGAATCTTCTCTTCCTCTTTTGTCTTTTCAGACTTGTGCGCATCGGCACCTTCAGCAAGCTCTTTTTCTATATCCACCTCGGGTACCATGACACGCAAGTTGCCTTCATCCCACTCCAGATTTCTTATGGAGCCACGGCCTCTTCTGTACAAAGAGATATCTTGAATATGGGAATAATCGGGCATTTCAAAGACGCCCAGGGCATCGAAATCAGGGTTGAATTCAATATCGGACAAACGGCTCGTGCTCTCAAAGGTCACTTCTTTTTCATCGCCATATTCAATCCAACACGACTCTTTCATTTCCAGGGGCACATTGAAACCCTCGACGATTTGCCGATCGTGAAAAGTATATTCCGTAATACTTCTCTCTGTGGCTGCTCCGGTCTTTTCGGCCTGGGAGGGCGGCGTTACCCCATCCGGTTCAACATGCTTCCCCACTTCCTTAACCAGACGCCATTTTTGCATGGTATAGCCCTCCTCAGGAGAAAGCCAGAGGGTCAGATGGCCATCGGGCAGGTTCGCATCGATTATGACGATGACCTGACCTTCAAATTCACCTCTCTCCACCCCCTTGATACGATCCATGGTGAGATCGTTCTGCTGGTATTTCCCCCG
>JAAYJV010000074.1 GCA_012522755.1 Candidatus Hydrogenedens sp.
TCCCCTATCCCCTATCCCCTATCACCGCCTCGCACTCCCACAACCCTTATGTCGACTGCAATGACTGCATCCATGCTCAGGATCATCCAGCACATCAAAATCCGGCGCCTTCCCATTCCCTTGGCGGATCACATGTTGCACACCCAGCCAGGCCATGACCAGCCCGAAAAAGATGGCACCTCCCAGCAATCCGTTTTGAATAGTCTGCAACATGACTGCTCAGCTCCCCAGTCCGGCAAAACCCATGAAGGCCAGTGACAGGATTCCCGCCAGAATCAGCGTGATGGCCGCACCCTGGGCAACATCGGGCACATCGGCCAGTTCCAGTTTCTCGCGCATACCGGCCATGATGATCAAAGCCAGCGTATAACCCGCACCGGCACCCACAGCATAGACAATACACTGAATGAAATTATATTCTTTCTGCGTCTGGAACATGGCCAGCGCCAGAATCGCACAGTTGGTCGTAATCAGCGGCAGAAAAATACCCAGCGCCCGGAACAGAGCCGGGCTGTATTTTTTGATGACCATTTCAACCAGCTGCACGGCCGAGGCGATCACAACGATATAACAGATCAGTTTCAGATAAGGGGCACCCACGCTGTCGAGAACAATGTTGATCCCGTAAGTGCAGACCGAGCAGACCAGCATGACAAAAGTAACGGCAATACCCATGCGCACAGCTGTGCCTCTTTTATTGGACACGCCCAGAAAAGGACAGATACCCAGAAACATGCTCAGCACAAAGTTGTTGACAATGCAGGCATTGATAAATACAGAAGGAAGAGATTCAGGATTCACAGCACGCTCCTCTTAGGCTTTCGCCGTGGCCAGAGCACGGGCTTCTTTGCGTTTGCGGAACCAGTTGATCACAAGCAGTTCCATACCGAGGACGAAGAAACCGCCCGGGGGAAGAATCATAATGGACCAGGGCTCAAAATTCGCCCCGAAGAGAGAAATTTCATAAGGCGTATTCATAAGCAGGGTGCCATTGCCCAGCACTTCACGAACCACACCCAGACAGAGCAGCGCAATGGTGAAACCGACGCCCATGCCGATGGCATCCAAAATAGCCCGTCCCACACCATTGCGGGAAGCGCAGGCTTCCGCCCGACCCAGAATAATGCAGTTCACAACGATCAGTTGAATAAAAGCACCCAGACTGTCATACAAATCCAGGCTGATCGTAGGAATGACATAGTCCACAATGGTCACGAAAGTGGCGATAACCACAATAAACGACGCGATACGCACCTGCTTGGGGATGAAATTCCGCAGCAGAGAAATCAGTATGCCCGACATGACCAGCACAAAAAGCACTGATATGCCCATGGCAAAACAGTTGATCACGTTGTTCGTCACCGCAAGAGTGGGACAGGCACCCAAAAGCATGACAAAGACAGGGTTCTCACGCCAGAAACCTGCGAACAAAACATCCCACGAAGAGGGGCCCTTTTTCTCTACACTCATTTGCCCTGCTCCTTCAATTCCTGTAAATGCGCCTGAACAAGAGGCAGCAAAGCTTCCGTACTCTGTTTCATCGCGTTGACCACCGACTGGGAGGAAATGGTGGCTCCGGAAATGGCTTCAATCTGACCCGGTCCTCCACCTGCTCCGGGCTTCACCATCTTCAAAGGATAAAGCAGCCCCTCACGCATATCATTCAGAGGGACTTGTAAAGGCTCAAAATTCTTGCGGAAAGCTTCATCCGTTTTGATCTTGTCACCCAGGCCCGGTGTTTCTTTGCACAAAAGCACTTTCGTACCCGTTACCTGTTGTTCATCGGGAAGATAACCATAAAGAAGCCGGATCTCACCGCCATAACCGCCCAGGTCCACCGCTTCCAGAGCCACGCCCTGAAACACTCCGGATTCATCATAGGCCGCATACACGGTATGCATCAGTTCCGGATTGCTGAGAGAGGGAAAGGTGAATTCTTTTTGAGTCACTGAACCGGGAACCAACTCCAGAACCGTATTGCGGATCCGCTCTTCATTGTTGGCCGCAATCTTGTCAAAAGTCACCTGATAAACCAGAGACAGCAGAATGCCGGACACAAAAGAAATGGCGCCCAGAGTGCGCAACATGGACCAGTTGCTCACCGTATCCTGCGGAGGACTTGTGGGGGTTGTCGTTTCCGAAACACTCATTGCTTCATCCATTTTTCTGTCGAACCAGACCATAAGTCCGGGGTTGTGTTGCACTGGTAATCAAGGGGGATACCGCATTGCCCAGAAGGATGGCGAACATGACTCCTTCCGGCAAGGCTCCGAAAATACGGATCACCACCGTCACAATGCCAATGAAAAAACCATAGATCCAAACGCCTGAGGTGGTCATGGGCGAGGCCACCATATCAGAGGCCATGAACACGGCGCCGAACATGAGTCCGCCGGAAAAAAGCATGAACATGGGACTGGGATAGGCACTCTTGTCGGAAAGCCAGAAAGCGCCGCTCAAAAGAAATGCGCTCAGAAGCATCCCCACGGGAATGCGCCAGTTCATCATGTTCCGCACAATCAGATATGCACCACCGAGAATGATGAGCCAGGTCGCTGTTTCACCGGCTGACCCGGCGATACTCCCCATGAACAGGCGCGGCAACTCTTCAAATTGCGGAGTCTCCGAAAACTTCCACAACGACAAAGGCGTCGCACCCGACCAACCGTCAACACCTCCCGCTTCCAGTGCCCGTTGAACATAAGCCTGCAATGCCTCGCCATCGGAACGCATGAAAGGCATGGTCAGCGTGGAAGGAAGCACACTGGCGAAACGCCCCACCAGATTGGGCGGCGTCCAGGTCGTGAGCGTGATGGGAAAGGCGATCTGTAAAAAGGCACGTCCCACAAGCGCCGGGTTGAAGCAGTTGTAGCCGAGGCCGCCGAAAAGGGATTTCGTGATAGCCACCCCGAAAATACTCCCCAGCACCGCCATCCACAAAGGCGTTGCCGGAGGCAATGTCAGGCCCAGGATCAGGCCCGTAACAGTCACACTCCAGTCGCCTATGGTCGTGGCTTTCCCGGCAATCCTGCAGGAAACATGTTCTGTGGCGACACAGGCTATAACGGTAGTCATGATGAGCAGCAGCGCACTGATGCCGAAAGTCCACACAGAGAAGACAACAACAGGAACCAGTGCCAGGCACACATGAAACATAATGTCCGGTACACTCTGGCGCACACGGATATGAGGCGACGAGCCGATAATCAGCGGACGGGCTTCTGTACTCATTTCGCAGCTTCCTTTTCGCGGTTCATGGCCTTGGCAATACGGAAATACTGCACCAGCGGGATATTGGACGGGCACACATAGGTGCAACAGCCACATTCAAAACAGTCATTCAAATGATGCTCCTCCGCCATCTCTTCATAACGGCCCTTTCGCGCAAGAAGACCCAGAAGAGAAGGATTCAGAAAAATGGGGCAGGCATCCACACAGCGCGCGCATTTGATACAGGGATAGACCGTGCCGCAGCCGTCGCGCATCTCTTCCTCTGTAAGCACAAGAAGGCCGGACATGCCTTTCGTCAGCGGTATATCCTGCGAGGACAGGCTCATCCCCATCATGGGCCCGCCGCTGATGATTTTGCGCGCCTCAGGACGGATACCCACCTGCTCCATAATATAGCGGATGGAAGTACCCAGCGGAATTCTGTAGTTCCCCGGCCGCTCCACACCACCACCCGACACGGTGATCACACGCTCAATAAGTCCACGGCCCTGGGGAAGCAACTGACCCAGCTGCAGGAGCGTGGCAACATTGAAGCAGCCCACACCGATATCGCTGGGAAGCCCGCCACTGGGCACATCACGATGCAGAACGGCGCGGGTCAGCATTTTTTCCGCTCCCTGCGGATATTTCGTGACCAGACTGCGCACACTGATGGGCGCCCCTTCCGGAATGGCCTTTTCCATGATATCCAGGGCCTCGGGCTTGTTGTTTTCAATGGCGATAATGGCTTCCTTCGCCTTCATGGCATCCATCACAAGCTGAATACCCGTGATGATTTTTTCAGCATCTTCAACCATGACCCGGAAGTCGGTGGTCAGATAAGGTTCACATTCACAGCCATTGACAATAATCGTGTTCACGGGCTTGTCAGCCGGTGGTTTCATCTTCACATGCGTCGGAAAAGCGGCGCCGCCCAACCCCACAGTACCCGTGGCCTGCACAGCCGAAATCAATTCGTCCTGGCTCAACGAAGCCACATCACGGGGTGTGCCGTAGATTTCTTCCTGATCCGCATCGGGATCAAGTTTGATCTGCACAGCTTGCGACATCAGACCTTGCGGATTCAGAACATAATCCACCTTGGTCACTGTGCCCGCTATGGGCGAATGCATGGGAACGGAAACAAAACCGACCGCCTCCGCCACAGGCTCGCCACGCATTACTTCGTCTCGTCTCTTGACAATAGCTTTTGCGGGAGCTCCTATATGCTGCGAAAGCAGAATCGACACCTCTGAAGGAAGAGGCAGATCTTCAATGGCCTGGTCAGCCGTATACTTGCAATCAGGCGGATGAACGCCGTGGGGAAAAGAATTGGTATAAGTTCTCATGCTATCACCCGGACACTTCTGAGGTTTCAGCTACTTCAGGGGCTGGCTTTTCTTTTTTCGGAGGAGGGTTAAACCACTTGTCCAATGCCTTCTGCGCCTTCTCTCCTATAATGCGCTCGCCATCTTCAAGCCAGCAAATGGCACCTGAGGGACACACTTCGATGGCATCACGCACTGCAAATTCGTTTTTATCATAATCCACTACAGGCAGATTCCCATCCATGGAGACCGCTTCAGGGGCCGCCTTGGCACACAATCCGCAGCCTATGCAGGCAACGGCACAGGCCTGCTTGGCATCGCGGCCGCGCAGCCGTGTCGCACACGCAACCCATAATTTGTTGCTGATGGGCTGGATGGAGAAAAGATTTTTCGGACACTCGGTCACACAGTTGCCGCAAGCAGTGCATTTGTCCTCATCCACCACAGGGATGAGATGTTCGTTCAGATGCAGCGCATCAAAGGGGCACACTTCCACACAGTCGCCATAACCGATGCAACCGAAAGTGCAGTGTTTTCCACCTCCGGCAACCAGCGAAGCCGCACGGCAACTGTAACGCCCTTCATAATGAGCAAAGCGCTTGGCGACATCATCGCCGCCCGCACAGGCGAGACGGGCAACATGCTTTTCACCCACACCCGCATCCACGCCCAGATATTCGGCTATGCTTTCCACGATCTCCGCCGAAGAGGCCGTACATTGACCCGGCGTTGCCTCGCCACGGATCACCGCTTCCGCAAAGGCCCGACATCCCGCAAAACCGCAGGCGCCGCAGTTAGCCGCGGGAAGCTGTGCCTCCACTTCGTCGATGCGCGGATCTTCATACACATAGAGTTTTTTGTTTGCGGCCGCAAGCATGGCTGCCAGGAGAAGGCCCAGCACAAGCATGACAGCCCCGGCAATAATCAATGCAGACATCTGTTTTCATCACTCCTGATCCGGACAGAGTTCTGACAACCCTGATTCCGGCGCGGTTACTTGAAACAGCGAATCCCGAGTCAGCCCGAAGTCTCACAATCCCTGAAGAACATGATCTCTGTGCTTCGACGGGGGCTGACAAAGCCCGCAAAGCAAGGGACAGACTCTCAGACACCCACGCCTAAAAGCCTGTTTCCATGGCGTCCACCTCACGGTCTATACGCAGTTTGTTGGACCATTCACTTCCGCGCTCGCGCCAGAAGTGCATCGCCGTTTTGGCTTGAGGGCTCGGAGCACGCAGATCCACGATGGTCGGCGATACAAACACAAGCAAGCTGGACACCTCAGCCTCAGACTTCCGGCTCCTGAAAGGAATGCCCAGAAGCGGAACACGGCCCAGAATGGGGACGCGACGCTCCGTCTTGCGAACGGTGCGGCTCGTCAGACCGCCAACAACCAGAGTAGTGCCATCGGGTACGAACACCATACCCGATTGTGATCGGGTGGAAAACAAAGGAAGTTCAGCGCCACGAAGATTTTCATAGCGCAGAATATCCGAAACTTCCAACTGGGTTATGGCCAGTTGAACAAAGTTGTTCGGCAGAATCGTCGGGGTGAGATTCAGATTAACACCGATATCACGCCACGAAACCTGCAGCCGTGTCGCAGCCGTGGGAAAGGTTACGTCCTGAAAAGGAACCTGACCGCCGGCTTTGATCTCAGCCGGAAGCGTGTTGGCAACAAGAATCTCAGGCTTTGAGATTACATCAAGATCACTGCGCGTTTCAAGCGTCTGGAAAATACCGTCTATGGTGCCGTAGTCCGCGTCAATGATACTGAACTCCAAACCCAGGCCGGGATAGGCTTCCAGTTCCGCTGTGGAGGGGTTCAGATCAGGACGAAGGGGCGTACCGAAAAGAGCGGTGGAAGGGTAGGGCATGGACACCGTACCGAAGGCCGACACCGGGTTCATCGTCGCCGTCGTGACCTCCTGCACGGAACCGCTCATCTCTTCGCCACGGACAAAACGGTTGAAATCCAGATTGGTGCCGATATCACGGATGCCGCCTTCGCTCGTTTCGCTGATCCAGACCTTCATCTGAACCTGACGCACATCCACCGGACCGGGCGGTGCCTCGGGCGGCGCCTCTGCAGGCGCTTCCGCAGGAGCTTCCGCAGGAGCATCCTGACCAGAGACAGGAAACATGAACCCCAGAATCAGGATCAGGACAAGCAAGGCATGGAAACGGGAAAAGAAAGTCATTATTCACGTCCTCCCAGGCTGTCGCTCACGCCACTGGGCGGAGTACTGGATCCTCCGAAAAGAGTGCCGATAAAGCCGGAAGGAGGAGTGGGGTGCACAATATCCTCGTCACCCTCTTCCCCTTCCTCTTCCTCGCCAGGAAGTCCGAAGCCTTCCGACAAGGTAAAGGCCTGACGCCAGATATCCGCCTTCACCATGAAGACAAGTTCGCGACGCGCTTCAGATGCACGTTTGCTCCCCAGAGCCGAGGTCAGAGGGATATCGGGAGTTTCAGAAAAGGGGGATACTTTTTCCAGAGCCTGATTCACCATATCTTCACCCTGAGTCAGCCAGGGAAGAGAGGATACATTCTTGTTCTTTGTATTCCTGTACAGACCGCCCAGAATCAGCACCTGACCATTGGGGACCCACACCGTTGTATCCAGACTCCTCGAAACGAACTCCGGAACACTGATCGCATTGGTGGAACGGGACACAACGGCGCCCGTACTGGAAAGACTGTCCGCCAGAGCCACCGTAATACGCTGACCCACCTCGTTGATCTCCGCCGAAAGCTTCAATTGAATATACTGATCATGGGTCGTATTCGGATTACCGTCATCATCCACAACCTGCAGAGCGCTCACGGTCAGCGTAACCCCTGTGGGCCGGAAAGCGGTCGTCTGAACCGCATTCACTCCCACGACCACCGTGTTTTCATAGGGAACATCCTGGGTCGTTTTGATGATTGTCGGTTCCGCGGCGCCCACGGAAACCATCACTTTGGGCTGCGACAGAATGAAGGCGCGGTTTTGATCGATCAGAGCCTGCAGAATGGCTTCTATATCACCGTAATAAGTGCTGATCTGATCCAGAAAAAGCGTGATGCCCGCCGTGGACCGGCTCGGAAAGGCGAGAGAAGCAGCCTCGATGATGCCCGGCCCAGTGGAAACCTGGCCATAGGGACGCGGAACTATGCGCTGCTTGAAATAAGCGCTGATACCCGTCTCGCTCCCTTTGCTCGTCTGAAACTCAATGATCTTCACGGATACATTGACCTGCTGAGGACCCTGCCCCTGTGCAAAACCGCACAGAAGCAGCAGCAGAGCAAGCAGATATGTTGAAGATTTTTTCATGCCTGTCAATCCAGTCAGCGCCTGAAACTGCCGACACACTCGTGGCGCCGTACATTGTGTATGTCGTCGAACCGTGAAAATTGAGCGCTGAACGCCCGGACTTCACGGGGTCGCAAAGTGCCCAGAGATATGGTCTGGGTATCGTAGACCATCTGGCCGAAACCGTAAATCGTGACTGTGATACGAACATCGTCCAAAGCGGATTCGCTCTGGTTCACAGCCTGACCGGCTACATTATAAAACTTTTCACGGGCAACCGAAGGAAGCCCTTCAAAGCGGCCGCTTCTGAAAGAGGATACATTATATATGCGCAAGGGTTCCTCTTCCCGATAACGGCGCTGCATTTCTTCCGGACTCAATACGATCAGCGAGCCCGAAGCATCCCGTTCCACTCGACGGCTCACAGCCGCATCAGAGGCAAGCTGCGGCCAACGGGCAAGCAGAGCATCATAAACAGGACCCGCTTCCTCATAGCGCCCCCCTTCCCACAGGGCGTTCGCATAGGCCAGACGCGGTGCCATCGCATCGGGATCAGCCACTATGGCCGCAGCCAAAGCGGAAAGATCATCCTCTTCCGCTGATGCCTGACCGTCGCCCGAAATCTGCGCCAGAAGCTGATGACTCTCTTCGCTGAATTCGCCATCAGGAACCAGACCCAGATATTCATTCAGCCAACGGTGCGCATCTGTATAAGCGCCAACCTTGTAATAAGCCTGGCCCAGGAAAAAACGTGCGGAAATAGCCGAGACATCGCCGGGATACCGATCCACAAGAGATTGCAGACGGGGGATCACAAGAGAAGATTCGCCCGCCTTGATCATACGACGGGCTGTGGCAAGATCACGGGCGGCACTGCCGGAATTACTGTCCGGGCCGCGGGGAATCGTATCGCCAACCTCCACATGACCGGAAGACATACGGGGAGAGGCGCTTTCCAGCGTGGAACAGGCCGTCAGGCTGAAAATCGCAAAAAGAGAAAGTAAAGCGCCCGGAAATATCAGAGCAGTGGTCAAAAAACGCGGATCAGTGGATTGCTTCATGCATCCTGTCTCAGTCTTAGTTGGAGAGTTGTGCCAGGGCCAGCTCGGTAATATCCTCCGTCTCTATAGGCGGCGTAAGACCTTCAAGATATCCTTTCAGAACAATCAGGTCAAAATCTGTTTCACTGCCGACACTGCTGATAGCACGGATCGCGCGATCATTAGCCTTGCTGATGAACAACCAGTATTGAGCGGTATTTTTTTCAGCTTTCACCGCTTCCTTATACTCCGTTGTCGCTGAAACAAGAGCGTTGTAATCAACTGATCCCGGTTTCTCAAAACTGCTCGCAGTGCCCCAGAATATACGCTGGTCATCCACCGCTTCTGGAGGAATTGCCATAGATTCTGCCATAGCTACCGCGTTGAAAGCAAAAAAATACAACAAAATCAACAGGATTATCAGAGGGCTTCCAAGCCTGTTCATATTCTCTATCATCATTCATCCTTGCAGAAACAAAGCGAGTCGGACATCCCCTCAACCCGGGAACATCCAAAATCTCCCGAACCCTGGATCGCTGTTCTGCGCTGTGCTGCATCAAACATATTACTATATCTTACATGCCAGTATATCAAAATGTCACGGCTCACGACCGTACGCTCTTATCCACTCAATAAAACAGCTCTCTTTACTCTTCTAATACCCCACCGCTTACGAAAGTTCCCGAAATTCTTCCCCTTTCCAAAAAAGCAACCACAATATTTAGACAGATTACACCTCTCACACCACAAAATATAGTGGTCCTATCCCCTATCCCCTATTCTTTTTTCGCGTTTTTTCGCGAGTTTCGCGGTTAATTTCTTCCCCTCGCCCCTCGCCCCTATTGCAAAGACAGTCAACCTGATGCTATCATTTCTCCACGGGCGAGTGGTGGAATAGGCATACACGACGGACTTAAAATCCGTTCCCCGTAAGGGGGTGCGGGTTCGATTCCCGCCTCGCCCACCACCCTTTCCTCTTGCCCCACAAGGAAATTCCACAGCGACACCCGCCTCCTGCCCCAAACACACGAAAAACTCCTCCGGTCACCCTCCGGTCCTTTTGTGACTGCTTTCGTGCTTCCTCACTTCTCGCTGGGAAGCGCCAGGGGCTCTAAGTACTCTCCACCTTTTCCCCTCAAAAATAGAAACCGCCTGCCCGAAACGCCGATCCTTATCCAAAAAAAACAGATTTAAAAACTCTTTGCTCACCCGTTCAGGACACCAACTGCCCTTCCGGTACTGTGTCCATCGCACGAGGCAAGAAGGCAAGCATCGTATCTTCCGGCGCCTCTTCAATCTTCAGCATCTCTCGGTACTCTGCTATACGTAGGTTATGGTCCGCCATATAATCATATTCAATTGTGTGTCCAACAAGCCTGTCTATGTCCGCGCAAGCACCATCCAGCTCATCCAGAAAGGAGTGGACTCCTACTGACTGCTCAGTCAAATCAGGTGGCGCATCCCAAGAATATCTCATAGAGCTTGATTTTTGGTAAGCCGCCTTAAGAGCCTGTTCCAAAATATCAGGAAGACCTCGTGCTGCATTTGAATCAAAATGCTGCGCCCAATATTCAATACGATTTGGGCTCACTGGTTTCAGTGTAGGATTGAATAAAGTGTAATACATTTCTCCTTCTGCTGTTTTAAAAAATGACTGACCCAATGAGTGCAACTGATTTTGCAAATAAGTCGTATCCTTGGCGAATAAAGGAGATACACTTAAAAGAGGATTTATCTCTGCGCTAATGCTATATTTCAGATGAACAAGTGCGCAAGCCTGACGAAATTGTCGGATGGTATTAAGTGCTTGTTCAGAAATTGCAAGCCGTTCTGACATGCGTATTTTTTCCTTGAACACTTCAGAAGTCTCATGGATATTCCTCTCAACCAAAGCAAGCACTTTATCACAACAGGGCGAAATAATTAGATAGGCATCTCGCAACATAGCAATCCGCCCGGAATCGTCGGGCGCATAAAACTGGGCTGTCCAGGCCATCTCGGCAGCTGTTTTTGCCTTTCCTAAAATATCGGCTTCATGGTGTTTGAGAATTTCATTAAGATAACTCAAAGACTGCGCAAATCCCAGTTCCACGGTCCATTGCAGCTTATCCAGCTTTTGATCTATCTTCTTTAAACGATTAAGAGTCATTACTCCGAAAGCAATAGTAGCGCCGAGATTCAAGACACTAGCCACTGCACCCACGGTACTTATTGCCGTCAAAGTTTTCAGGCCGCTCATGAGTTGACCATTTGATACTGGAGAAGAAGCCACTTCTCGGAGCCAGCATACAATGTCACCGCCCTGTCCTGATCCTGCTACTTTTTGAATCACTCCGCCGTTTCGAACAAACTTACCCTGGGCTATTCCACCGGCAATATGATCCGGAATCTCAAAAGCCACTTTAGTAATCATTTGTGCCACCTTTCTACTTTTTCCGCCATATAACAACTATCTTCAATCGGATTCGATTTTGCACATGGCATTCTATCAGTATGTCTGCTAAAAATCAAAACGCCTACAGACCAATATCACTTGTGGGCAAAGAACTTCAATATCGCTTAACATGCGAGAATCTATTTATCGTATCACAGATATAAATGCCTTCCAGAATCACTACTGTCCAAATCAGGACAAGATTGAGCTTAGCATCCGCAAAGAATATGGCTTTTTATCGTTAATATCCATCCCGACACACATCTTCTCTCTCTTCCTACCCCCCACCCCCTTACCCGTATCAAACTCTTTCTCAAGTCCATATTAATCCTCTGTGGATAGCTATTTACCCTGGAGGATCTAAACATGAAAGAATTTCGTAGTATTGAAGACGTGGATCGGGCAAATCTGTCTGAGGGCCTTCATGAGGCTGTGCGTGGGACACTGACGACTCTGATGGATGCCTACGCTGAGATCGGTGAGCGCTACAACCCTGAAGTGGATGGGCACACGGTACTCATCGAGGAAGGCGACACTGAGGAAACCATCCGAACAGCCATCGGTGGCCACACCCTGCTGGATGCGCCCCTTGAAGGCGTCGTGCATGATGAGAAGCGACAGTGCTTCAACACCTGCATCCTGTTCAACAACCAGTTCGGTATCTCTATCGTGGTGCCGGATGCCCCCTGGCTGGACCCGGAGATCCGGGCAAGGCTGGTGGCGGAAAGCTGAAGAAAGGAGAAAGAGAGCATGGCAAGTAAGAAGACAACAAAACCAACGAAAGGAGGATCGGAATCAATGAGTAAGAAGAACACGAAGAAAACAACAACCAAAGCACCTGAGAATCCTGATGTCATAATCGTCAGGAAGGCCACGGCGCCGAAGCTGTCTCCCCGTGGTGAAGGCGGTATTGACTATGAGGTCGGGTATGTCGGAGAAGACGTGTACATCCGCATCGAGAAGAACCACGGCGGTGGAAGCTGCAGCAAGGAGTGGGTACCTGCGGCAAAGATCCGCAAAGCCCTCACATCCGCCATGCATGGTGGCGAGCCCTTCAAGTCCAATGCCCTGGCATCGGCCTTCGTCGGTAAGAGCCAGTGTAACAGCGGCTTCCTCGTAGCAGTGTTGCGGAAGGAAGGACTCTTCCAACCAGATGTGGAACGCAAGAGCATGAGCAGACTGGCTGGAGATTTCGACGCCTGGGAACTCGGAACACGGAAGGCAACACCACTGGTGGGTGACGATGACCAGCCACTGACGGCCAAGCTCCACCCGGAACCGAAGAAGACAAGCTTCCGTCAAAAGAAGGCGGCTCCGGATCCCAAGGCTACCAAAGCCAAGGCAAAAGACGCATCTAAAGGCAAAGACAAGTCTACCACCTGAACATCACAACACAGAACATAGAGAAATATTGAAGGTCCCACATAGGCGGGCACTTTAATTTGGGCAGGACATCATCAACGGTGTCCTGCCCTTTTGTTTCTCGGACATAGGAGAACAGCACTATGAAGCAAATCCCTTCCTTCTCTCTCGGGATGACAGTGATCACACCGGGTGCCCTTGCAGCACTCGGCAGGAACAACAGCACCGGGCTGGAATACCTCACACGACATGCCACAGGCGACTGGGGCGATCTGTGCAAGGACGACAAGCAAGCCAACGATGAAGCCATACAAACAGGCGCACGGATCCTGAGTGCCTATCACCTCGCCGACGGTACAAAGATATGGATCATCACAGAGGCAGAGATCGACGAAAAACACAATCGTCAGGCAACAACCATCCTGCTGCCTGAAGAATACTAGAAAGGAGTCAACCATGAATAGCAGAACATGCATGAAGAACACCACACCCTACGTCATCCCCGTGTACCGGCTACGGCTGGTCCAGGACGGCACCGCCGAGGTATCACCTCTCACAGGACCGGCTGAAGTAGCCAGGCATCTGGACGACGTTGCATCATCGGAGCGTGAGCAGATCGTAGCACTCTTTCTTGACACGAAGAATCGGCCCATCGGTCGGCACCTGATCAGCATGGGTACGATCGACTCGGCCCCGGCCCAGCCTAGAGATGTCTTCAGAGCCGCGCTGGTAGCAGGAGCTGTCAACGCTATCATCCTGGCGCACAACCATCCCTCTGGTGATGTAACGCCATCCCCGAGTGACGATGATGCAACACGGCTCATCGCTCGGGCCGGGACCCTGCTGGGTATCCGTCTGCTGGATCACGTGGTCCTCGCGGCGGATGGTAGCCACTACTCCTACAGGGACCACCGTCCGGAGTGTTTGAGCGGCTAAGTGGCGATAGGTCAAGCGGCTCAGGCTGATGTGCACAGAACGCGACATTGCCTGATAACGGCACAACTGACTGCCGGGTGGGGTGAAAGCCTGCCCGGCGGCACTCCACGAGTCCCCTTCCCCGGGTTCCATGCAAGCCCTGAGAAGATACGAGCAGACGGTACCGATAAGAGACAACTCTGGCATCCGCGGCGAAGGGAGGCAAAAGGCTGGAATGGAGTCACTACCGGTCCCAAGAGTACCGGAGGGTCACCGGAGCTGCACCCCCAAAAGGAACATTAGATTAGAAACCCAAGGTAATGAGCATGTCAGGCGACGGACTAAAGAACCTTTGGGAAGAAACGCCCCCTGACACGCCAACACAAAAAGGAGTACATTCACGATGAAGAAACAGACAAGACAACAGGGACGGAGAAGGCTGACCCAGAAAATGATTCAGGCTCTACCACCGAACCCACCCGATGCACGGTCCCGGGAAAGAGAGATAGCTGATCTTGATGCCATCGGATTACGGCTCTCTGTCAGCAAGACGGGCCGAAAGTTTTTTGATTACCGTTACACGCACCACCGTCGGAAGCGATGTATCAGGCTGGGCGAATGGCCGGGGCTGTCCCTGCAGAAAGCACGCCACCGGGCACGGGAGTATCGTACTATGCTGTACCGTGGTATTGACCCGGCAGCAGAGCGGGAGCAGCGCATCAACGTGATCACCTTCGGTGAGTTCATCAAGAAAGAGTATCTGCCCTTTGCCTATGCGAACAAGAAGAGCGCCAGAGACGATGAGAACAAGCTGAAGCGCGATATCCTACCTGCCTGGGGAAAGCTGCCACTGACGTCCATTACAACGAAAGACGTACAGTCTATTTATACACGGATACGTACAGAGTCCTCCCCAGCCTATGCCAATCGCTACTATGCGCTGATCCATCGGATCTTTAATCTGGCGATCTTATGGGGACAGCTCGACGGACGGAACCCTGCGAAAGGCGTCACCCGGGCAAAAGAATCCACCGGACGGGAACGCTTCCTTTCTCAGGAGGAAATTGAGCGCTTTTGCACAGCCCTGGACGGGTGCAAAGAAACAGACTTCAAAGGGCAAGCTTTCCTACGGCTCTTGCTTACGACAGGTGTTCGCTGTGGTGAGGCTCTGGCACTGCAATGGAGTAACGTGGATCTGGAGAGAGGTATCGCCTTCCTGCCCAAGACCAAGAGCGGCCGGAGTCGTCAGGTGATCCTGAACGATCTCGCGCAAGAAGTGTTGCGGGAGATGCTGGAGCGCCGTGAGGACGAGGGCAATCCTTTCGTCTTCGTGGGATCCAGGCCTGGCACCCACATGGCAGCGCCCAGACGGGTCTTCGAAAAAGTGAAGGCTGAGGCAAAGCTCGGAAACTTCCGCCTCCACGACCTGCGCCACACCTTCGCATCGGTGGCCGTGCAGAATGGAGCATCTCTCTACGAAGTACAGAAGCTCCTTGGTCACAGCTCCAGTACCATGACCCAGCGTTACTCACACCTCAGTGACGATGGCCTCCGTGCCGTGAGTAACAACGTCGCCAACATGATCGCAGAGACTTCCGAATGACCATCGCGGGCCACTGTCCATAACCGGGCGGTGACCCCTCTTTTCTTGCACGAAACATACAAACCGGGACAAAAACCGCCAAAAACCGCAAAAGACCGCCGAGACATGGCGTCTCTAAAACCCTTGTAAAATAAGGGTGTTTTATCAAAGACCGCAAAAACAGCAAAAAAGCTGCATGTCTCAACGCCCGTCAAGCAAGATGCTAGCGGGCTCACCTATGAAATCCATAAACCCCCATAAGAAGTAGATCAAAACCGGAGGGTTTTACAAGAGCATCTCCCGGGAGTAGTCCGGCCACACAGACCGATCATTAAATATTCCAGATGTACTATAGATGATTACTGCAGGAGTGCATTCATTCGAGAGTGAAAATAGATCGGATACTTTTGCATCACCTCATTGACTCCGTCACGGTCTTGTTTTAACGCCGTAATGAGGTCATTCTTTTGAGCTGCTACCAGGTTTAAGGATGCGACAAGATCCTGAGATATGACGCGATCCGAAAAGCCAATCTCGTAAATGGCGATAGTGGTTTCCGTGGGCAACCCGTATTTGAGCCGTTTCTGAAATAGCTGCAGGCGGTTGCTCAGATCTCCGGTAGCACTTTGGTCAAGTGTATCCGTGAATTCGCACAACGCGCCTACCAGCAGCGCACCGTCATAAGCGAGTGTCCCTTCGCAGACATCGATGACATGATCGATCTTGAAGCTTCTCCTTCGGGTGCCCCATATCATTTTAGCTTCACGTTGATGAATGATTCTCAACAAGTCGTTGAAAGGCCGCCCAGTGATCCATCCAAGTGTAATTTCTTTAAGCACCTCTGGCTTGTCGAACTTTACAAATAAACCATCTTTGATATGCCGGGTAAACAATGGCCAGACAAGGTCGAGCATTTCCGTATCGTCAACAATCGAAAGCAGGTTGTCTGCGTTGGTTTGAACCCATTCTTCAATAGCTTGTGCATCCTGAAGTCCATAAAGTGTTCTTCCGTAGATTTTAGGACGAGCCGGATCGGTGATGCTTTTGGATATATTCTCTGCGAGAATCTGAAACAACTCACGGATATGCTCCTTTTTCTGATCGTTAGCCAAAAAGAAAGCGAGCGTTCTTTCAGCTAGGCGGGTCGCATCGATCCCCGAAAGACCTTCCTCCTCATCATCCCAATGGGATAATATGAAGCTCTCAACGGCATAGATGAGACTGAGTCTCCAGGAGACTTGCCGCTCGACTCCGTCCCGTGAGAAGCCTTTATCTTCATGTTTTTCGACTATCTCTGCGACGAGTTGGGCAATTTTATCTGGGTCATTGATGTAGATCTTCGCAAAATCCAGAGCCTCCATGGTGATAGTGTATTTCTTGTCATCACTTTTGATGGGGTCGAAGATCGAAAGAAGATTGCTGATACATGGTTCCGAATTGCGTGACTCCAGAAGTTCTTTCACCTGATTCCACCGCCAGCTGTCTTTTCGGCTCCGACGCTTGTCATACACAATCGGGTTTGCAAACAAAATACTTCCTTCAGTATGCATCCCGGAGCGACCCGCTCGGCCAATAAGGTTGTGGAAATCGCGAACCTTAATACGCTCCATGCCCTGATGAACACTGGTAACAATGAGGTACCGGATTGGAAGATTTACACCCTGCGCCAGTGTGGAGGTGCAAACAACGAACCACACAAGGTTTTTACGCATGGCGTGCTCCACCGCCAGCCGGATACCGTGCGGTGTATTGCCATGATGGGAAAAAATGCCGTGTGCTGCGCTCTGGGACGCCGGGGCGTCAGCACCGAGATTCTCGTTGTGTAAATGCGTCAACCGCTCAACTTCCCGAGGGTCTGAAAAAACTGACGGCAAAGGCAGAGGTACGTCTCGCCTGATAATATCGACGGCCTTCTCGCAGACGCTGGCCGCTGTCGACTTCCTCCCGCAGAAAATAGCGATACTGCCGTTCGGGACTAATTTCAGACCAAGGTATAGTGCGATAGCCTTACCGTCCTCTTTCTCTGGAAAGTACCGATCTTTCTGCTCTCTACCTCTTTTCCCGAGATTAAATCTCTCAATCACCCTCGGAACAAAAAACTCACTTTGTTCAGCATCACGGCTGTTGACATATTCGATTCTTCCCAACTGATCGAGCCAGCTTGCGAATCCGATCGACCTGAAAGTCGGAATCAGGGTTGTGCCTTCGACGACATTGGGCTTCCCATTAAGCCATTCTCCGACAGCCTCGGCGTTGCTAATGACCGCTGAGATCAACACCTTCTGAGTTCCTTCGGGAATCATGGAGCACAGCGAGGTCAGGAGCAGCTCGTATGTGACACCTCGGATGCCGCTATCGAACTGGTGGCCTTCATCAAAAACCAGTAAGCCAACGTGGGCAGCCAATTCCGGAGCGTGCCGAAGGACATAGAACAGTTTCTCGGGGGTTACGACCAAGATTTGTTGGTGCCCCAGGAGTCCGGCAATCTCAAAGTCGGTTTGTAAGGCATCGGACAATTCATCCACCTTGGTGGGCTCGTTGTGGAATGCCTCGACAAGGCTGTTCTTGATCTCATGGCACAGCGCCCTGAACGGAGCGATAATGATGGCCAGTGACACACGGTTAGCCAGAAAAGCGCTTCGAAGGATCAGTTCAGTTGCCTTCGTTTTACCAGCGCTGGTTGGCATTTGGACGATGGCAGACTCACCGTTGAGAACATCAGCCTTACCCAAAAGATGTTGGGCAGGCCACAGTTCCTTGATGAACGAATCCTTTTGCAGCGCGAAAAACCATTTGTCGCGAGGCAGCCCAGAATATAACGGCAGAGCCTTCCATACGGAATTGTCGATCTTTTTCCTCAGAACCGCCGCGATCACATCGCCAAACAGAAGCTGTCTGGGTGTGCCGAATTCATAGACGGCGTCCCTCAGCTCCGTGGCAAGATTGAGAAGATTTTCTTCACCATTTCCATCCTTGAAAAACTGGATAATCCCTTTTAAAATCCCGTCGATGAATCCGCCAAATAACCCGCGATTCCCATCAAAATAGGTTCTCAGATCTGCCCGCAACAACCAGAGCAGCAGGTCTTCCAAACCACTGCCATCTAGTTCCGGACAGTCACCATCGATGCGTCTTGCTAAAACCGAAGCACTCCCAGGCAGATCACACAGGTAATAGGAGGCAGAGCCCAGAAGAATAAGGTAGGGATCAAGTGTCTCGTTCATCTTTGACTGGAGGTAGGAGTCGAAGAAATGGGCGGAAAATAGTAGGTTGGTTTTTAGCTCTGTGAGAGAATCGGAATCTGACTCCTCCCGGTTAATGGTGGCGGCGAGGTCACCAAGCAGACCAATCGAGAGGGTGAAGAGCTTGGCCGGATCTTGAGTGATTTTGATGTGGTGCTCTTCCGGAATACCGTACTCGAACATCTTAGCCTTTGACCGAGTGACGCCCAGCAGGTGTTGGGACTTCTCTTCAGGCCTCATCCGCAGCCCTCCTATAGAGTTCGTGGACAAGGCTCATCATGTCAGGTCCCTTGATAACCAAGAGGACAAGGCTATCACCATTAGGATGAGGAAAGACCTCCTTGGATTTCGCCGACTTGGGAATTTTTTGGCAGTTTGCCGAAGCCAATTCATCGGCATCGAAATACTCATCAGATATGATAGCTGCAGCGCCGTAGATTTCCTTGTAAGGCATGTCTACGGGGCTTTGAAATCTCGCAATCTTTCGAGCCTGTTCCATTTCTTTTTTGTCAAAGAGCTTTTGCTTGATGAAATTGAGCGATTCATCAATTCGAATGTGATCTTTGGCAGACGCGTTAATGGCATCCTGCAGGCGGTTAATCTTAGAGGCGGAAAACTTTGTCTTGGATTCAAAGATAATCAACACGTCCGTGGTGGAGGCGTCACCGTCTTCATTGTGAAACCGAAATCCAATGACATCGCTTCCCTTGAGTGATTCATTTCGGACAACCTTCGATGACCACCGTATCCGAGGCACCCAGTAACAAAGAAACCATTGCAGGTAATCGGAAATCAGGATTTCTCCGAAATCTCCCGCTCTGATTGCAGGGCCGAATCCGGGTGTTATACACGGGAACTTGATATCGACCAGATAATCTCGCCGCGAGCGTTTGTCCCGGAGAAAATCGATTTCAGTATCCAGGCAATAATGATTCCGGAAGTGTTTTGCCCATGCAGACAGTACGTCGTCATCGTCCTGATGCTGGAACTCCCAGACCTCGACATCTTTTCCGTCGGTGGTTTGCAGTCGTACACCGGTATTGACGAGCCATTCAAGATGCCGCGATGTCCAAGGCAATGAGGCGCCTCCTTCCCACTGAACAGATTAATTCTGTTGTGGTCAGCTTTCCACTCATGTTCGTTAATATATCGTTCCTGTCGGGTTCCCTATAGGCAACCCCGCTGTTTACTAACTCGAAGTCGTTACCCCGGATATTTCATAAAATTAGAACACCAGACCGGTTTCTCTAGTTTAACACATTGACACCATAAGAGTTAGATGCAATACAGGAGACCAGTCTGATACATATAGAGTGTACCTCAACAGTCTTTGAGTTCCAAATTTTTGGTAAACGTAAAATCGTACTAGCTTTTGATAGAGCTCCCATCAGCTCCAGCGGTGGTTCCTTACTTTTTCTTTCAGCGACGCAGACATGGTCACCTCGGGGAAAAGGTGGGAGAGCTCGTGATAGGCGTTAGAGATAGTGGCTTTTTTGCGGTTTTTGCGGTTTTTCTCGTAACTCCTTGCAGTACATGCAGTTATTAAACTCCGCATCGTGGCGGCTTTTGCGGTCAATGGCGGTTTTTGATGGGCAGAATGGACGGGATGGACGGGATGGATATAGCGGCAGGATTAAGGACCTATTGGGTATCAGTGGTTATCAGTATCCATCTGTGGTTCTCTTGAGTCCTGTTGTCGTGGAAGGGCTGTAGTGATGTTCAAGTCTTTCGTCGTTGTTTGCCAATGTGGAAATTGGCGTTCCCAGGGA
>JAAYJV010000075.1 GCA_012522755.1 Candidatus Hydrogenedens sp.
CAATCACATCCTGCCGTGAATAAGGCACAAAGAACAGATCTTCTTCTTCGTGGAGCTCCGCCAGCTTGTGCGCCGGATCCTCTTTTTGTCTGAATAACATAAGCCCGTACCTCCTCTTTGCAATCAGAACATAATTGCATTCTAGCAAAGGGCTGGGACCATATAAAAATTTTTTCAGTGCCTGTTTGGGAAAAGAAAGAGAGTTCCCTGTCTTGAATTTGTCTGAAGGGACCGGCTTTTGCTATTTTGGAGTCAGGAGCAGGAACATCCCCATGGATATCAACGAACTTTTTGATCTGGTACATCGCGAAAACGCCTCTGATCTTCTCATCAGTGCCGGGGCGCCGCCCATCTTGCGTATTCACGGACAGTTGTATCGTCATCCCGCTGATTCGCTGTCAGCCGACGAAGCGAAAGCGCTGATCTATGCCTTTCTGACGGAGGAACAGCGCAAGCGCTTTGAGCGGGACAAGGAACTCGACTTCTCTTTCGAAGCCGAGGAGAAACGACGTTTCCGTGTCAATGTCTATTATCAGAAAGGAGCGGTCACGGCGGCATTGCGGCCCATCCCTGATATCATCCCCGCTCTGGAAGGGCTCGGCCTGCCCGAGAGCCTCCGGGAACTCGCCCGGGCAAGACAGGGCCTCGTGCTGGTGACCGGCCCTACAGGCAGCGGCAAGACAACGACCCAGGCGGCGCTCATCGATCTGATCAACAGTTCCCGGGCCTGCCATATCGTGACTGTGGAAGACCCCATCGAATATGTACACCGCCACAACAACAGCATTGTGGATCAGCGCGAGGTAGGCGGCGATACACACAGCTTCGCCAATGCCCTGAAATATGTGCTCCGCCAGAATCCGGATGTCATTCTCATCGGCGAGATGCGCGATCTGGAAACCATTCAGGCGGCTCTCACAGCGGCGGAAACGGGACACCTCGTCTTCGCAACCTTACATACCAACGATGCGCTGCAGACAGTGGATCGTATTGTGGATGTCTTCCCCGCCATTCAGCAACAGCAGATCAGGTATCAGCTGTCGCTCACTTTACTGGCCATTATTTCGCAACGCCTCCTTACCCGGAAAAGCGGCAAAGGGCGTGTTCTCGCCTGTGAGATCCTCCGCTCCAACCAGGCCATTGCCAACCTCATCCGGGAAAACAAAACACCCCAGCTCTATACCATTCTGGAAACAGGTATGAAAGCCGGAATGATCACCATGGATCGCTCTGTCAGAGATTTGTATGAAGACGGGCAGATCAGCTACGAAGAAGCCATTACCGTCATGCGAAACCCCAAGGAACTGCAGGAAAAACGCGGATCCGTGCTCCGTTAATCTCTCAGTACAAAGAGTGGCTGCTTCCTGAAATCGCACAGGGAAAGGACAGGACAGTGGGAGTCATCATCAGTATTTTAACCCTGGTCGCTGCAGCCGGAAGCCCGGCCCTTTGTCAGGGTCATGAACTTCTTTATGAACAACCGGCCGAAACCTGGGACGAAGCCTTTCCGCTGGGCAATGGCATCCTGGGCGCTCTGGTCTGGGGAGACGGGCAGCCCTTGAACATCTCTCTCGACAGAACCGATCTCTGGGATTTGCGACCGGTACCGGAATATTACGAAGACGATTATTCCTATACCGTCATGCGCCAGTGGGAAAAAGAAAAACGCTATGAGGAGCTCATCGCCAAATATGATGAACCCTATCACCGGCCGGCACCCACCAAAATCCCGGCCGGAAGAATCACACTCCAGTTTCCTGAGGAAGTTTCTTTTGTAGAGGGGAAACTCTCTCTCGATACAGCACGCTCCGACTTGCGTTTCACAAAAGAAGTGCAGGTGAGCACTTGGATCCATGCCCGTCAGGCTGTGGGTATCATCGAAGTGAAGAACAGCGGCGATGTGCGGTTTGTATTGCAGGCCCCGTCTTTTGCCGGTGAGGAAGATCAGACAGCAAAAGTCTCGGTCGTCTCGGGCGAGTTGTCACAGTTGGGCTATCCCGCACCAGTCGAAAAGGCTGGCGAAGATTTCGCAGCCTTTGAACAACAGGGCTGGGGCGGTTTTTCTTTCGCTGTCTATCTCTGTCACAAAGAACATGAGGGAGGCCGTCTCGCCGCCTGGAGTATCGCCTCTTCCCGGGAAGGGGACAATCCTCTCGCTCTGGCAAAAAGCCGTGCCGAAGAAGCGCTGAGCTCTCCGGATACGCTCCGGGAATCTCATGAAGCCTGGTGGCGTGACTACTGGCGGAAAGGGCTGGTTTCTCTGCCCAATAAAGGCCTGGAAAAACAGTGGTATCTGGAGATGTACAAATTCGGTGCAGCAGCACGTCCCGATACACCGCCCATCACCCTGCAAGGCCCCTGGACAGCCGATGACGGAAAACTGCCGCCCTGGAAAGGGGACTATCATCACGACCTGAACACCCAGTTGAGCTATTGGCCCTGCTACAGCGGCAACCGGCTGGAAGAGGGGACAGGCTTTCTCGAATGGCTTTGGGAAAACAAGCCTCAGGCCGAAGACTGGACCCGTCGCTTTTTTGATATGCCCGGCCTCAATGTCGCCATGACCACGGATCTCTCATTGAGACAGATGGGCGGATGGAGACAGTACACCCATTCCTCCACCACAGGCGCCTGGCTGGCCCATCATTTTTATCTGCACTGGCGATACAGCCGGGACAGACAGTTTCTGGAAGAACGGGCCTGGCCCTGGATATCGGAATGCGCTGTCTTCCTGGAAGCCGTTACGGAAGAACGGGACAGTGACGGTCTCCGTTCCCTGCCGCTCAGCTCTTCGCCGGAAATCAACGACAACAGACCCAACGCCTGGTTCGCCACCATCACCAACTATGACAATGCGCTGATCCGCTGGACTTTTGAGAAGGCGGCGGAACTGGCGGAAGAACTGGGCTTCAAAGAGGAGTCAGCCCACTGGCGTCAGTGTCTGGATGAAATGCCTCCTCTGGCCTTCAGCAGACGGGGTGCTCTTCTCGTTGCGAAGGATTATCCCCTGCGGGAGTCACACCGCCATTTTTCCCATGCCATGGCCATCCATCCTCTGGGCAGTATCGATAAAAGCCAGGGCACTGATGGGGAGCGCTGTGTTCGTGCCACCCTCCGGGATCTGGAGAAACTCGGTACGAAACTGTGGACAGGCTACAGCTTTTCCTGGCTGGGAAATTTTCATGCCCGTGCCGGAGACGGTGCCGCTGCGGAGAAAGCTCTGGAAATCTTTGCTGAAGCCTTTGTCTTGAAAAACAGTTTCCATTGTAATGGCGACCAGAGCGATAAAGGCTACAGCAATCTTCGCTACAGACCTTTTACACTGGAAGGAAATTTCGCCTTTGCAGCCGCCATCAATGAAATGCTGCTTCAGAGCCATACAGACTATATCCAGATTTTCCCCGCCGTGCCCGAGAGCTGGGCCGATATCTCTTTTGATACACTCCGTGCCGAAGGCGCCTTCCTGGTTTCTGCGGAACGGAAGGGAGGCGTGGTGACCCGCGTGGAAATCCTTTCCGAAACAGGTGCCGTGCCTGTGCTGCAATGTCCCTGGTCAGGCCAGATCAGTGCCCTCCATGCTGAAGGCATGTGCAAAGCGATGCAGGTCGCCCGGGAAGGGAGTCGCTGGATCATCACGCAGAACACGCCGTGACATTCAGCTCTTTGTGCTGCTACCCGTCAACTTTCATTGTTTTTTCGAAGAAGTGTGTATTGTTGTCGTCGCAAACCCTTTAATTCCAAGATATTGTGAGATCCTGGATTGGCAAGGTGTCTTGTGATAATCACGAACAAATAGTGCCTGCGGGAACCCTGAAAGACGTTGATATACACCCCTGCGTACGCCAATTTCTACATGGGCGGACAGCGAGCTGAGATATTGTCATTTTGTAACCAATGATTTGGCAACAAATCTTTTTGATAATCATAAAAATAAAGGCTTTATAAATTCTGAGTCTTTGTTCTCCCGTCAACAGTCTGTGTGAGTCACAGTCTTTTCCCGGGTGTCCTGCCAATGTGGAAATTGGCGTTCCCGGGTAAGTACCAGACGGCTTTATGCCTGTGTCGAGAAGATAAATAACGCAAAGGCGACATATAATAGTGAAGAGGGCGGTCATTCTCCTTAAAGTCTTCCAATCTGGATCCCGGTCATTTTTTGCGTTGTTGTGGCTGAATGCTTTGATAGGCGGGCCGGATTGCAAAAAAACCGGGATGACGGCGGGGATATGTCTTGAGGCAAAATAAGGGGCTTGAAGGGATCAGTGGTTTCAGGGGAATCGGTCGGATCAGTCGGATCGGTCGGATCGGACGGATGTGGGAGGGGCTCAGCTTAGTTATGGGTATTGATTCAGGATCAGTGGACAAAGTGGACTGAGTGGACGTGTTAAGACCGTAGTTTTTTATGCCCCATTGTGCTTTTTCCGTGATTGACCTGGTTAAAAAGAAAGGCTGATTTTGTTGCGGCTATGCACTGCTGTGACTCGTTGCCAGCCCTGATCAAATACCCAGGGCCGGATCTCCAGCTCGGAGCCTTCCACCACAATCTCGGTGAATCCGCCGGGCTTGTCCGATTTGTCATAAAAGAGGGCCGGAGTGGTGATCTGTTCCAAGGAGGGATACAGGGGATCCTGCAGATGGCTGTAAACATGGACATGGCCGGCAAGATAGAGGAGGGAACGCCCCCCCTCGCCCAGCGTTCTGCGCAAAGCCCCACCATTACCCAGTCCCCGGTTCAAGCCCATCACATAGGCTTCCGTTTCGGGAATCACCGGATAATGAGCCAGTGCAATCATGACTTTGCCCTTCTCTTCCTGAAGGAGATCCGGAAGGAGCGCAAGGGCTTCCGGAGGTACATGACCCCGGGAACTGATCCAGTTGGGCCGGGCGGTAGAGATGCGCAGCAGTGCAACATCTCCGGGCAGACGATCGACGGAGCAACCTTCCTCCACAGGCAACCAGTAAAAACAATACTTCTCCAGCCGTTCCTTGCGCCGCGACTCAAAGGTGTAAACATCATGATTTCCCGGGACCAGGTATACAGGCGCCAGTTCTGTCAATTGTCCGAGAAAATCGGCCGCCTGTCGGAATTCCTCTTCCGTGGCCGTAGTCGTGAGATCACCGCCCACCAGAAAAGCATCGATCTCCAGACCCTTCAACAGATCCAGTAACCCCGTTGCACGCTCCGTCTTGATCTGATGGCGCCGTCGCAGCAGCAGATTCAGATTTCCCAGAGCACGCTTGTTCAAAAGTTTCAGAGGATTGCGAACCACCTGCCAGAAATGCAGGTCGCTCATATGGATATATCGTGCCATACACAGTCTCCATCACTGTATTGATCGTTATCATACCCCAGCGGGGCTGTGAAAGGGAAAAGACATCTTTTTTCTGAACCTGCTTTTCATGTCTGATTTTCGCCACTTTTTGAATCCGGGGAAAAGACTATTTACAGAGGAACACTGAGAGCAAATAGAAGCCTGAAATCAGTGCCTTCCGTGCATTCAGAGAGAATTCGCCGCGCACAGGCTCTTGACGCGGGAATATATTTGGGTTAGCATAAGGTTTCCCTAACGACCGTTAAGTAAAGCTTAGCAAACCCAAATTGCAAGTCAACCAACAAGGAGGAATCATGCGATGAGGGATATCAAACGTGTCGCTGTACTCGGGTCCGGGGTCATGGGCGCAGCCATTGCGGCCCACCTGGCCAACTGCGGAATTCCAAGCATCATGCTGGATATTGTGCCGCCCAAGCTGTCAGAGGAAGACAGGAAAAGCAGGAAAAACCGCAACGCCATTGCCGCAGGCGCCAAAGCGGCGCTCCTCAAGGCAAAGCCTGCACCCCTCTACGTGAAGTCCTATATGGACATGATCGAGATCGGCAACTTCGAAGATGACATGGCGAAGATCTCCGACTGCGATCTCATCATTGAAGTGGTCATCGAACGGCTGGACATCAAGAAAAAGATCTTCGCTCAGGTGGCGGAACATCGCAAAGCAGGCAGCATTGTCAGCTCGAACACGAGCGGAATTCTGATTTCCGCCATGGCTGAGGACATGCCTGAAGAGATGGCCCGCCATTTTTTGGGCACCCATTTCTTCAATCCGCCCCGCTACCTCAAACTGCTCGAACTCATCCCCACCGAAAAGACCGATCCCGAAGTGGTGAAAGCTGTTGCGGCCTTCGGCGAGAACGTTCTCGGAAAAGGCATTGTCTATGCCAAGGACACGCCCAACTTTGTCGCCAATCGCATCATCACCTTCGCCATGCAATATATCATGCACGAAATGGTTGATGCGGGATTGAGCGTGGAAGAAGTGGACGCTCTCACCGGTCCGGCCATCGGTCATGCCAGTTCGGCCACCTTCCGTACAGCCGATTTTGTGGGACTCGATACGCTGCAGAAGGTGGTGGGCAATGTCTACCACGGTTGTCCTGATGACGAGCGTCACGAGATGATGACCGGTCCCGCCTGGTTTGATGACATGATCGCCAAAGGATACTTCGGCAACAAGTCCGGATCAGGATTCTTCAAAGCCACGAAGGAGCGCGACGAAAAAGGCAAGCGCATCATCCTCGGCTACGATCCGGCCACAGGCGAATACAGAGCGCCCATCAAGCCGCGCTTCGAATGTACCGGCGCTGTACGGCGGGCGGGTACTCTGGCCGAAAAACTGAAGATCATGCATTTCAGTGATGATCCCGGCTCTCAATTTGTGTTCAGATTCTTTGCAAATATGGTGCAGTATGCCGGAAACAGAATCCCCGAGATTACCGATGATATTGTGAATCTCGACAATGCCTGCAAATGGGGATTCGCCTGGGAGGTCGGTCTTTTCGAAACCTGGGACATGCTGGGCTTTGAAGCCGTCTGTGAACGCATGGCCGCTGAAGGAATCGCATTGCCGCCCATCGCCACAGCATTGAAAGAAGCGGGCTTCGACTCCTTCTACAAGACGGAAAATGGTCAGGATCTGTTCTTTGATCTGCCTTCCCGTTCCTACAAGCCCGTACCCGTCAATCCCAATGAATTGAAACTGGTCAACGTGAGGACCCGGGAAAATGCTGTTGTTGAACAACTGGACGAAGCGAGCCTCATTGATCTGGGTGACGGTATCGTCTGTGCCGAGTTCCACAGCAAGATGAACGCCATCGGTCCCGATACTGTTGCGATCCTGAACAAAGGGGTCGACCTTCTGGAAGCCGGTCAGTTCGAGGGCATGGTCATTGGAAACCAGGGCCCTCATTTCTGTGCAGGTGCCAATCTCATGCTTGTTCTCGGCGATGCCATGCAGGAAAACTGGGACGGTCTCCATGATATGGTCCGTGGCCTCCAGAATATCGGCATGCGCATGAAATACTGTGCAGCACCCATTGTCGCTGCGCCACATCATTATACTTTCGGCGGCGGCGTGGAGATCTGCCAGCATACGGACAGAGTGGTTCTGGCCGGGGAGACCTATGCCGGACTCGTGGAAGTGGGTGTAGGCGTCATCCCCGCCGGTGGCGGCACCAAGGAAATGGCTGTGCGCGCCTTTGAATACATGCCGGCGAATATTCAGCCCAACGATGTCTTCCCCTTCATCCGCCGTGCTTTTGAAACCATTGCTCTGGCGAAAGTGGGCACCAGCGGCGGCGAAGTGGTGGAGCTGGGTTATTTCCGCAACAGCGATATTGTTCAGCCCAACTATGACCACCAGATCCAGAAGGCGAAAAATGTCTGTCGCGGTCTTGTCATCTCCGGATATACGCCGCCGCGCAAGCCACGCCTCTACGCCCTGGGTGCCAGTGGCAAAGCCGCTTTCGAAGCAGCCGTCTGGGGTATGCAACAGGCGGGCTGGGCGAGTGAACATGATAAACTGATCAGCACCCATCTGGCCCATGTGCTCTGTGGTGGCGACCGCATCGCCGGTACCCCCATGACGGAAGAAGATTTCCTGGACCTCGAACGGGAAGCCTTTGTCAGCCTCTGCGGTACTGAAAAGACCCAGGCGAGAATTCAAAACATGCTTGCTACGGGCAAGCCCTTGCGCAACTGAGCGTGTCAGGAGGAGTTTCAACATGGAAAATGTTTTTGTAGTTTCTGCAGTACGCACCGCTGTCGGCCGCTCAAGAGCAGGCAGCGCCATTGCCCATGTACGCCCTGATGATCTGGCCGCCGCCGTCATTGGCGAAGCCGTGAAGCGTTCGGGCATCCCCGCCGAAAGAATTCAGGACTGTGTCATGGGCTGTGCTTTTCCCGAGGCCGAAAGCGGCATGAATGTGGGGCGCATGGCCCTCCTCGCCGCAGGACTTCCCGACACGATCTCCGGCGAAACGGTCAATCGTTTCTGCTCTTCAGGACTGGAAACCATGGCCATTGCCGGTGCCAAGATCGAATGCGGCATGCTCGATATAGCCATTGCCGGAGGTACGGAGTCCATGAGTATCATCCCCATGGGGGGCAATAAAATCATGCCCAATCCCACGCTGGTGAAAAATAATCCCCGAGCCTATACGGGCATGGGCCAGTGTGCCGACAATGTGGCCAATGATTTCAATGTCACCCGTGAAGCCTGTGACGAATGGTCTGTGGAAAGCCACCGCCGTGCAACCGCTGCTGTGGCCGAGGGCCGATTCAAAGATGAGATCGTTCCTCTCGACGTGGTCGGGCCCGGTGGTAAAAACTATGTATTTGATACCGATGAAGGACCCCGGCCCGATACCACTCTCGAAGGGCTCGCCCGATTGAAACCCGCCTTTGCCGGACCGGGAGCGAAAGGAGTCGCCACAGCCGGTAACTCCAGCCAGACCAGTTGCGGAGCGGCTGCCACCGTGCTGGCAAGCCGTGCCGTTGTGGAAGAGCTGGGACTCAAGCCCCTCGCCAGACTCCGGGGCTATGCCGTTGCGGCCGCTGACCCGGGCTATCTCGGGCCTGCGCAGATTCCCGCTATCTTGGAAGCGGTGAAACAGGCTGGCATAGAACTGAGCGATGTCGGCCTCGTGGAATGCAACGAAGCCTTCGCTTCCCAGACCATTTATGTTGTCCGTGAATTGGGGCTTGATCCCGCCATTGTCAACGTCAACGGCGGTGCCATTGCCCTCGGCCATCCTCTGGGAGCCACGGGCGCGAAACTGGCGACGCAACTCATCTATGAAATGAAACGCCGTGGTGTGAAATGGGGATTGGAAACCATGTGCATCGGCGGCGGTATGGGCGCTGCGGGCGTCTTCGAACTCTGTGACTGATCCCTTTGTGCAATACCCGTGAAATGATTCAGGCCCTGCAACTGATTGCGGGGCCTTTTTTATGGGCACAGCACTTTCGGGGGAATTTCATTCTCCCACCCTGTGTTTCATTTTATGTTACCAACAACCCATGAAGGAACCCATTATGGCAACAGTATTATTGCACGGTGACCCCGTCTCCACCTGCGGCGAACTCCCGCAAAAAGGCGATAAAGTCGACGCCTTCACCCTCGTCGGTGCCGACCTCAAAGAATGCGGAAGCTGTTGTTGCAGCGAAGGGAAAAAAGTCATCCTGAACATCTTCCCCAGTATTGACACGCCCGTTTGTGCTGCTTCCGTCCGCAAGTTCAATGAAGATGCCGGAAGCTGCCCCGATGTGGTCGTCTTCTGCATTTCCATGGATCTGCCCTTTGCTCTGGACCGCTTCTGCGGTGCTGAAGGCCTCGACAATGTCAAGTCCCTCTCCGCCTTCAGACATCCTGAATTCGGACAGAAACTGGGTGTCCGCCTGGAAACAGGTCCTCTGGCCGGACTCTTCGCCCGTGCTGTCGTCGCTCTCGATGAAAAAGGCGTGGTACTTCATTCTGAACTCGTTCCCGAAATCACTCAGGAACCTGACTATGAAGCCGCACTGAGCGCCCTTTCCTGCTGACCCTTAAAAGCTTGAATCCAAGACAATAAAAAACGCGCTGCCCTGATATTCAGAGCAGCGCGTGAATTTTCTGGCGGAGACGACGAGACTCGAACTCGCGACCTCCGGCGTGACAGGCCGGCGTTCTAACCGACTGAACTACGTCTCCTTGCAGGGTCATTACTCATGACCGGACATAGTGTAGCAGAACGAAAAAGAGATTGCAAATTTTGATCCCGGGAATCGGGGTATTTTTAGCACAGAAGAGAAGAGGGTTTTCTAACCACAAAGTCACGAAGAGCACGAAGGTTCACGAAGAAGAGAAGAAATTTAAACCGCGAAACACGCAAAAAAAAACGCGAAAAAGAAAAGGAGGGATGTGGGGGCGAATGCGTAGGCTTGGGCGTGAATGTGGAGTCCGTGCACTCTGTCCACTTCGTCCATTCCGTCCACTGTTTTTTTTAAACCCGACACCATACATTCAGCCCTCCCGGATCCGTCTGTTATTTCGTTGTTGGGGTGAAGGTGCTGTCTTGTTGTTATAGTGCACAGAGGTTGTTACCGCGATGTCATGGTTTATGATGTTTCCGGAAGCATACATTTCGCGTTAAGATTCCTCCTTTCGAAGGAATGACCTGGTCTTGGGGTAAATAAGAGACTTGACGGGATTAGTAGTGTCTGGGCGAATCGGTCGGATCAGTCGGATCGGTCGGATCGGACGGATGTGGGAGGGCTGTGGATATGTCTTTGGGCATTTGCGGGGGGGGGCAATGGACGGAATGGACGGAATGAACTGAGTGGACGCTTCGTCGCCCCTCGCCCCTCGCCCCTCGCCCCTCTCGCTCCGCTCTTTGATTATCCTCGTCACCTTTATATACACTGGAGTCATGGGCGCTCATCGCCCTGATCTCAACCTTTCCCCCATACTTGAGGATATTTATGACTACGCCTTTGATTCTTTTGACCAATGACGACGGTATTCACGCTCCCGGTCTCGCAGCTTTGCACAGTGCCTTGGAAGTGCTGGGCAGGGTAGTGGTATTTGCGCCGGACAGGCAGCGCAGTGCAGTCGGTCATGGTGTGAGCCTGAACCACCCTTTACGCAGCACAGAGATCCGTCCCGGCTGGCATATGGTCGATGGAACGCCTACAGACTGCGTTATTCTCGCTCTGCGTGGTGTTCTGAAAGAGGTGCCGGCACTCGTTGTTTCCGGTATCAATTCCGGTGCGAATCTGGGCGATGATGTAACCTATTCCGGTACGGTTGCCGGTGCTTTTGAAGGGATGTTGCAAGGGATTCCTTCTTTCGCCATGAGTGTGACGAGCCATTATGTTCAGCATTTCGAAGGGGCGCAGCGTATGGCGCAGCTCACAGCTGAAAAACTGCTGGCCGAAGGCTTGCCCCGCGATATCATGCTCAATATCAATGTCCCCGATCTGCCGTTGGACAAAATCGAAGGCATTGGTGTGGCGGCCATGGGGCGCCGTAACTACAATGACCGCATGGACATGCGCCGTGATCCCCGGGGCGGTCTTTACTACTGGATCGGCGGTGAGACGCCTGATATGGTTGTGGAAGCCGGTACGGATTTCGAAGTGCATGGAGCCAATAAAATCAGTGTCACACCTCTCATGCGTGATCTGACGGATTATGAGATGATGAAGAAAATGGCCGATTTCAATGGCTTGGGCGACAGGCTCTGATAGTCATTCATAACGAGGTCATGTCATGACCGATACTGACAAAAATATTCAAGAAAATACAGCGCAGACAGCACCCTCTCTGGGGATTCGGCTGGCTGCGCTGTTGCTTTATCTGGGCTGTGCGCCCTTATTCTGGTTGCGTCGTCCTTTTTCGGAGCGACCCTTCTGGAAAAGCCATGAGAAACAGGCGGCCCTGCTCTGGGTTGTTCTGGGCATCTTCGTTCTTTTCTTCGTGCTCCTCATCCTCGTCGCTTCCCTGATCATGGTGGAAGCCCGGGGTTGGTTCGAAGACCATCAGGTGGAAAGCTGGCTACTCAGTCTTATGCGCAAAGCAATTTTGGCCTGGCTTGTTTTCTGGCTGTATGGGATCTGGCGTTGTCTCCGTGGCCGGACAGAGCCCGTTCCCTTCCTGGGTCACCTGGCCCGCATACAGTTTTTCAATCTCTCAGGCAAGTTTGTGGTCCATCTCTTTTTCATCATCGTGATCCTTCTTCCACCAGCCATATTCCTGGCCGAAAGTATGGTGAGCAGCAGGGGAGAGGAGGGCGGCGTTTACGTGCTTTATGATGATCAGGGCCGTTTCCCACGATGGGTATTTTCCCTGGCTGTCTGGCGGCTCAGTTGCGCCACACGCCATTGTCTGCCGGGACAGAGGTTGACTCTCCTTCCGGCGACACAGGACCATCTGGACGAAGCTCTCGACAAAGCCTCTTTTGTCTTTGCGGGAACTCACGGCACATCGGCCGGTCTGCTGTTGCAGGACGGCTTGTATGCCCCTGAGCAGCGAAGCGATCCGGTGGGATCCCATCTGCAGTTTGTCTATCTCGCCGGATGCGACAGCGGTCATCAACAGGAAGCATGGGAAGCTTGTCTGGCTCCCGCTGAGTTGAGAAGCTTTGACAGGCTCACGCCTACTCTGGAACATCTGTGGCGGCTCTGGACGGAAATCCCCGCCCGGCTCCACAGTCTCCACGAGAACTGAATCCCGCCCTGAACAGCATTATTTCAGCCCGAGCACATCCTGCATATCGTAGAGACCCGGCGAGGCCTGGGCTGCGAACTTGGCAGCGATGAGGGCGCCTCGCGCAAAGTTGTCTCTGTTGTGGGCTTTGTGTGTGAGTTCAATACGTTCGCCACAACCGATGAAAGAGACGGTGTGATCGCCCACAATATCGCCGCCCCGGATGGCATGGACACCGATCTGCCGTTCCGGTCTTTCGCCGATGATCCCTTCCCGACCGAAGACAGCCTCTTCAGGATAACGCAGTCCCAGCCCCTGGGCCGCCTGTTCCGCCAGCCGTACAGCCGTGCCGCTGGGACTGTCTTTTTTAAGGTTATGATGAGCCTCCACAATCTCCACGTTGTAGGCCAGACCCAGATGACGGGCCACTTCTTCCGTGAGTTTGAAGAGCAGGTTCACGCCCACACTCATATTGGGTGCATAGACAACAGCGATATCTTTGGCCAATTCCTGGAGTCGGACCACCTGTTCCGCTGTGAGTCCCGTTGTTCCCACCACGGCGGGCTTTCCGGCGGCTGCAGCCAGAGCCACATGTTCCAGACAGGCCTCGGGTGCCGTGAAGTCAATGAGAACCCGGGCCCTGGCAAGTTCTTCTGCACCGTCCGCACCGGCGATGATGGTTTCTTCAGAGCCATTCTTGCCGGGTACGGTGATCTTTGTTCCGACCAGTGCGGGAATATCCAGAGCACTGCCCACAGCCATACCTTCCATTGTTGCCGTCAGTTCAAGAATTCGCCGGCCCATACGTCCACAGGCACCGGCCATACAAATTGTGATCATCCTCATCTCTCCCGGGTTTATTTTCTATTTCAGTGCGCTCAACATCAAGTCATAGTCGTAGCCCGTGTCACTGGCCGCATCCAGAATTTCCACAAGCCCTTCATGACAACCCACGAGGGCCGCCACAGTCGTCTCATCACTCAAGTCCGCATCCAACAAGTTGATCAGGAAGAGGGTGTGCAAGGCAAAATTCAACTGCTCACGGTTGAGCCAGCGTCGGTTTCCATGCCAGTGCAGCGACAGCATCCCGTGCATATCCCTGTTTTCGAAAAGACGGTGCAACAGCGGCGCCCATACCTCATCTTCCAGAGCGAGTACGGTATCCCGCTGTCCCAGGCTGAGACTGAGTGCATGGGCATCCCGCCAGGCCAGCCAGGAATCGCCGTCCATTCCTTCAAAGGCGCGAACGACTCCTTTGATCAACAGCCAGTCATACATCCAGGCGGCCGCTGTCTGTTCCGCCTGAGGGTTCCGGCCAGTATCCGTACTCTCTTCTTCTGTCAGGGAGCGAGCGAGTTCTTCCAATAATACCCAAGCCACGGCTATGCGCGGGAAGCGGTAATGATAGCCTGTCACGGCCTCTTCATCGGGGAGCAGGACTTCAACGAAGCGCCTCAAAATATCGGGCAGCAGATCCAGTTTTGTATCTGCGAAAAAGTCACGCAACTTTTCCAGGCGTATTTCCAGCCGTTCCAGAATTGTTTCAGGATAGACCGGTATATTCATGAGATCACCAGCGGCACAAAGGAAGGCTGTGAGTCCGTCATGACAGGAATCAGGCAATGCGCTTTCTTCAGTCTGATACAAGACATGATGGATCAGATCAGCCGTGAAGAACTGTCCGAAGGGAATGAGTATGGCGGCAAGCTGCATTTCTTTATAGGCCTCATCCACACTGGCCACGCCCTGACCGCCCAGTTGCCTGCACAGTTTTCCCCAGGAACCGTCATGATCCAAGATCTGGCGGGCGAAAATAAAGATGCGGCTTTCATAACCTTTCAAAGACAGATGCCAGCCCTGATCAGCCACGGTCGCATTGTGCAGCAGATATTCCAGGCCGGATCGTGCATCGCGCCAGAGGGTGTACAAGGCCGCATCATTATTCAGAACGAGCGCTTCCGTCAGGTTACGTCGGACAAGATGCACATTATCGCCCCGCTCCGTATTGATGGCCGTGGAAGTGTGGAGCACTCCCGCCGTTTCTGTGGCTATGTTGTTGTAGACCACCAGAGCCGCCTCGCCTTCCCGACGGTTCGTATAGGCGAAGACGTTTTCATCCACCCAGCCCTCAGGGGTCGTGAGATCGAAGAGCGCGAAATCGGTGGAGCCGCTGAAAAGATGACGCATGCGCATGAGAGGAAAGATTTCTCTTTCATGCCGTTCCACGAGCCAGTCTTCCGTTTGTTCATCCTTATAGGCGCGGCGGTATTCCATGCCGTATTTTTCAGAAAGCCCCTCAATCTGGCCATGACCGAACATGGGCAGTCCCGGCATGGTCACCAGCAGCGTGGCGACACCGAAGTATTTGTCGCCTTTGCCGAACTGTGCCTCCGCCGTATCTTCATCCGGATTGTTCATGAAGTTTACAAAGCGCTGCAGAATCTCCGGGCTGAATTCCAGAATGTTTTTGATGGTCTCCCGATACTTGGCATTGTCCTCCATCTTCAGCATGTTCATGAAGGCGCTGTTGTAAACCCGGTGCATGCCCAGAGTACGCACGAAATAGCCTTCCATGAGCCAGAAGGCTTCGGCAAGGAGCAGGGTATCAGGCACTTCCTCCGCCACACGGTCCACCACCTCCCGCCAGAATTCCTGCGGGAAGAGGGCATCAAAATCAGGCTTCTCCAGGCCATGAGCCGCCCGCGAAGGAATAGCACCGCCATCGCCGGGCAGGGGAAACCACAAGCGTTGATAATGCCGTTTGGCCAGGGTCATGGCCGCATCAAAACGGATGATGGGGAAACGGCGTGCCACTTCAAGTATGGTGCGTATCACCGCTTCTCGGGTTTCCGCATTCATGAAATTCAATTGCGCCGTATCGTTCCAGGGCATGCTCGTGCCATCGTTGCCGTGATAGATATAGCGCACTTCTCCGGATTGACGGTCCACCCGCTTGAATACAACAGCGGCGTCGCTGTGGTTCCAATAACCCTCTTCGATAAAAAGCCCGATCCGTGAATCTTCAGAAAGATCCGGTCCGTCAAAACGATAACCCGGAAAAGGCGGTTCTGAAAGAGACAGAAAACGATCAGGGTTTTCGGTGATCCATTTGGAATGAATACCCATGTGATTGGGCACCATATCGCCGGCCAGCCGGATACCCCGAAGACGGGCACGGTGCGCAAGATCCTGATAAGCCTCTTCGCCGCCCAGCTCTTCCGCAATGACATAATCATAAAGACTGTATGCCGATGCGGCCGCTTCCGGATTGCCCATCCGCTGTTTGATCATCCGTGAGGCTGAGGAGCGTTCCCAGACTCCGATGAGCCATAGGGCGTTGAAGCCCCAACCGGCGATACGGTCCAATTCTTCATCGGGGATATCGCTCAGCTTGTGCATGGGCCGGTTGTAACGGAGTGAAAGCTGATGGAGCCAGACAAAAGCCAGCTTGGCCAGGAGCACAACCTGAGGCATCCAGGCCACATCGGTTGTGAAAGCTTCCGGTTCGTCGTAGGCATCCGCTGCAAAGCGAAGGGCTTTACTCTCGCCCGGACCGTGGCCGCGGAATGTCATTTCTTCACGGAGAATTCCCTGAACGACCAACAGCCGCTGAATGAGCCCTTCCGGCAGAAAAGCACGCCAGTTCTCGAGAATGAAACTCAGCTGTCCTTCCAGAGAATCCGGAGAGGCACGCAAAGGCGCACGCAGAAGTTCAAGAAGGCTCAGGCCTGTGCCGGGAAGTTCAGACTGTCCGGAAAACCAGCCGTCCAGTGCCTGCAGAATATTCAGCAGCGGTACCTGATGACATAAGCTGCTGTAATCAAACAGGCTTTGACAGGAAGCCAGCGCCTGATTCTCGTGTGCCAGCTGAACAAGCAGCATTTCCTGAAGGGTCATGACAGCGTGGGTCTTGCCGCGGCTGCTTCCCTGCAGAAAGAGCAGGGGCGGAACATGCTCTTCGCTCTTGAGCTGCAGGGGCGGGAAATAGGATACGAAGGCGGGCAAAGTGCTGGTCACGGCGTCGGTGCCCTGTTGATCCCGGGCATAATCAAGTGCGGCGGAAAAAGCGTCGGGCTGCACATCTTCCGTATAACGGTCCATGAGCGTCCGGAAAATTTCATGGAGCAGAATCATGGCGTGCAATTCGCCGCTGCGTACCCAGGGCGGCCCATCCCGCCGGGCATTCATCTGTGATGCCAGCATCTGGGCAAAGGGGAAAGGGTCGCCCGGCCAGTCCGCACCTGTTTTTTCCACAATGGCGGCCGTATCATAATCGTGCCAGGCCTGATCACGCAAGAGCATGCCGAAAGGAAAATAGCGGTATCCATTGTCTCGATCTGATGAAGTGCCCATGAAACTCCTTCAATAAAAATTGATTGCCTGATACTTTCGCATGGAGAAAGCACCGGAAAACAGTATAGAGATAGCATAACCCATTAATCCGTGGGAATACCATTTGATTAGGTGATAGGTGATAGGTGATAGGTGCTGGGGGATAGGGGATATGTTATTTTCACCACGAAGTCACGAAGATTCACAGCGCAGCATAGCCGCAAGCAAATGATCTTTTCTAATTGAACCACGAAGCCACGAAGGACACGAAGCTTCACTAAGAAAGAAGAAGAGGCTTATGTGTCTCCCCGGAGTCTTTTTTGTATCCCAAGACATGCCTGCGCCCCTCCCACATCCGTCCGATCCGACTGATCCGACTGATCCGACCGAATCTCCGGAGACTATTGACGCCTTCAAGTCTCTTATATGCCTCACGATATATCCTCACCTCCGTCATACCGATTTTCTCCCTTTTTGTTCTTCCAAGAGTCAGAATTGTATGTTGTGTATTCTGTGGGTAATGCTTTGATCTTGAGTACTTTCCGGCGCAAAGTTGGATGGCGCTCCCACGATTTGCACATCCTCTGCCGGAAAGTTTTCTGAGCAATGGACTTGTTTAAGAAAATAGAGATATCATGCCGCAATCAGGTTTTTAACTTCTCCGGGTCATAACACGCTGTGTGCCAATGTGGAAATTGGCGTTCCCAGGAGTGACTCTCAACGTCTTTCAGGGTTTCCCAAGTCATTATTTGTTCGTGATTGTCGGAAGACAGTTTGCTGAGTCGAGAATCCCACAATATCTTGGAAGTATATGACTTGCAGAGTCAGCAATATGAACTTCTTCGAAAAAATAATGGAAATTGAGGGGTAGTATCACGAAGAAGAGAAGGAGGAGTGAAAAAAGAATTTAGAAGTCTTTTACTTAATGTCAAAGTTTTAAGAGTAGGGGCACGGCATGCCATGCCTGTTTTTTTTTCTGTTTTGAGCCACGCCCACAGCCCTCTCAGATTCCTCCGATGAAAGACGCTGAGACATACTCCTGTCTTTAATTTTTTGCATATAACTTCCGACATTCTCATACCGGCGTGCGCGTTATGGATGGGGGGGTGCAGAGGCGAGTCAGGTTTCTTTTAGTCTTCCAATCCTGATGACCGTCTTTTTGTGCGCTATCCGGACCATACTTTTATAGACATCCCAGCGCACAAAAAACTGGAATGACGGTGGAACGTATGCCTTGAGGTATTAAGGTAAATGGGCACGGTATGCAGTGCCCCTACCATCCAAACTTTGGGTTTCATGAAAAGATTGAGAAATTTCGCTCATTTCTCTTCCTTCTCTTTCCTCTCTTCTTCGTGAATCTTCGTGCTCTTCGTGACTTCGTGGTGAAAAGATCCCTCGCCCCTCCCCTCATCACCTATCACCTGTTTCACTCCGGGTGTTATACTTGAATAAACTCTGGTCCCAATTTTCAAACCCTTTATCAGGAGTAATCTCATGGCGTGCAGCATGACCGGCTTCGCCCGCACAGAAGTGCTGATCAACGGTGAAAAGACTACCATTGAACTCAGCAGTGTCAACCACCGATTTCTTGAGTTGTCTTTTCGTCTTCCCGGGCAATGGGCCGCTCTGGAGGTGAATCTCCGCGAAAGAGTCAGGCAGCATATCAGCCGGGGCAAACTCTATATCTCCATCCGCCCGGGCCGGTCTCTGGCTTCCATGGCGCCCCTTCATGTGGACACGGACCGTGCGCAGCAATACATCGACGCCGCCAACCAGCTCATGCGCCAGATGCATTCCACTGACGCCCTGTCTCTGGATACACTCATCTCTCTGGAGGGTGTCATGGTATCGGAAGAAGATTCCGCTGATCTGGAGCTGCTGGAGAAACAATTGGGTCAGGGCTTGGAAGAAGCGCTCACACAACTGACAGCCATGCGTGCCCGGGAAGGAGCCTTGCTGGTGGAGGCGCTCACCACGCACCTTAACGATCTGGAAGAAATCCTGCAGCGTATTGAAGAGCGGGCCCCGCAGCTGATTATCACCTATGAAGAGAAGATGCGCCAGCGCATTGCCGAGATCAACATGGAAGTGGGCGTGAAAGAAGAACGTCTTGCCATGGAAGTGGCGCTCATGGCCGACCGCATGGATGTGACGGAAGAGCTTGTCCGTTTCCGTGCCCACATCCTTCATGGCCGCGAATTGCTCAAGAATGAAGGGCCCATAGGCCGCGATTTGAATTTCCTCGTCCAGGAACTGCAACGGGAAGCCAACACCCTGGGCAGTAAACTGCGTGATGTGGAAGTGAGCCGTGATGTGATCGAAATCAAAACAGAGATTGAGAAACTGCGCGAGCAGTTGCAAAACCTGGAATAACAAGGATGAGCACTCCTCAGATCATTATTATCGCCGCACCTTCCGGTGGTGGAAAAGGCACCCTCGTCGCAGGGATTCGTCCCCATTTTCCTGAACTGGCTCTTACCGTATCGGCAACGACACGGCCGCCCCGTGCAGGGGAAGAGGAAGGGAAGGATTACTATTTTCTGTCCCGTCCCGACTTTGAAAAGAAAATCGCAGAAGGCGCCTTTGCCGAATGGGCTGAGGTGCACGGCAATCTCTACGGAACGCTTAATGAAGAAGTGGACCGCTTGCTTATGGCCGGGCATCCTGTCCTTCTCGAATTGGATGTGCAGGGCATGGACAGCATGAAAATCCGTCATCCTGAACTGACCGGTATTTTCATTGTTCCCCCCAGCATGGAAGTGCTCCGGGAACGCTTGAAACGGCGCGGCACGGACAGTGATGAGGGTATCGCTGTTCGTCTGCAGACAGCAGCCCGGGAAATGACACGACAGCAGGACTTTGATCATATCCTGATCAATGATGATCTGGAGGAGGCAACAGAAGCATTGAGAAAACTGGTGGAGAAGATTCTCCGGCAGTCCTGATTTCTGTTTTTTTACTGCAGTGAAACAGGAGGCGAGGGTTGTAATAGGGGCGAGGAGCGTATTATAGGGAATAGGTGATAGGTGATAGGTGATAGGTGATAGGTGATAGGTGATAGGTGATAGGGCTGACGACTTTGAGTCGCGCATCTGGGAACGCCAATTTCCACATTGGCAGACAGCGTATGATGACCCGGAGAAGTTATGAACCTGATTGCGGCATGAGATCTCTCTTTTCTCGAACCAATCAATTACTCAGAAAACTTTACGCCGGAAAGTACTTGAGATCAAAGCATCATCCACATAATTACACAAGATATAATTCTGTTTCTTGGGAGAATAAAAAGGCCGAAAACCGGGATGATGGTGGGGGTATGTCGTGAGGCACATAAGATATTCGAAGGCATCAACAGTCTCCGGAGAGTCAGACGGATGTGGGAGGGGCGGGGGTTGGGGTCAGGGTATTTGCCGTTAATCAGTGGACCAAGTGGACAGAGTGGACCAAGTGGAGGTGTTAAGACCATAAATTTTTTTATGCAGCATTGTACTTTTTCCGGGTGTTCCGTGATTTCGGTGGTTCAATTAGAAAAGTTTATTTGGTTGCGGCTGTGCTGCGTTGTGTCCCATTGTGCCTTCGTGATGAATCATCTTTCCGGGCGAAACAAAACTGTTGAGACACCAAAAAAGATATAATTATTAAAAGATATGAAAAGAGGGTTTATCAAAGGGATTGACATATATTCCCTTGTGTGTTATTGTGGTACAGATATTTAGAGGTAAACGCAGTTGACTGATACAATCATCATTTCAGTTCCTTCGATCAGCGACAAGAAAAATATTGCTTTATTCAGGGTCTGAGCAAAATCGGATCCTTGTTTTATATACAATAAAATGATGCAGCAGGGCATTATGCCCTGAGGAAAAAGGAGTGAAATTATGATGTTCTCTGAAAAGACGTGCAGGAGTGCTGAACTCCTGTTCAGACCGACGAAAATGCTGATGGTCTTTTCTCTGGTAATGATGTTTGTGGCTGTGAGTTCCGTCAGCTGGGGTGCTGTTGAGTACCTTGGCCGAAACTATGCCGACAGCACCAGCGATAACACGACCATAACCTTTACAGCGAATGTTCCGGCTGACACCACCTTTGCAGTCGGCGTAGCCCACAGTTCTCGAAGTAAGAGCCCGGAGTGGATGGCCCTACACAATCAGCTCATGACCAAGGTTGATGGTCTTTGCCATACGGAAGGGGGCAGGCGTCTGGCTGTTTTCATACTGCCCAATCCGCCCACAGGAGATGGTCTGGGTGTCGGTGTACAGTATGAGAGCGGCGATAAGCGAGGCAAAATTGCCGCCATCATGTACTATAAGGGCGTTGATCTTTCTGACCCTCTGGGGGCAATGATTAAAGAAAGTTCCAACGATCCTTTTACACAAGCGGGCAATTTTCTTGCTCTTGCTGATCTTCCCCGGGGCTGCGAAGTGTTGACAGCCATTACAGGCGGCGTTATTTCTGCTCTTAACGGTAAACACTTCGGAGATGCAAATATCAACAATTTTGATGCTGGTGGCGGTACAGCTAAGGAAATCTATAATGCCCGACCCAGACGCTCCACGGGAGTGGACTATCTGGGCATCGGTACCAGCTATCGTGTTTATGGTACCTTTACAGGCAATGTCCGACCTGAATGGAATAATTATACAGGCGATGGCAGCGCAGTAGCTGTAGTTATCAAACCGGCGCCCATGACCGTGACCTATGTCTCCAATCCATCGCATGGCGGCACAACGAACGGCCCGAACAAGATTGCTGAGTATACCGGGTCCGTCAATTTCACAGCCAATCCTGCAGCAGGCTATATTCTCGGGGGTACGCCCACAGCCACCAGTGGTTCCGTAACACCCGACGGTCCTTCCTTCAGGCTGACCAATGTTGCGACTCACACGACTGTGACGGCGAATTTCCTGGAGGTGGGATATCTCAAGGTGAATCTGACGGGGCCGGCGGAAGCAGCAAAGTGGAGCATTGATAACGGAGCGACCTGGAACAACAGCGGTGCCACGGTCACCACCCTGGTGGGTAACAAGACCATCACATTCAAGCCTGTAACGGGCTTGACGGCCCCTGACAGCCAGTCTGTAACAATTGCCCATAACAGCTCTGAAACACGCACCGGTGTTTATATGGCAACGGTGACCTATCTGGCTGAGGATGAAGGCTCCATTGAGGGAGAGGCCATACAGACTTTGCCCTATGGCACGGCGACGAGTTCTGTTACGGCTGTACCCAAGGCCGGTTACCTTTTTGACCAGTGGGATGACGGTGTCAAGACAGCAAGCCGCAGCGATAATTCTGTAACACACACTACTGTGACAGCGAGCTTCAAGAATACACCACCGGTGATTAACGTTTCACCGGATCAGGTTTTCGTTGAATGTCCGGGCACATATACTCTGGACGATGCCCGGATAGGCGTCAGTGTCTCAGATGCGGAAGAGACGCTGTATATCGAAAATATTGAGATCACTGAGGAAACAGGTGCGGTCTTCCCCTTTACTGATCTGCGTAGCTATACCCTCCGTTACAATATTTCGGACTCCCACGGTCTGGCTGCGGAAGAGAAAACACGTACGGTAATTTTGCAGGACACGCTCCCGCCTGTGCTCACCGTTTTTGTCGCTGAAAACACAGTCATGACTTATCAGGGCGAGCCTTATGACTGTCCCATTGCAGAAGCCTGGGATAATTGCGATGGTGAATTGACTGTCAACAGAGAAGGTGACGTGGATACGGATACGCTCGGTATTTATGAACTGAAATATACCGTTACGGACAATGTCGGTCTTTCTGCGTCCAGAAAGATTACAGTTCAGGTTGTAAGGCCTGGTGACCCCTCTATCATGAAGGTGGAAGTGGAAGGGCCTTTCTCCGTCCTCGTTACCTGGAATCGTGATGTGACGGGTATTGATGCCGCCCTGGATGCTGCGAATTATACCGTCTCCGGCAGTGGCGTCGGGTCGCTCAATGCCCAGCCTGTGGCTGTGGGTCAGGTGAGCGATGAAGTGGTTCGTCTTGTCTGGGCCGACGATGCCGGTGAAATGCTCAACGGCGGCGATATCATTATTACGGTACCGGAAGATTTCGAAGACAACCTCGGCTATGGCATCGGCGCACGCCAGGGTGAAGACACGGAAGGTGCCATAGGTCTCGCTCCTGAGATCACACTTGCAGGCGGTGATATGACCCTGGAATGCAATGTGGATGTCTATGAAGAGCCCGGCGCGACGGCTGAAGACAATATCGATGGCGTGATGGAGCCTCATCTTTCCGGCTATGTGAATACCAGTCTCCCCGGCGAATATGTCGTGGCCTACACGGCAAAAGACGCCGTGGGTAATGAGAATATAATGCTGCGCAGGGTTGACGTGGAAGATACCGAGGCTCCCCTGCTGGAGCTGCTTGGCGCAGCAAATATGGAAGTTGAATGCGGCACAGCCTTTGTGGATCCCGAAGTCACGGCCTATGACCAGTGTGCCGGTGACCTGATCAACGACGTGGAAGTGAGTGGTGATGTGGTGAACACCAACGCCATCGGCCAAAGCTTCACCATCACCTATGACGTCAAGGACAGCGAAGGAAATGCGGCACCGACTGTGAGCCGTACTGTGACCATTGTAGATAATACAGGACCGGAACTGGCATTGCTGGGCACCAACCCCATGGTGTTGGACGGCATAACCATTTATGACGAACCGGGCGCTGTTGCTATTGACGCTTGCGGCAATGTGAATTGTACGGATGATATCCAGATCACGGGCAATGTGAACGTCTGGGTTGAAGGCGACTACGAGGTCACTTATACCGTCGCTGATGCACGGGGCAATGAGTCCAAAGCTGTGCGTGAGGTGATTGTCCGGCGCAAATACTGTGATCTCTTGTATGACCTGGAAGTGGATCCCAACCCGGCCCTTCCCGGTGAGACCGTAACCATGCGTGCTGTGGAACTTCCGGGATCCTGTCCCATTGGTGTTGTTCACTATCAGTGGGAAAAACGCATTGACGGCAAAGCCGATGACTTCTTGCCCATTCCCGGCGCGGACGATCTGTCTCAATTCGTTCTGCAACAAGCTGATGAGGGAGACAGTGGCCAATATCGCTGCACCGTTACGGACAGCATGATCTCCCGCCATACGCCGATAGTGGCTCTGACAGTTGACACGGGTATCCCCGCTGCAGGCGGACTGGGTATTGCCCTGACGGCTGTGGCTGCATTGGTGGCCGGTGCGTTGGTGCTCCGTAGAAAAGCTGACTAGTTCATTTCATTTCTCCGAGTTGGCTGTATCGGTCAAGAATGACTGATGCAGCCTTCACGGGGTCTCATAGCTTCAGACTTGCAGGCGGTGTCAGTGCTTCGGTGCCGGCACCGCCTCTTTTTCAGGGGTGAGGGCGAGAATAGTGTTCAGTCGCCCTTTTCCTCCCAAACCGACGGCTTCGGGGCAAAAATTTGATTTAACCTTTTCTCATCTGCTAAACTACGCACCGTCAAGACACAGTTCTTGTGTCTTCATCTGCGTCCCCATCGTCTAGTCTGGTCCAGGACACCGCCCTTTCACGGCGGCGACAGGGGTTCAAATCCCCTTGGGGACGCCATTTTTTTTCTTCCTCTTTTATCCCTCATTCTCCGCGGGTGAGTTGTGCCTCCTTTCCTCTTTTTTTTCGTCTTCTTTTCCACTCTTTTTATTGAAAAATAATCCCCACTTTTTTGTACATATATGGTATACTGAAAGTAGAAGATAACGGCGATGGAACATCAACCCCGCCGATACCGGCCCATGAAAAGGAGCTTCCTCCTCCGTCGTTGTTTCTTCTCTACATAGGACGCCTTGTTCAGGCGGTTTTGCCGACAAGTGCAGTCCGTGTTTTCCAGACAGCCTGCCCAAGTCCGGCAAGGACAAGGCGCTGGAAGCGCCATCGAAAAGCAGTATAAAGCTGTCGGAAACACCTCCCCCGGAGCCGTTTTGTCGGGTGCGTCGGGTACATGCAGGTTGAGCATGCTGTGGTGATGATGGTTGTGCGACGCACGAGCACGCAAAACGGCTCCCCTTTGTGTGTCAGCCAGGCCCCTTCCGGATAAAGACTCCTTTTTCACTCTCTCCTCCACGCTCCATTCTTATCCCTGCTCTCGTGTATACTCTTGTTCAGAGCAGTCACGTTTTCAAATGCCTGAGCAGCAAGAGGAGTCCGTAAAAACATGGAATCACAGTGCCGCGATATTGCCATTATCGGCGGCGGGATCGTGGGCATAGCCACAGCGTACAGGCTTTCCCTTCAAACCCGCGCTTCCATTCTGGTACTGGAATCCGAATCTTCTCTCGCAGCTCATCAGACAGGCAACAACAGCGGTGTCGTTCATTCCGGCCTGTATTATAAGCCGGGGTCCATGAAAGCCCGGACCTGCAAAGAAGGACGTGATGCCTTATACCGCTTTTGTGGAGAAGAGGGGGTTCCCTGTGAACGTTGTGGAAAAGTCGTCATCGCCACAACAGCGGAGGAAGAAGAGAGGCTTGCGGAACTTGCCCGGAGGGGCGAGGCCAACGGTCTTACGGATATCCGCCTTCTCGATGCTGGCGCCTTGAAAGAGCATGAGCCCCATGCCACAGGCCGGGCCGCCCTGCATGTACCGGAAACGGGCATTGTGGATTTTTCCGTGCTCACTGAATGCTTCGCCGGAAAAGCCGAGGCCAATGGCGTGGAGATCCGAAAAGAGCAGCGCCTCAAAAGATGCCGATTCCATCAGGACTTCATCACCCTCGAAACAACGGCGGACGAAGTTTTCCAGGTGAGAGCGCTCATCAACACGGCCGGACTCCAATGCGATCGTGTCGCCCGCCTTTGCGGACTCAAGCCGGATATACGCATCATTCCTTTTCGGGGCGAATACTACACCCTGGCTCCGGAACGGGCGGGACTTGTGCAAAACCTCATTTATCCCGTGCCCGATCCGCGTTTTCCCTTTCTGGGTGTACATTTCACACGACGCATCGACGGCGGGATTGAAGCCGGACCCAACGCTGTTCTTGCCATGAAACGGGAGGGCTATTCCTGGAAAGCGTGGAGTCCCGCCGATCTGGCCGCCCTGGCGAGTTGGCCCGGATTCTGGCTCATGAGCACAAAATACTGGCGCACGGGACTGCATGAGATGTACCGTTCCTTCAGCCGTGCAGCCTTTGCCCAGGCTCTGAGGCGGCTCTTGCCCGAGATCAGAGAGGAAGATCTGCATCCCGGCGGCGCAGGTGTCCGGGCCCAGGCTGTAGACCGGCGGGGCAGGCTCCTGGACGATTTTCATCTGCTGGAAACAGAGCGGATGATCCACGTGCTCAATGCGCCTTCACCGGCTGCGACCGCTTCATTGGCCATAGGCGATACCATTACCCGACGGGCGCAGCAGCTCTTTGATCTTCCCCAGGGGAGGGGATAACCACCGCTTATTCTTTTTCTTCTTTTCCCCCGTCGGAATCTTCTTTGAATTTAAAGGTGGCCACACAGGGAAGATGGTCTGAGGCGACTTTGGTGCGATCATCCTGAATCACCCGGCTGGAGGTGATTTCCAGATCTTTACTTGCGAAAATCAGATCGATCCTGCTTTTGGGGCTTTCCGTCGGAATGGAGCCCATAATGGGCTCTTCTTCCTGATCCAGCGAAACCTGCATCTTTTCCAGCAGGAGTTTCATCCCCGGCGCATCGATACGTTCATTCATATCGCCCGCGAGAATACAGGGATTTTCATCGGGCAGATCTGCGATGGTCTCCGACTGAGCCAGCCGTTCAATACCCGTCAGCCCCAGATGGGTACACAGAATATCCACAGGCCGCCCCAGCCATTCCACCGTTACGGAAAGGCAGCCCCGGGGCTCTTTATTGTTGGGATTGGGCAGAGCAGTATTGAAGCTCTTCAACACAGGCAGCTTCGTTGCAATGGCATTGCCATATTCGCCCCCGTCAAAATAATAATTCGCACCGAAAACACATTCCATCTTCAGAATCTCACCCAGAAGCACGGGCATATCCCGTTTTTTCGTACGCGGCAGATTCTTGTCCACCTCTTGAAAGCACACCACGTCCGCGCCGGCATCCAGGGCCACAGCGGCAATACGCTCCAGATCCACCACACCATCGAGGCCCTCACCATGATGAATGTTGTAAGTCATCACCACAAGATCCGGCACTTCCGCCGGAGTCGCAGCCGAAAGCGTCAGGGAAAGACACAAAAGAAGAGGGGAGAGCATGGAGATACTCCTTATGATTGTTCTGTTTTTACAAAGCCATTATAAACAGCTGTCCCATTGATCTGATCCACAGGTCATCATACCCCTTATGCGCCTGAACATACAAGACCTCTTTTTTTTCAGCCCTTCCACAACTGCTTTTCCAAAATTGTCCTTCAGCCCGGAACAGCTCGAATAAAGATGGTTGTATGACAGAGGCAATTTTGAGTATTATCTGGGTATGAAACTTTCTACTCGTGCACGATATGGATTGCGCGCCATGGTTGAACTGGCACGTCATGAAGATGGCATTACCGGCCGTAACATCGCTGAAAACCAGAAGCTCCCCGCTGCATATCTGGAACAGCTCATGTCCCGGCTCCGTCATGCAGGTCTCGTGACAGCGACCCGTGGCGCCCGGGGACGTTTCATGCTTGCCCGTAAAGCCGATACCATCTCCCTGGCCGAAATCATTGAAGTTCTGGAAGGCACCATTGAACTGGCCAGCTGCGATGAGATCACCCACTGTGCCGGATCTCCCGAGCGTTGCGCACTGCGGCAGTTTTACCAGGGAGTCAACCAGGCGCTTTTTGAGCACCTGTCAAATATCTCTCTGGAAAAACTGATGCAGGATCACTTCCGGCAACTTGATGCACTGGGTGAAGATTTCTCCATCTGACCCTCCCGCTTTTCTTTTCTTCAGCTCTCCGCAAGCCTCACTCTTTCCACTCTTTACGGAGTGAAATATAAAAAACTTTACTCCTGACCCGCTGATTGTCAATAATGATCTGTAGTTAAAGACAAGGAGTAGCCTTATGTTTGATTCAATTCGATCCCGTCGCCTTTCTCTTGTTCTCAGTCTCATGATCCTGTTCAGCCTGAGCGATCTGGCCTTGGCTGCAGAACCCGCCCTCTTCCAGGTAGGCCGTGCCCGTGTGTGCGTGACACCGGCATTGGGCGCCAAGCTGGCCGGTTATTTCCATGATCGCGAAGCGACCTATGTGCGCGACGATATTTTTGTCCGTGCAGTCGTCATAGACAACGGTGAAACACAACTGGCCCTGGTCTCCTGCGATCTGATCAGCATGACAGCGGAAGTGGCTGACCCCGCCAAGGCCATCATTGAGGAGAAAACCGGCATTCCCGCCGGCAACATCCTGATTTGCGCCACCCATACCCACACGGGACCGGAGTTGCGCCCCAGAGGCAGCGTGGCCCGTGATGAAGAATGGACCAAAGACCTGGTTCACCGCATCGCCGAGGCCGTGATCAACGCCCACGAAGGCAAAGTTGCCGCCAGGCTCTGCGCAGGAGAGGCCGATGCTTCCGGTTATTCTTTCAACAGAATTTTCCGGCGCAAAGACGGCAGTGAAGTCTTCGGCAGATCCGCCAGCGACAAGACAATCATCGGTTCAGCAGGACCTGTTGACCCCGCGCTGCAAACCCTCTCCGCTGTTGATGAAAGCGGAAAGCTCATTGCTGTGCTCATCAACTTCGCCATGCACCCCGATGTGATCGGCGGGGGCAGTGCCGATTTCATTTCCGGAGACTGGCCCGGACTCATGAGCAATACCCTCACCGATGTCTATGGTGAAGAGATGGTCACCCTCCTTCTTCAGGGAACCTGCGGCGATATCAACCACAACCCCTACGGTAAAACCTTCCTGCCCACAAGCGGACCCGCCAAAGCCGAACAGCTGGGCCGGGCTCTGGCCGGAGCAGCCATGGTGGCTCTGGAACGGGCGGAACCCATGACCGATTCGAGTCTGGCCGTGGCGCATAAGGTTCTTGAGCTGCCCTTCTACACCCGTGATGAAGCCATTTTCAAGGAAATGGACGCTCTGGAAAAGAAAGAAAAGCTCAGCATCATGGAAGAAGCCAATATACGGCGTGTCCGCGAATGGGCCAACGACGGCAAGACCACTTCCGTACCCATACAAACCATGCGTATCGGTGAAGTGGGATTGGCGGCTTTCCCGGCTGAAATCTTTGTACGTATCGGTCTGGAAGTGAAATACTGGTCTCAGGCTCCCCGTACCTTTGTTGTTGAACTGGCCAATGACCGCGTCTCCACCTATGTGCCTGACACGGACCATGCCGACCGGGGCGCCTATGGGCAAAGACCCATCCTGTCCCGTTGGCTTCAGTCCGATGCGGGCCGGCACATGGCTGATGCGGCCATTGATATGCTTTATGGACTTTTTCCAAAGGAATAAGAAATCGGGTCTTTGGGAATCACAAAGAATCTTGTAGCGGATTCAGGCGAACCCGTTGCTGAATTGCTGTTATAATGACAACCGGGCTCGCCGGAGGTTCCGTGCATGTTGAAGCCCGGAAGTGGGTGAAACCGCAGATCCGGGTATAAGGCTGAACCATCAGAAAAAAAGGAATTGTCTCATGAAAAAAACAACTGTCCTCATCGCTCTCTCGCTCCTGTGGATAGCCGCTGGATGTCATGCCAACGAAATCCAGGCCGATACCTGGTCTGAAAAAAACTTTATCACTCTGCCTCCTGATGCCATGTTCCTGCTCATGGATCTGGACAAAGCGAAGCCGCTGTTCAAAAAAGATCTTTCCAACGCCGTCTGTGAAGAGGGTGGCTGGGACTATGACAAAGGAGTGCTCACAGCCACGGGCAAAGGGGATATCTGGTCCGAAGACGAGTATGGCGATTTTCTCCTGGCCTTGGAATTCCGTTGCGTATCTGACACGAACAGCGGTGTCTTTCTCCGCTGCAACGACCTGGACGACTGGATCAACACGGCCATAGAAGTGCAGATCCTTCAGGATAATGAAGGGGTGAAGAACACACGGCATCGCTGCGGCGGCATCTTCGACTGTGTCACGCCCCGCACTCCTGAGCTCAAGGAGCTGGGTGAGTGGAATGAATTCGTCATTCTCGCCAAGGGCAGTCATATTTATGTGCTCCTCAACGGCACCCAGGTTACGGGCATGGATCTGGACAAGTGGACGGAGGCGGGGAAAAATCCTGACGGTTCACGCAACAAGTTCAAGAACGCCTATAAAGATATGAGCCGTGTCGGTCGTGTGGGTCTTCAGTATCACGGCCAGGACATCTCTTTCAGAAACATGCGTATTCTGGTTCTGGACTGAGTTTTTTTTCATAAGGAGTGTTTTGCTTCATGCTTCCACAGACCAAAGCGATTTATCTTTGCGGGCCCATCATGGACGCCTCGCCGGATGACAGTAAAAGCTGGCGGCAACGTGCCAAAGAACGGTTGGCCGGCAAATTCATTCTTCTCGATCCCATGCGGCGCAACTTCCGGGATCGGGAAATCGACAGTGCCAATGAGATAGTGGAATTTGATCTGCAGGATGTGCGCACGGCCGATATCCTTCTGGTCAATTACACAAAAGCTTCCATCGGTACGGCCATGGAAGTTTTTTACGCCTCCCATGATCTGGGTAAATTTGTCATCGCTTTTTCCCCGGAAGAATATCAGAACATGTCGCCCTGGATGGTGAAGTTCTGCACGAAAATTCTCCCCGATCTGAATGAAGCCCTGGATTATATTGAAAGACATTTCTAGTTCAAGTCATGATGTGATGACAGACATCTGCTTTTCCGAAACGAAAAGAAAGGAATAAGATTATGGAGTGTTGCTGTGACAAAGCCCTCGTTGCCGTCATTATGGGGAGCGAATCCGACTGGGAGACCATGCACCGCGCCCATTCCACACTCAAAGAGTATGCCGTGCCTCATTGCTGCAGGGTGCTCTCCGCACACAGGACGCCCGATCTGCTCGCCGAGACCATACGTGCAGCCGACGAGGCCGGCGTGGAGGTCTTTATCGCCGGTGCCGGTCTTGCAGCCGCATTGCCCGGTACAATCGCTTCTCTCACGACCAAACCCGTATTGGGCGTTCCCATTCAAACAGGTGCCTACAACGGGCAGGATGCTCTGCTGGCCATGGTACAGATGCCTCCGGGAATACCTGTGGGCGCCCTGACCATCGGTACGGCCGGAGCCACCAATGCGGCGCTGCTGGCCATTTCTATTCTGGCCAATTCACGCCCGGAATACAGAGATAAACTGCAACAATACAGAGATAAACAAGCGGCGAGAGTGGCCGCCATTAAACTTCCCTGCGACTGACTTCCGCCATTGATTGTTTTATGAACAAATACAAAACGAAAGGGTCTTACCATGTTTTCAGCACCGAACGAAAAACAGATTACACAGGGGTATGAACATGCCCGCGAAATCTACGGAGCCCTGGGGGTTGACGTGGATGCGGCCATGGATCGCCTCGCTTCCATCCCCATCTCCCTCCATTGCTGGCAGGGTGACGACGTGGTCGGCTTCGAAGATCTCAGCGCTGCGAGCGGCGGCGGTATCCAGGCAACGGGCAATTATCCCGGCCGGGCCACAACCCCCGATCAGCTGCGCCAGGATGCGAGCAAGGCACTGAGCCTCATCCCCGGCAAACATCGTTTCAACATCCATGCCATGTATGCGGAAACGGGTGGCGCCAAAGTGGATCGCGACGCGCTGGAGCCCGCCCATTTTCAGGGCTGGATGGACTGGGCCAAAGAGCAGGGCGTGGGCGTCGACTTCAACCCCACCTGCTTCGCTCATCCCAAAGCGGACGACGGATTCACCCTCTCCAGCTATGATGCCGGTATCCGTCAGTTCTGGATTGATCATTGCATCGCCTCCAGAAAAATCGGCGCAGCCTTCGGCAAAGCTCTGAATTCACCCTGCGTCACCAATGTCTGGATCCCTGACGGATTCAAGGATGTGCCCGTAGATCGCAACCGTTCCCGCGAGCTGCTCCGAGACTCTCTCGACGCCGTTTTCGCCGAAGAGATCTGTCCTTCCGAAAACCTCGATGCTGTGGAATGCAAGCTCTTCGGTATCGGCTCGGAAAGCTGTGTCATCGGTTCACACGAGTTCTATCTGGGCTATGCCCTCAGCCGTAAAATACTGCTCTGCCTCGATGCGGGCCATTTCCACCCCACGGAAGTCATTTCCGACAAGATCAGCTCTGTTCTGGCTTTCATCCCCGAGATGCTCCTCCATGTGAGCCGTGGCGTGCGCTGGGACAGTGATCACGTCATCATGCTCACCGATGAAATCCGTGCCATTGCCGAAGAAATCATCCGGAACAACTTCGAAAGCCGCATTCACATCGGTCTGGACTTCTTCGATGCCAGCATCAACCGTCTCGCCGCCTGGGTCATCGGAACCCGTGTCATGATCAAGGCGCTGCTCATCGCTCTTCTGGAGCCCACCGAACAGCTGCGTGATCTGGAAAAGGCCGGCAACTACACGGCCCGCCTGGCCATGCTCGAAGAACTGAAGACCATGCCCTTCGGTGACGTCTGGAACTACTACTGTGTGAAGCAGAACGTTCCCGCCGCCGGTGCCTGGATGTCCGATGTCCAAAGCTATGAAAAGGACGTGCTCTCCCAGCGCGGCTGATTTCTTTTATTCTCATCTCGAAAAAAGCGGGTGTCGCCTCATGCGATACCCGCTGTTTCAACTTCAGGAATGATCCGTGGCCTCTTTATCCTGTCCCACAGCCACGCTGAAGCCCCGGGAAGAACGGCGTATTCAGCGGGGACATCTGTGGTGTTATAGAAATGAATTTTCCCTGGTGCCCGAGCTGGAAGACGGCGATATCTTTGATGTCTACGCATCCAACAGCCGCTTCACAGGCCGTGCTTTTTATCAGGCCCGGGGCGGCATCTGCGGAAGAATACTCTCCTTTCATCAGAGCAGCATTGACAGGGACTTTTTCAAAAAGCGTCTGCGCAATGCTGAAGAGCTGCGCCGAAAGCTTTTCCCGGGATCAACACTCTACCGCTGGATTCACGGCGAAAGCGATGGTCTCCCCGGATTGATCATTGACCGCTACGATTCCGCCCTCTCCATACAGACGAGCTGCGCCTTTTATCAGAAACACCAGCCCCTTCTCGAAGAGATACTGCTTTCCTGGCCGGGCATTTCCTTTCTCTCCTTTTCCTTCAGAGACAGTCGCTCCGAAGCGGGGGAGACACTGGAGTCTTTTCAGGTGGAATTGAAGGGATTGAAGCTGGGACTCTCCCTCTCCAGCACACAAAAGACAGGTCTTTTTCTGGATCAACGGGAGAACTGGCCGCTGGTGGAGCCTTTCGCCTCAGGTGCCCGTGTTCTGGACGCCTTTTGTTATCACGGCCTCTGGGGACTGCATGCAGCCCGGGCCGGCGCTTCCTCCGTAACCTGCATCGATACCTCCCAGGCCGCTCTGGATCAGGCGAAAGAGAATGCACGCCTCAATGAGCTGGATCAGCAGTGTGTGTTTCTCCGCGAAAAAGTGGAAAATCATTTGCAGGATTCCGGGCTCTATGACGTGATCATTCTGGATCCGCCCGCCTTCGCCAAAAGCAGAAAACAGCAGCGCGCCGCCTTTGCTCTTTACGAAAATATCAACGTCAGCGCCTTGAAAAAACTGGCTCCCGGCGGCATGCTCATCAGCTGTTCCTGTTCCCATTTTCTGGACAACACCCTCTTTGAAGAAATGCTGAAGCGTGCAGCCAGACGTGCAGCCAGCCAACTGCAACTGCTCATGATGCGTGGCGCTGCTCCCGATCATCCTGTTCTCACGGCCATGCCCGAGACGGCTTATCTCAAATGTGCAGTACTGCGTATGACCTGAGAATGACGCATCCCCGGTGATCAGGGAAGCCGCCCAGTCCCTTCGTTCCTGCTCTTTTCTTCCGAAAATGTCTCCGAAAGTTCCACACGGATCGGATCCCCGGAACGCCAGTGTACATCCTGCTGGGGGAAGGCGATTTCGATGCTCGCCTCACGGAAGAGCCGGGTGATACGATGGCGGATATCGCTCATGATCATGGGCCCGTCCACACGGGGACCCCGTTCCAGCCAGAAATAAACCGTGAATTCCAGTGCATGGGTGCCGAAGGCGGAAAGGAGCACCTTGGGAGCAGGATCCTGCAGTACCTGACCATGATCGGTCACCGCATAAAGCAGCAGTTTCGCCACTTCCCGTGTCGGTGAGTCGTAGGACACGCCCACATCCACCTGAACACGGTATTTCCTATCCGTCAGGGTCCAGTTGATGACACTGGTTTCCAGAAGCTTGCTGTTCGGGATGATGACATCGTAGCCGTTGAACATGCGCAGCCGCACGGAACGCCCGCCGATATTGGTCACCGTCCCTGTCTTATTGTCAATCTCCACGATATCGCCCAGACGGATGGGTTGTTCACCCATGAGAATCAATCCGCTCAGAAAATTGTTGATCAGATTCTGCGCACCGAAGCCCACACCCAAGGCCACGGCACCTCCGAGAAAGGCGAAAATCGTCAGAGGAATATTGACATAATTCAAAGCGAAATAGACCACCGTCAGGAAGAGTACGTAGTTGGTCAGTTTCGCCACAATCATGACCACATTGGAGCGCAGGTGCAGCCGGTTCACGGCATAATTGCGGATCATCCGGGTGATCATGCGGCTCACCACCAGTCCCACCACGAGAATGGCGATCATGTAAAAAATTTTGCGTCCCGTGATGCTTTCCTCTCCGATGACCCCAAGCTCATGATCAAAGGCCAGCGAAGTGGTGTCTTTCGCACGATGGAGCACATCGCGCCCCACCTGCATCCAGGAGCGTTCTTTCTGGAGAAAACGCGCCTCATCAACAATACGCTCCGCCAGGGTGATGACCTCCACCAGACGCAACTGCATGCGATTTCTCAGGCGAAGGTTTTCGCGGAGAGATTCCAGCTCCTGCTCCGTCGGTTTGCGGCTGCCATCTTCGTCCTTCCAGTTCTCCAGCTGGGATTCCAGAGCATTGATCTTGCCCCTCAGGCTGATGGAACGCCGCTCCCCGGCATCCCGCTCTTTGTCCCAGACCACCATGCGTTCCATAAAAGCGGGAATCAACTTCCCCAGATCAATACGCTCTTCGGCCATAGCCGGATTGATGATTTGAAAACGAAGGCGCCACAGTTGCCGGACGCTTTCTTCATATTCCAGCAGCGTCTCAATCCCGGCTATGCGGATACGGCCTGCATCCACCTGACGGCGCAAATGATCCAGATCATTTCTGGCCTGTTGTTGTGCGTCAGGATCGGTGGCCCGGGCCAGACTGCGTTCGGCTGCAAGCATTCTGTTCCGATGCTGATCGATATCATCCCGGGCTTTGCTCCCTTCCGTGGTCAGAGCCTCCACAAGCCCATCCTGACGCTTCATGATCTCATCGAGCTCATCCTGTCGGAAGAGTGTCTGAATGCGTGCAAGCTCCCCCTTCTTTTTCGCAAAAGTATATTCCCCTTCCAGAAGTTGAAGCTGCCGTTCCTTGCGCTTCAACTCCATGGTCGCCGCCTCATACTCCGCTTCCTGCGCCTGAACCTGCAGCCTGGCTGTTTCACTTTCAAATTGAAGATTCACCCGGTCCTCCTGCGAGGCCAGACGCAACTGTTCAGCCGTGCGGTTCAGCGTGGCTTTGGCTTGGGCGATATCCGACTGTTCCATGCCCGCCAGTTCCTTGTAGGCACGCAAGGAAAGTTTTTCCGCATCGATATCCATCTGCTTCAACAGGGCCTGATCACGAAGCCCATCGAGGAAAGCCATGGTATAGGGCGGATCCTCGGGCAGGCGTGCGAAACTTTTCAGCTCCTCCTCAAATTGCCTGTGTCGCTCCTCCAGAACTTCATATTCGCTCAGCGCATTGGCGTGCCGCTGCCAGGCCGACTGCATTTTCCGGAGTGTGCTGATCCTGGCCTGCAAAGCCGTAAAAGTGAATTCCGTAATACCCACAGCACTGGCCGACTCCTGTTCAAGCCATTGCTGAATCTGGATTTCCACCTCGCTGATCCGGGTCTCCAGACTGAGAATCAGCTCTTCACGACCAGCCTTTTCAGAATCATTCGCACCGGCCCCTTCTCCCTGAGCTTCAGCAGGAACAGCAACTGCGGGCTTGTCCTGGGCCACAGCCGGGAGACACATGAAAAGAGCCGAAACAAACAATGACACCAGTGTGGAGCGGATGAAGGTATTCATGAAATATCCGTCATGGGTTGAAACAAACACATAAAACTCAAGAGATCTCGTTTTCGTCAAAGTCGTCCAGCAAAGCCTGGCCCAAGCCTAAAATGGTATTTTTGCCCATATGGAGCCACTGACAGGCATCGAACAAAGGAAGCAAAGGCCCGGCTCCTTCGGGAAAAGCCAGCGCACTGCTGACACAGCGATACTCCACTTCCGCCTTTTGGCGAGCCGAATAACGCACATAACGCATGGGACGGGAAGCATCATAAAGGGTCGGCGTTGAATCGCAAAGATCCAGAATCAGTCTTGACGCATCACGTTGCGCGAGAGAGGGGGACTTGGTTTGAAAATTCCATACACGGCGCATGGCCGCCAATGCAACGTCACGCACCGAAGGAGCGGCAATGAGCTGACCCCCCCGCATGAGCCTTACAGGCTGTGCGAAAAAGAGCACCACAGGATTGTTTTCACGCCAGCTGTTGCCTTTCAAAAAATCAGGCCCTTCCGCAATCAGCTCCTGCGCACCCAGAGAAAAGGGGATGCGCGTCTTGCCATATCCGCGTGTGCCCGCCAGATTCCAGGCCGCAAACAACACCTCTTCATACTCTGTCGCCCTTCCGATGAAAATACATTCCAGATCCCTGCCGTCCAGACTGGGACGGATGATATACAAAGGATTCTTTTTGTCCTCAGCCCATCGCCCTTCAAAAACAATGTCGTAAATACCCGGTGCAAGATCATGGAGAGCCGCACCCCAGATGCCCCGCAAGGTAGAAATATTCACTTCCCCCAAAGGAGGTTCAAAGCCCAGACGCCACGCGCGCCAGTGCACATCCAGGGCCAGGGATTCTGTCAAGTTCCATACACTGTCCATAAAACATTCTCCTTATTGCCAAAAACCTTACTCAATATCATGCTCATAAATACGCTTCAGCGACTTCGCACGGCCAACCCACTCCGCATCACCATACAGACCTGAAAGAGACAGATCGATGGGCTCAAAACCCAATGCCAGTGCCGGAGAATCTTCAGCCAGAGTGAAATCGCGCCCCTCAACATCGACAAACAAAGGATCCGCAATGACAGAATCTTTGTCCTGACCCCCTTTTTGCCATTCCGCAAAAGACTGATCCTTGAAGCGGATCTCCCGGCCCGAAGCGTCCCAGTAACAGTTATCGTTCAGAACATAATTTCCGTTCTTCCAGGTGCTCCCCAGAAGTCCGCCCTCTTTGAAATAGACAATGTTTTTCTCAAAGAAGAAAGAAACATGCTCTTCCTCCCGCGACCGGATCAGCTGATCACGCTGGGAGAAAGCGAAGATATTGTTCACAACCTGATTCTCCCGGCCATAATGCTGATGGAAACCGCCCGTACGGGTGTTGCAGATCACATTGTCCCGCAACAGAATATAGGTGCTGCCCTCATCAGTATACAAGCCCCAGCCTCCTGAAATGTTGCCGTTCGACAGAATATCATGAATATAATTGTTGCACAGTTCAGTCCCCGGCGACACGCCCAGGGTATAAATTCCGCCCATATCGCTCAACTGGCCCTTGCCCAGATTGTGGATGTGATTGCCCACAATTTTGTTGTGATGGGCCGACGTGGGCGCATATCCCCAGGACCAGCCCACGGACACGCCCGAATAACGGAAATCGCAAATCTCATTTCTGGAGATCGTGTTGTGCGAACTCCGGCCGATCCATACACCCACGGCGCTGCGATAAATGCGGCCGCCATCATGAAGCAGACAGTTGTCCAGAGTGTTGTGCTCTGTCAGACAGGGAACCAGCTCCGCATCATGACCCTCGCCGATCCGGACACCGCCTGCGCCGAGATCCGTGAAAGCGCAACGCTCCACCACGGTATTCTGCGTTCCCAGGCGAAGCCAGATCCCGTAACTGCCCACATGAGACACCTCGCAATCGCGGAAGACGCAATGACGGGCGCCCCGTGTTTCGATGGCCGCACCCACGCTCGTTTCCGCCTGACCGTCACTGTGCCCTTCTTTACCGATGGGCCAGTCGCCATAGCGCATATGAATCCCTTCAAAATGAAGATGGGAAACAAAAGCCTGCTTCTCAGGAACGCCTGTCAGCGACAGAAACTTACGGGTCAGCGGAATTACCGCCTCCACCGTATCCGGCGTCTCTCCGGCCCGGGGGATATAATGCAAGAGTCCCGCCTTCCGTTCCAGACACCATTCGCCCGGAGTGTCCAGTGCATCCAGCAGATGATCCACGAAGAACCATTGCCTGTCCAGCCAGCGAGTGAAAGGCCAGCGCGCCGCACCTGTGAACTCCAGAATGCGCTTTTCAAAGTCGACCGCTTTCACGCGATGCAGAGACGTCGCCCAGGAATGGAATACCACGAACACAGCCTCATCCAGACCTGTCCAGTCCAGGATATCGCCCTGGTGAAAACGTAGCCGGGTACTGCTTTTCTTTTCTTCCCCTTCTTTCGCGTCTTCAATCAGAACAGCGCCATCCGTGTAAAAAAAGTCTGACTCCGCCGGATAATCACCAGCCGTGTGGGCCGCCTTCGGGAAACGTGCCGCATCGAGACGCTCGCCATTCACCCAGAAAGCGCCCACAGCAAAATCATCGCCCTGAGCTTCGGGAACAGAGGCTACCCAGCGATCTTCACGAATCTCCCAGGAATCAATACGCCGCCCGCCGAAAAGAACAGGCACCTCGTCCGGATAAGCCTTGTAGACGACGGGTGCATGACGAGTCCCTGAATCTTCCGGTTCAAAGACGATGGGCGATGTGATCGCATATTTACCCCCGCGAAGGAGCACCTCCACGGGAATTTTGTCATGCCCATCTGTCACGGCCCGCCATTGCCGCAAGGCATCCCGCGCCCCGGCGACAGTCGCCAGTGGACCATCCCCGCCGGCCGGGTCCGGCTGTTCCAGAGTGCCCGACCAGGCATCATTCCCTTCCGGCGACACATACAGCCTTTTGAGCTCGTCCTCGGCAAATCCTGAAACACACGCAAGCGCTACAGCCAAGCAAAACATAAAAGAAAAAATACGCATCAATCTACTCCCATGAAGATTCGGGTTTATCCATTCACAGCATCCAGTATAATCCGGAATCGCTGCCAAATTGTAATTATTGGAATCGGACAGTAAGCTGATGCTCATAAAAAAAGCCCTTGCATCACTGCAAAGGCTGAAAAAATGGTGCCGGGAGAGGGAATCGAACCCTCATGGTATTGCTACCGCCGGATTTTGAATCCGGTGCGTCTGCCGATTTCGCCATCCCGGCGCAGGCGCTATTCTAGCAAGGAAAGCCGTTTAAATACAAGAGAATTGAACCACGGAGAATTGGACCACGGAACACACTGAACACACGGAAAAAGACTTTTGAAGATGGATAGTGGATTGAAGGATTAAGCACAGAGGAGAAAGTTTCTTTTAATTGTTTTATTTTGCTTTTGTTTGGGTTGATTAATATGGTTGATGACATGAAAGAGATACGCAGGTAATATTATTCACTGGATTAAGACCTCAGAAGAAATTGACCTGGTTCAATTTCTTGAATATCTTCTACCGTGATAATTTGATAAAGGGGCTGGCATGTCCTGAAGATGTTATCGTCAATGAGTCCCGACTGCGCGTAGCCGCCACGAAAAGCAGTGAACGTTCCCGCACGTTGTGTTCTTGTTGTGCCACAGGATCGTCGTCAATCCCTTTTCGCTGATAGGGGATTACACCTTCGTTTACTCCGGCGAGAATGACACAGGGAAACTCAAGCCCTTTCACCCGATGCATCGTCGCCAGACGTACACCAGGCTCGGAGCCATCGCTGTCCTTGTCCAGAATGGCCGTATTGAACCCAGCCTCCTGCAATACCGGCTGATATTCTGTTTTCAGCATACGCGCATTACGGGCGGCCACACAGATATCTTCCTCAGCGCGTCCGTGACTCAGCAGTTCCCGACAATGCTGCACCAGAAAGTCCTTCTCCTCATGCAGGGAATGAAAGAAATGGATATCCGGTTCCGGCCCGTTAAAGAGCGAGGTATAACCTGCCTGATCATCGATCCCGCCATCCAGATCATCCACATCAATGCCGTGCAACAAGGCCAATGCCCAGTTCTTGATCTGCTCTGTAGTCCTGTAATTGATCCGGAGCTTGTGCGACCGTCCCCGGATATTGATATCACAGCGTCCCAGCACTACCGACGGCCCATAAATACGCTGGTGTGCATCGCCGACAATAAACAGATCATTGGGGTTTTCCGGAACCAGGGCCCGGATGAGCCGCCATTCCTCTTCAAAAAAGTCCTGCGCCTCATCCACCACCACAGCCCGATAGGGCAGCCGCGACTTGCCTTCCAGATACAAGCGGGTCTGACGGATCACATCACTCCATTCCACTTTCCCCAGTTCCTTCAAGGCATCACGATACTGTTCAAAGACCTCCCACAATGCGGCACGATCTTTTCTGGATAAGGTTTTTCCCCGCCCGACACGCCGTACCTTGAGATAGTCCTGTCGCGTCTGCAGATCATTATTCTGAACGACTTTTTCCCATTCATCCCGCAAAAAGTGGAGACTCCATTCGATTTGGCCCGTATAACCGACAGCCCTGTTCCAACATCCGGCCCTGTCATCATCTGTCGCAATCTGAAAGGAGAAGCCCTGCATCTTCATGAATTTCACGGCCCAGTCATGCAAATGTACCACTTCGATTCTCTTGAACTCATCGCCACAGAGATTCTTCAGATTCTGTTTCACATCCTTTGCCAGGTTCTTGGTAAAGGTAGTCACCAGAATACGATCCGTACTCTCCGTAAATACTTCCCGTACAAGATAGCGGGCCCGATGCATGGCCACCACCGTTTTACCTGTTCCCGCTCCACCCGTCACCTTTGCGGGTCCATTGAACCGTTTCTCCACCATCCGTTTTTGCGCCGGGTGCAGAAAAACACGCCATTTTTCCAGGGGCGCACTGAGAATGGCTGTCAGATCATGCTGCGAATTGATGGTAACAAAACGTCTTTCCGAGTCGGGATGTTTCAACGCCGCCGTAAAGTCATTTGTATTGACAGCTGCAACCTTGGCCGTACCCGCAGTTACCTCCCGAACCTCTTCCGCCGTGAAACCCTCAGCCAGCCATCTCAAAGCTTCAGCTGATTCTTCAGGCAAATGCTTCTCCAGCTCATACAAAGCGTTCCGGTTTTTCAATGCACGTACAGAAGGCATCAGCACGGCGGGCACCCCCACAGACGCCAGGTCCCGATCACTCACATGAGTAAAGAGTGCTTCCGCTGTTTCCGATACAGACTCTTCCTTCCGAGCCTCAGGCATCTGCTCAGCCGCGTTGACATTCACCACTTGCAGCGCACCCGTCGTTGGATTTACATCAAAGACACGTTCACCGGCCCATTCCATGGCCTCATCATGATGATCCACCCACAAAAGGATATAGACATTCCCCCGTTCCGGATGCAATACAATACCCCGGTAATCGCGGCTGATCCGCACGGTGCGTATCTTCTCATCCCGCACAGCATGGATCTTCTCGTAATTGATACCCGACGAAGTCGGATTCTCACGGAAGCGCTCCATAAATTCGCGTACCCGTCTTTGCTGCGACCTGGGTATGCGCGAAAAGGCATTCAGAAAATCACTGGATATGGCAACAGTAGGTTTCATAAGATATTTCTCTCACAGAAGGCGGCCCTGTCCTGTCCGATCGGCCGTCCCATTGTTTTTAAAAGTCTTTTGAATTAAGTACAACCAGTTTATCATGAAAAAGAGCCTGTCCCGGAAAGAGTGAAAAAACACGGCACACTCCTTCAGGTTTATGACAAAGCATCAAGAATCTCTGTTGTTCTGTCCGACCTGCCCACCAGAAACACCAGCCACTCCTGTTCTTCAAAAGCCTCCACAAATTCCTCCTGATCTTCCGTAAGCACAGCTACCCGCCCATCCATCCAGGCCAACTCCGCTTCGGCACAAATCCGACCGTTGGCACCGGCCAACTCAAAGCCTATCTCAGGCGGTGCTTTGCCAGCCGCCGCACAGCTCCTCAACAGTTCGTGAACCAGCGGATCCGACAACTCCAGCGCCTCGGTCCACACCTCCGACAGTTCTCCGCCAGACTCCGGCAAGGACGGATCGGGAAGGGGCGCAGCTACCACGCCGATTTCTCTTTCTTCCACCAGTGCACGACTCACCCACTGGAAGCCCGGCAGAAACTGCAAGAGATTGGCCGTACCCAGCATGCACCGCCAGATCTCTTTGTAATTTTCTTTTTGTCTGGCAAAGCGATCATCTTCTATTCGCAGAAGGGCTTGAATCTCCTCCCACCGGAAGACGGCGGCCGCTTTCGCATCACAGGAAACCAGCAAAGCAAGCAGGTTCATCTCAAAGAGCCCGGCCAGAGGGCCCAGCATCCCCTTCACAGGATCCGCCTCATGCCAGTCCGCAACCCTTTGCGACAGCATTGCCTCGTAACAGGCCTCCACCTGCTGTTTATCCCGGCAGCTTGTCAAGGCACTCAAAGTCAGCGCCGCTATGTTCCGTCCCCAGTGCAGGCCATCCGGATTCATGAGATATTCCAACAGAAGTTGTACCCCTGTCGTTTCAACCATCATGCCATCAAAGATACCATCGGCTTCCACAATCTTTCTGGCAACATTCTTCCGGACAGCCAGATTGGAGAAAAAAGTGACGGGCCTGCCCGCCTCATCCTTTTGCTTCTGTTCCGAAAACTCCCTGATATCATCCCAGCAGAGTGACCACACCCGAAAACGGCCGGAACGCAAAATGGACATGCGCTTGCGGATATCATCGGCAATGCGCGCCTTTTCCTCTTCAGGCATGACATGATAACGGAATCCATCGAGAAACACAGCCACAGGAAACAGCCCCGCCTCTTCTCTGGCCGGCCAGAACACGAAGTCCGGCCTGGAAGAAAGCGCTACTCCCTGGGCATCCGTAAGCGATACCTGCGGCTCAAGAATCCATTCCCGCCCTCCGAGGGTCACACGATGACAGGGCTTGCCCTGACGCAGATACCGTGTCCACTTATACTGCACTTCTTTAAAATGCTCCGCCAGAATATGAATGAACCGCCCTTCCAGTTCGCTCTCAACAAAATTATCCGGCAGTTCAATGTTCTCAAGCGTCTGAACCTCTTCCAGCTCGTCCCAGTGCTCAAGAATCTTTTCCAGCATTTCAATACCCAGTTCCCGGGAAATATTCTTCAGAGAATGCTGGCCCTGATAAGCATACAAACAGCGGTAACAGCCCTTCGCCCCTTCGCGCTGGCGACATTCACAGCTTTTCAGGGTATTCCACGCCTCAACCAGCAGGCTCTTGAACCCTTCAGGCTTATGCACAAATTCTTTCAGATATCCCGTTCCGCCGGGCACCTTGTCATACAGCACCAGAAAATGTTTGGACTCCCCATCGCCGCCCAGTCCCGGCACGGGCTGCTCACGAACCAGCAGATGCAGGGGATTGCCCTTGAACTTCTTCTTCAGCCCCAATTCCAGGCAGGCCTTGAAAGTCGCAAGCTTCTCCTCCGCCTCCAGAATGGATACAGGCAGTAAAATACGGATGGCCTCCGATTCCAGCTGTCTGTAAAGATAGACCTTCACCCAGGGATCTTCCGATTTGCGACCTTCCCACCGGCACCAATACCGGTGTTTCGGATCTTCATTCTTCTTCTTACGTACCACCCCGCAATAATGACAGAGTACAAAGCCATCTTCAGATACGGGACTCCCCGCCACCTGCATCATTTTATCGCGGCCGCTGCTTACTCCGAAATTCACCTCACGAAGTGTCACCTCTTTCAGATACTCAAAACCAAAAGGAAGACTCCGGATCGTATAGCCCCTGTCCCAGTTCTCCTCCTGCACATCAAAGAAATCAGAAAGGGTGTAATACTCTTCTTCCCGCTCATCTTTCTCATCGCCGCTCCGGCTCCTGTGATCCGGAACACGGGCCGACACACGCCGTAAAGGAAGGGTCATATGCTTCTGTCCGTGATCACTCCAGTTTTCACTGCCGCATTTCGGACACATGCTCTTCCCCTTATCCTCAATGAGCGTCTCCACATAGTGGCATTTGTCACAAAAACGCCATTCCTTCAAAAGATATTCGCCGCCCACCTCCGTTGCCACCTGATCCACAACCACCTTGCGCGCCTCCGCATAGAAAGTGTTGAAGGGTGCCAGCTCGCGTATGGCCATACCCGCCCCGCGGATATACTCATGGCTTTCCATCTCCGGCTCACCTTCCGGGCCCTGTACTCCGTATATCTCGGAATACAGTTTCACCCCTGTCTCCGGAAAAGCGTAATTGGGAATCAACCCTTCATCCGTAAAGAGGTTCAGCGGATATTTTTCACGGAGTTCTTTCATGGTGCTGTACAGCATGGAACGCTCCATTTTGAGATCCCGCAGTCGTTTCTTCTCATCCTCCACCGATGTCGGATCCTCTTCAACCTGTTTGATCGCACTGAGCACACGAGCCATCTGCTGCTGGAGCCGCTTCAGATCGGCCTCTTCCTTTTCCAGACAACTGATAAGCTGCTGCTCATAAAGCTCCGACTTCGCATAGTCCCGGAGCCGCTCCCGGTTCGGTTCTGTCACCACCTCATCAAAATAACTCAAAAAAAGATCACACAGGGCAAGTCCATGTTCTTTCGCATACTTCAGAAAGGAAAGGGGATACCCGCCCCTGCGCCACCCCGCAAGCATGAAGCCCACCTGTGCGGGCATCACGGCCTGACGATCCTCCCGCGCCCAGCTGTCCAGGCAAAAAGCCAGAAACTGACGTTTCAGCATCTCCGGTGCATCCAGATAACAACCCGGCGGATTCACGCTTCCCCCGATCATCTCAAATGGATCTTCAAAGAAAAAAAGATCATGCGGCTTCATATTGGCAAGAGCCAGTACAAGCGCATTCCCCGTCTTCCGGCCGCCCCGGCCGATGCGCTGCAGATAATTCGTAGCCGTAGGCGGGATGGAGCAGACCATGACCGACGACAGATCTCCCACATCAATACCCATTTCAAGCGTTGGCGTACAGGCAAGCAGATTGGGAGCATCAGCCACTTTCCCCGTCTTGAACAGATCTTCCACCTTCTCACGGCGCGCCCGGTTCAGAATACTCGTATGCTCCTGGCTGAAGATGCGGGCAACCTGGCCACGACGGTAAAATTTCACATAGAAAGAATCTCTTCCTTCCTCATCAGCCTGATAAAGATCCTCCGATAACCAACCCAGACAGGGCATCCCCTCCCAGAAGCGAAGATCGTCAGCCGCAACAGTCAAGGCGTGATCCATCCCGGAACCGCGCAAGAAGGCCGTATGTCTGGTGATCAGATAAGCATCCGGATTGATGGCATAAACCTCGTCCTTCGTCTTCGGGATAAGGGTCAGCACACCCACCTTCGCCAAAACAGCCACAGCATGTCTGTACAGCGCATTCACGTCACCAGCTGTATCAGGAATCTGCAAAGAGCGATGGACCCAGTTGGAATGCCAATTGGCACTGCCTCCGCCGAAGCGCAAAAGAGGGTCAAACACTGTCTCGCCCAAACCCAGAGAAAGAAAACGGGGGAGTCGGCTTTCAGAACTGAAAGGCGACATGAGAGGCTCATTCTTCTTCGTCAGGAAATACCTGTTCCCCTGATTCTGGCCATAGCGCTTCAACAGCGGATCATACACGGCTCCCCGTTGACGGGCCCGGGTCAGCCAGCCCAGCAGGAAATAACGGAGCCGCTCACGGCTGATGTCTGCAAGATTCGCCTCATGGATACGCAGCGCCTCCTCCAGCGCTTCCGCCGCCTCATCCAGAAGCGCCGGATCCAGGCAGACCGTGGAACACCCCACCTTCTCAAGACTCCGGCCCGTGCGACAGTTGAGCCCGAACTCCATGCTGATCTCCCAGCGGAGCCGCTTCATGAATCTCTTCAAAAATTTCTTGTCCGGTTTCCTGTCCGGCCCCGTGATAAACGCCGTATATTCCGGCATGGGCGCCAGATCAGGCGGCAAAAAGGTGGCGATGAGCTTTTTCCAGTCGCCATCCATCCTGATCAGCCAATAATCCACCAGTTTGTCACCGAAATCTTTCAGAGGCATCGCCCCGGACTCCTCTTTCTCAAGAAGGGTCTGTAATGCCGTACGAAGATTGAAACGAAAAGTACGTGCCGCAAAAAAGCCCGACCGATGACTCGCATCCTGTACGGAATCCGTAAAGGCAAGCATCTTCTTGTCCCTGTTGAAAGGACTGATATACAGATGGCTCACAGCCACAGACGAAAGACTCGCCGCCTGAGAACCCACCACAGACAAGGCATGTTCGCTCTCACAGCGCGGACACTGCTGCATGTCCCGCGGAAACTGTCCCTGGCTCATCCGCCTGTGCGCTGTCACAGCCACTCCCGGCCCCCCGCATTGCTGACACACAGGATTGTGGCTCAGTTCCAGACAGCACGAACATAAAAAATCCTTCGTACCCGTCAGGGCATCCCCTTTTTCATGAGGAAAGAGATAACAAGTTCTGGCGCCCCGGTCAAAAAATTCCCTGTAAATTTCCCGCGGATCTTCGCTCACGCGACTGTCCGCCTTCCGTTTGAAAGTCAGCCAGCCCGTATGCCCGCAGTCACGACAATAGACCATGGGCAAGCCTGTGATCTCCGAGTTCAAAGGCACCTCATCGCGCCAGAAAAACGCCGGCTCCGGAGAGATCCGGCGCATGAGCCGCCTCACCTCCCGTACCCACAGCTGAACCTGACAGGCCAGGAAAGGCGCCACAAAGCCGTCAAAATCCTTTTTCGATTCGTTGATAATGCTCAGAAAAGACTGGAGCAACGCATTCTGTTTCTCTACGGAAAAAGTTTCAAAGACAGGGTCCCACGCCGCAATTCGCTTACGCCATTCGCCCCATTCGGTCACACTGTTTTCCAGATTCGTCAGAATCGTGCGAAGAAAGCTGTGCTCACTCAGAACCCGGCCCCGCTCCAGAGGGCTCAGCGTCGGATCCTGAAACCACAAGCCGCATTGACGTGACACATAGTCCTCAATACTTTCCTCCAGCCCCGGAAGCAGCTCGTCAACGCTCTTCACCTCCGGAAATTTGTTGTCATCCAGCGAAGGCGCATCCAGATAAACCGACATTTCCTCACGCTCTTCGCTGATCACAGCCGCCAGACCGAAGCGCTCCCCGAAAAGACGCTCCGCAAAGGCCACCAGATCGCCCTTGGCCTGCGAAGCATCACCCGCCAGCGTCGCACTCGTACCCACACAACAAAGCCCTCCGGGCTCAATGCCGAGCTTCGCCTTCAAACGCCGGATCAGACAGGCCACATCACTGCCCTGCGCTCCGTCATAACTGTGAAGCTCATCCAGCACAAGATAACGTAAGCTCTTCCCGCTTGTATACTGCCAGATCTTCTGATCCTCCGGGCGGATCAACAGATAATCCAGCATCTTGTAATTGGTGAGCAGAATATCGGGAGGTTGATTGCGCTGGGTATCACGGTCCGTAATCACATGATCAGGACCCATCGTCGTATGACGGGCCACATCACCCTCACGTTCGCCCACATACATGCCCACACGCACTTTCCCCTGCAGGCGTTTGTCACCCCAGATCACCTCCGCAAAACGTTTCGCCTGGTCCGAAGCCAGAGCATTCATGGGATAAAGAATCACCGCCTTCACACCCGGCTGACGGATCGCACCATTTGCCATACGGTAACAATGATCCAATAAGGGATAGAGAAAACACTCCGTCTTACCCGAGCCCGTGCCACTGGTCACCACCGTCGACAGAGGCTGACGACCTTTCAGACTCGAAAGACGGTGAAAGGCACTCAACTGATGCAGATAAGGATGAAAAGAGGGGTGAACCTCCAGATAACGCGCAGCCTCCGACATGTCGCCACGCCGATAAGGAAGCTGCATGTTCACATAAGGGCCCTTGAATATACCCTCCTTCGGATCACAGAGAAAAGCCTGCAACCGCTCAGCAACATCTTTGTCCTGAAAAGAAAAGGTTGTATCAAGAAAATCCAACAAGGTGTCTTTGAGCTCGTTAGCGATAATACCAGGGATCATGAAACAACCTCTTTAAACCACGGAAGAGTTGGACCACGGAACACACTGAACACACGGAAGAAATTGGACCACGGAACACACTGAACACACGGGAAAAGACTTTTGAAGATGGATAGTAGATTGAAGGATTAAGCACAGAGGAAAAGATTTCATTTAACTTGTTTTTTTGTTTTTGTTTGGGTTGATCAATAAAGTTGATGACATGATGAAGATGTAAAGATAATAGCATTTACTTGAGGAAAAGAAAAAAGAAAAGAAAGAAATATAAAGTCTCTGTTTCCCGTGTATTTACCTCTTATTGTTTTATGCTTATATACGGGTTGACTAATATAGTTGATGATATGAAAGAGATATGCGGGTAATAATATTCACTGGATTAAAACAAAAAACAAAAAAGAAATATAAAGCCTTTGTTTCCTGTGTATTTACTTCTTATTTTTTTTATGCCTTTATTTTCTTCTTTCCGTGTGTTCCGTGATTGACCTGGTCCAATTCTCTTCATCCGTGGTTCAATTTTTTAAATCTTCTATAAGCTTCCCTCATATCCTTTTCACGGTCGTTCTTCTTGAAGGGAGGCACATATACCCGTTCCATCCGTGGTTCCATTTTAGGGTCTTCCCAGCGGATACCCACACTCCTCTCACCTCCCGGCAACACCACCTCGCCCAACAAGGCCCCATCCCCACGGTACCCGCTCCGCTTCAAAGGCTCACGAATATCCACCTCCATCTGCTCCGCAAGCTTCAATACCGCCCCAGGAACCAGCCGCCCTAAACGATCATAGCGGTTGTTTTGTTCATAACCTTGCAGCACAGAAAACTGAACCCGGTAAATCGTAATCAATTCCTCCTCCGTCAGATCCAATGCCAGAGCAGCCAGAGCATCCAGCTCCACCAATGCCTGACGTCGCTCCAGATCTGTGCGTAAAGCACTCTCCCAAGTCCAGGGCGTAGGCATCAAGGCATTCCAAAGGTCAGCGTAATGAGAGGTGAGGCAGGTCAATTTCAAAGCACGGGTTACAATTTCCTGATTCAGCGTTTCAGTTGATGGTAACGGGAGTTGCACAAAAGTATCTATGAAAAGATCGCTCTTGCCAGTGGTCTTAATAAAAAAATCATAGACCAGAGAGTGCAACAAGCCTTCCACCAGACATAGGGTAATATAGTCGTCAAAAACGACGGATAAGACAGTGTTGATGTGTGCAGCTCCTGGTGGACAAATGGTGGAGATCAATGTCCTTTCACCTGTAGTGTCACACATCCTCCGATGAACGTGTCGGAAAAACTCCGTTACGGCTTTCTCTTTCCAGTGGGGCGTCTGCTGCTTATACTCCTCAGGGGAACAAGCAGGCAGATAATTCGTTCGAGGCAAATAGTCAGGATCTATGACCGTGAGATCAATGGAGGTATAATCAAGACCGTGCTTACAACCTTCATTGGGCGTTTTAGCAAAGGGGGTTCCCACAAAGAAATGAGGACCTGACAGTACCCAGTCCCTGACGTCTTTCAGCTGCTGCGTTTCCCTGCGGATAATGCCATCCCGTTGGGCATAAGTTTCATCAAACATAACCGTAGAAAAGAACAGATCGTCTAAATCACTCAGACGCCGATGTTGGTGGGCTATTTTTTTCAGAACCTGTATAATTTCTTCACTGTGAATAACAGGAAGGCGGGCTTCCAGAGGAGGTGTTCCAGGGGAATCATAGAGAGAAGCCATGAGCTTCAGCCTGTCTTTATCGATTGTCAGGAGGCGGTGTCTGTGAGGTCGTAATTCCCATTGATTGTTTTCATTCTTATACCCCGGTACATTCCCCTCTCCATCGTGTTGCATGGAGCCGTCAATGGTGAGAGGATGGAATAGGTTCGACATGTGAAGAAAAGAAATGGGTTTCCCTATTTTATTTTCATATATATTTATGCTGTAATGTCTTGTATGACTTATATCAAATAGAATAAGCTCATTGATAAATTGAAAGTGCGCTCTCAGGCGGATATAAAGAGCCTTTCGTAAACGCCCTCCCCTGGCGTCGTCATAAACGCCTTCAGGATGAACTAGGCCTATAACTCCTCCTTCGGCTGCGATTTCCCAAGATCGGGTAATGAAACATTTGTATAGATTGGTTTGAATTTTTTCGAGAAGTGGGTAATTTTGTCGGGCATTGAGAAAAGCTTTGGTGGCCGTTTGTCCCACAAATTCAGAGCAGTATTCTTTGAGTCGTACTTCCTGAGTCAGATATTTGTGTCTTTGTCGGGCCATGGCGTCAGCTGAGAGTTTTCTGAGGGCAAAGAAAGGCTCAAATTCGGCGAGAAGGCCTCCTTCATTCCATCCAACCTTGATCCACGGTGGATTTCCGAGGATGAGATCGAAGCCTCCCTTGTCAGCGAAGACTTCCGCGAATTGGAGTTCCCAATGAAGGAAGTTTCGTTGTTTTGCAATTTCCTGGACGAGGCCGAGGCGTGGCACATCTTTGCAGAGAGTATCCACATTGACTCTGCCGAATTTTTTTACAAAGGCCACATGGTCGGCACTGAGAGCCTCTTCCTGCTCCAGACCCATGAAAAGCGATTCCGCATCTCCTCCTGTGACGGTTCCTTTGAGGATGAGCTCCACCTCCAGGAGAAAGCTGTCCCGGGTGGGTAGGAGCTCGCTCTGATCCAGAGGCCAGAACCAGAGGGCGCACCAGTAGTCCATGATGAGTTTGAGACGGCGGAAGGCTGTATAGGGCCGCTGCAGTTCCGCGGCGATCCTGTCCTGTTCCTCATAAAGGGGAGTGGGACTTTGGCGGTGGGGCTGTCCCCAGAGGCGTGGACTTTTGGTGGTTTTTGCTACAGCTTCCCGTCTTTCCCGGATGACCTGTTGCCAGAGCTCATCAATGGCGGCACTGAGCTCCAGGAGCTTGTCCGTGTCATACTGGTCGTAGGGCTGGCAGAAAGCTTTGCGCCAGGCTGTTATTCCTTTCACTGCGTCGGGCATGAGCTCCCGCATGGCTTTATTCTTGTCAAAGGCGGCCATGTCATCATCGGCCACGAGGAAGTGGTATACGCCCTGACGGGGTCTTTCCAGCCATTGGGGCCCCAGGGCGAGGGGGAGGGGGCTGAGACTGAGCCAGTTGGTTTTTTTGCTTTTGTCGCGCAGATCGGCGGCATCAAAGATCTGACGGCGGGCACCGACGAGGCTGTTTCCCGTGGCTAGGCGCAGGCCGAACCAGGGACACTGGCTGCCCCGATGGATGGTATTGAGCCAGAGAGAGGTGCGGGCCAGCTCTGTGGCGATGGGGTTGAGGTCCACGCCATAACAGTTGTGTTCCGCCAGAAAGGCCTTGACGCGCTGCCGTTCTTCGGTATAGTCGGAAGGGGGGATGAGCTCCCCCGTCTCGGCCTGTTTTTTTTCCAGATAGGCCTGGGCCAACTGGTTCACACCTTCGTTGATGAAGGCGGCGGAGCCCATGGCGGGTTCGCAGAGGCGCAGCTGGAGGATTTCATCGGCTGTCTTGTCTTTGAGGAGTTCTTTGAGGCTGTACTTGACGACGGACTGGGTGAGACATTCGGGAGTATAGTAGGAGGCGGAGCTTTCCCGGTCTCTTCCGGCGAGGCGGAAGATGAAACTGCCTTTTTCGTATTTCTTCCGCTGTGTTGCTCCGGGGACATCGCCTTCCACGGCTTCCCGGACAAATTCTTCTTCCTTGTAATCGCTGATCCGTGATTCAGGAACGAACCAGGCCTGATCCGTTTCGTCGCCGGCCTTCTGGTCGGCGGCCTTCATTTCGTAGAGAGTTTCCTGAGCGAAGAAGCCCGTGTAGGAGAGGACTCCTTCATAGACGGCACCGAGCTGGTTGATGCCGAGCTGGGCATAGCTGATGCGACCTCTGTCGCGTCGGCCGCCCCTTCTTGTGCCGCCCACCCTGGAGAGGGAGAGGAGTTGGATGACCTCTTGAAGGATGCTGTTGCGCAGACGCACGGCACTGAGGCGGGGGGTGCGTTTGAGGTCAAAGAGCGGGCTGTTGAGTCCCCGGAGTGTGAAGCCCCGGTCTATATATTCCGCGACTTCCTCTTCCCGGGCCAGGGTACTTTCCATCTCTGTCTGGAGCGGGTTGTGACCGTCGTTGATGAGCGTGAACAGTTTGCGCAGGCTTTCGTCGAAGAAATAACCATTTTGCGCTTCCGGCGTGGTGAGGGGAGCCAGCTCCAGATCGCGGAGGGTTTCCAGACTGTAGCCGAGGCGGTACTCATCGCTTTTCATGGGCGCCACATCGAGCTCGCCGCCCCGGGCTTCGGCATAGAAAAGAAAGAGAAGCCGGTACAGATAGAGGAGTGATTCTTCCGTCAGTGCCCGTGCCAGTGCCTCATCGCTGAAGACTGCTTTCTTGCCGATGTTCCGCTGATACCACACATATTCATTGCCCAGCAGTTCCACGGCACGGCGTATGCCATATTGCAGATCGCTGGAAACACTGAAGGCGTGTTTGTGGGAGTTCTCATCGAGGCTGTCATGGAGGGGGAGAGCCTCATCGGGGTTGATGGCATCACGGCTGAGGAGAAGGGCCGCCGCACGGAGGGTATCTCTGCTGCGACGGCCGAAGAGTTCGTCCAGATCGAAGAGCATGTATTTGCCCTGACCCCATTTGTGGCGGTCAATGAGATAAATCTCACTTCCTGCGAAGAGGATGAGCCAGCGGGGCTTCAACTCTTTTTGGAAGATGGCGGAAAAAAGATTTTCCCAGTTCCCTTGAGCCAGGGAAAAGTCCGCCAGCTCAGAAGAGGTCGGTGGGTTCTGACAGGGAAGAAGGCCCCGTTCCAAAGTGGCGGTGTTGTCCTCGTCGCGCCGCGTGGGGAAGGGTGCCTCCAGCAGCCAGAGCCAGGGCTCGCCAGCCCGCTGATAGGTGGCGAGGACGGGGATGAGACTCTGGTCATCAAGCAGTTCATAGCGCCCGCTCTCGTATTCATAGCCCAGTGCTTCCAGAAGTGCGATGTTGACGGGGCGTGCTTCAAAAAAATTATCTTCCACACGCGTGGTCTCTTCTGCACGGGCCTTGGCTTTGAAATAAAGCTGGCCACAGGCTGAGAAGGCTTTGTCGGGCGGTATGCACCCTTTCTCTTCCTCTGCAGCGAGCCATCGGTCTGCGAGTTCTTTCGTGTCTTTTTCAAACAGGGCGTCCAGATAATAGTCACCGTAAAACTCGTTGACGTTGCTGATACCGGTGAGATCCAGGGACATAAGATCAACCTCATTTATTAGAATATAACCACGGAGAATAGGACCGCAGAATTCAGGTCACACACGGAAGAAATTGGACCACGGAACACACGGAACACACGGAAAAAGATTTTTGAAGATGGATAGTAGATTGAAGGGTTAAGCACAGAGGAGAAGACTTCTTTTGACTTGTTTTTTTTGCTTTTGTTTGGGTTGATCAATAAAGTTGGTGACATGATGAAGATGTAAAGATAATAGCATTTACTTGAGGAAAAGAAAAAAGACAAAGAAAAGAAAGAAATATAAAGCCTCTGTTTCCCGTGTATTTACCTCTTATTGTTTTATGCTTCTATACGGGTTGATTAATATGCTTGATGACATGAAAGAGTTACGCAGGGAATATTATTCACTGGATTAAAACAAAAAAAGAAAAAGAAATATAAAGCCTCAGCTTCCTGTGTATTTACCTCTTATTGTTTTATGCCTTCAAACTCTTTTTCCGTGTGTTCCGTGTGTTCCGTGGTCCAATTCTCCGTGGTTCAATTCTCTTCATTGTGTGCCTATAAATAATGCAGTCAGTTTCAAATACGGTCTTTCCACCACTTCAAGACTGTCGCGGAGCCATTCTTTGCGGATTTTGCTTTGAGCTTCCACCCGATTCTCTTCCTTCCGGAGCCGCTCGGCTATATCGCGGCGCAATCTTCCCGTGTCGCCTCCATACATGAACCTGTCCAGCTCTATCTTCTCCATAGAACGGCGCCGCCAGCGATCGAAGCGTTTGTTGTCTTCCTGGAGCCGTTCCTCCAGTTCGCGGATGCGACGGCCCCGGAGTTGAGCCAGATGTTCCAGTGCTTTGTCCACTACCTCCTGTCGCTGCTCCTGCAGGGTTTCAACCGCTTCTGTATCATAGTCCCTGTTGGGCAGGCCCTGTAGAAAGCCGGATGTATCCAGAAATTCTTTGAGAGGCTGGATTCCCAGAAAACGCTTGCTCTGATAGCGGATGACGAACCAATCCACAATGACAGGCTGGCTGCGCCTGTTGGAAAGAATGCCCTGGAAAAGCCAGGCGCTGTTGTCGGGCGAGAGCTTGCCGGTGCAGATGACGGGAGCTTCGTGTCGTTGAAAGCGGCAGATGACCTTATCCAGCAGCCATTGCATGGCCGGATGCAGTTCCCAGAGGAGCTGTGCATCGGGCCAGGTGGACAGTTCTTCTTTGGAAAGACGGCGCGCATCGGCTATGGCATCCTGAACACGCTGTCGATCGCTGGTGAGGAAGAGTTTGTTGTTTTTTGGCCAGGCTTCTCTGGGCACGAAGTGAAAGCGCCGCTGCAGGTCTTCGGGCATGGCCATTTCCACAGAGGGATGATCAGGATAGAAATCGGGATAAGGCAGGTCGCTGTTTTCTTCACAAAGTTCGTCGAAGGCGGCCCGAAGAAAGCTGAGGTCGTTTTCATATAGAGAGAGGGTGATCCCTGTATCTTCCGGGGGTGGCGGCGCGGCAAGTTCGCTGTCCAGAAGAAGAGAAAGAATGCCCAGGTCTTCGGGTTCCTCCGGGTAGATGTCTTCAGGGTTGCCGCCGAAATCCAGCTCGCCCTGAAGCACTTCCGCTTCTTCCTCGGCACTGTATATCCCGGTGAGGGTCGTGGCGTCACCAATATTTTTGTAGACGTATCTTTCCTTTTCGACAAGTACTTTGAGAATGTGCATGTCGCCCCGGAGCGAAGGATCGTCCGTTCTTGTGGTGAGATAAACGATGATGGGATTCTCATTCTGGCCGTAACGGTCGATGCGGCCATTTCGTTGTTCGAGCGTGATGAGAGACCAGGGGATGTCGAAGTGTACGAGATGATGACAGAAGTGATGGAGGTTCACTCCTTCGGAGGCCACGTCTGTGGCAAGAAGTATCCGGACAGGGGCATCTTTTTTGCCGAAGTCTTCCACGATGCTCATCTGCTCCGTATCGGAAAGGGCTGCATGGAAGAGGGTGATCGCCTCATCGCGCAGATCATAGTGGCTGGCCAGTGCATGGCGCAGCATTTTCAGGGTACAGATTCTTTCGGAAAAGAGCAGTACCCGGGGACTGTCTTTCAGCCCTGTCCAGCCGATGGAGTCGAGCCATTTGAAAAGAGCCTTCACTTTTCCGCAGGGCTGTTCCACGACCTGTTGCAGTTCGTTGTAGAGCATGTCGAGAATCTGCCAGTCACTTTCCAGATCGCTCCTGTTCACAGGTGCATCATTAAGCTTTTCATCAATAGTCTTCAGGCGATTTTCCACCGTTTCCAGACAGGCATGAGGACTCGATAAAAAGGCTTTGAACAGGGTGGTACGGAAAAGGATGTCCCGACCACGCTTGTTTTTTTTGTTGAGTGTATGGAACTGGAGACCCTTGAGGCGCTTCAGTATACCTTCTTCCCGGTCCGTGGTGAAGACGGGGAGGGGCATGGCTTCCCGTTCCCTGAAATGTTCGCCCACCTCATGGCTCACGTCTTTTTTGAAACGACGGACAAAGAGACCCTTGATTTCGTCCCGCGAATAATCCAGAGGGTTGGCAATGGCCGTGGGGTCGAGCATGTTCATGAGATTGGCGAAGCTCTCGGGCTTGCCGTTGTGGGGAGTGGCGGAAGTGAGGATGAGGGAATCGCAGGTGCGGGCCAGAAGGGATGCCAGACGGTTGCGCTGCGTGTCCGCATTGGCTACATGGTGGCATTCATCAATGACAATGACATCCCATTTGCAATCTTCCAGAAAAGTGCGGTAACGGCCATCATTTTTCAAGGTGTCTATGGATATAATGGCGCGGTTGAAGTAGTAAAAAGGATTCTTGTTCGCCGGGATGCGCGCGCGGACACGCTGCAGACCGATGGAATCGAGACGGACGAGGGGGATACTGAAACGGGTCCATAATTCCTGCTGAAACTGGGTGAGCAGTGATTTGAGGACCACAACCAGAATGCGATCGCCACGGCCCCGCTTGATCAGTTCGGAGAGGAGAACGCCCGCTTCCAGAGTCTTGCCGATGCCTACGCCGTCGGCAATGAGTATACGTGGACGGAGGGCCGACAATGCCATGGATGCCGGGGTAAGCTGATAGGGCGCAGGGTTCATGGCCGCCTGGTGACCCAGATAAATGCGCTCGTCCGCAGGAGGACTGCGACGAAGAAGACTCTCCAGAAAAAGGCGGGAACGACGGTATTGCGGGGAGTCATCTTCAACCAGGTCAGTCTTTTCAGGACGCATTTCCTCGACCTGGTCGAGGACGGTGAGAAAAGTGGCTTCGTGGTCTCGTACCAGCTCTGACATGCCCACTACCTGAAGAGCGGAACCCCCTGTGTTCACAGAGTGACAGGCCTTAACAAGCCATTCCTCTCCGCGTACCACTACGCGTGCACCAGGCGCAAAAACTCCCGTCTGTGCCATGAATTTCACCTCGGTGTATCATTGCAAACAAAAAACATCATAACCTCAAATATCCTAGCATACCACAGCAGGAAGAACAACCACGGAGAATTGGACCACGGAACACACTGAACACACGGAAAAAGACTTTTGAAGATGGATACTGGATTGAAGGATTAAGCACAGAGGAGAAGATTTCTTTTAACGTGTTTTATTTTGCTTTTGTTTGGGTTGATCAATAAAGTTGATGACATGATGAAGATGTAAAGATAATAGCATTTACTTGAGGAAAAGAAAAAAAGAAGAAATATAAAGCCTTTGTTTCCTGTGTATCTACTTCTTTTTTTTTATGCCTTTATTTTCTTCTTTCCGTGTGTTCCGTGATTGACCTGGTCCAATTCTCTTCATCCGTGGTCCAATTCTTACAATACAATCCGTTCTATCTCCACTCCGGGATAATGTCCAAAATTTACCAGCAACCCCAATTTCAATTCCGTAACCTTCAAATAATTCATCACCTGAGCACGGTGCTCAGCTGTCAGCACCTTCACCGCTTTCAGTTCAACAAGAATCTTGTCAAAGCAAAGCAGATCCGGCACAAACTCATGCTTCAACAGTATCCCTTTATATCTCAGCGGATACCGCTTCTGTGTATGAAAAGGGATGTCTCTCGTTGCCAATTCTTGTTCAAGACAGCTCTGATACACCATCTCAACATAACCATGGCCCAATTCCTGGTACACCTCATATATGGCCCCCCGAAGAAGGTAACTCTCTTCCTTGTACAGCAACGACATGACTATAACCTCCTTAATTAAAACCACGGAAGAAATCGAACCACGAAAAAATTGAACCACGGAACACACAGAACACACGGAAAAAGACTTTTGAAGATGGATAGTAGATTGAAGGGTTAAGCACAGAGGAAAAGATTTCTTTTAACTTGTTTTTTTTGTTTTTATTTGGGTTGATCAATAAAGTTGGTGACATGATGAAGATGTAAAGATAATAGCATTTACTTGAGGAAAAGAAAAAAAGAAAAAAGAAATATAAAGCCTCTGTTTCCTGTGTATTTACCTCTTATTTTTTTATGCTTATATACGGGTTGATTAATATAGTTGATGATATGAAAAAGATATGCGGGTAATAATATTCACTGGATTAAACAAAAAACAAAAAAGAAAAAAGAAATATAAAGCCTTTGTTTCCTGTGTATTTACTTCTTATTTTTTTATGCCTTTATTTTCTTCTTTCCGTGTGTTCCGTGATTTCCGTGGTCCAATTCTTCGTGGTTCAATTCCTGTTTTCTTTCTCTTTCCTTCCGTGGTCTAATTGCAACTTTCATATCTTGATATAAATCAGTAAATAATTTATACTAAGTTAACAGTATAAACAGGAGTAATATGTTCCGTTTAAGAAGGGCCCAGGATAACTATCATGGAAGACAACGCTGTGAGTAATGAGTTGGTCGCTTTTTTGGATTCTGTCAAAGAGGAAGCCAGTCGCTTTCAGGAGTCACATCAGGCCCTGGTCGCTCAACTGGCACAGATGAAAGCCGTGGTGGAAGGGCTGGAGGAGCAACTGGACAGTACCCACGCCACGCAGTCGGCTCTCTTTGAACGGCACGCAAAAGAATTTGAGGCCTTGTCCTTGCAGACTGGTTCCAGTCCGGGCGGGGACGGTGCGCTTCAGGAACGTGTGCTTGTTCTGGAAGAGCAGCTTGCGGGTAAGGATCAGGAACTGGCCGATTCCACAGCGAAGATCGAAAAGCTGGAGCAGCAGCTCGAAGAGGGGGGCGGCGAAAAGGTCCAACATTATGTCCAGGGGCTGGAAGAGCATCTGCAAAAGCGCAATGAGACCATCGGCGTTGCCCGGCGCCGTATCCTGCGGCTTCAGGAAAAGATTGAGGCCATGGCCGCCGAGCGCACAGCAGCACAGCAACGTGCCGAAGATCTGGACATGCAGCTGGATCGCAAGAATAAAGCCCTGCAATCATCCGAAGATCGTTTTACGGAACTGCGCAAAAAGTTTGAGGTCACCAGTGGCAGTGGTCGTGGTGAGGAGCATCTTGCCCAGATCCAGGCACTGGAACGTCTTGTGGCCGACAAGGAAAGTATGCTCGCCAGTGTTGAAGAACGCAGTGGCCAGTTGCAGGCTGCTTTGACAGCGCGGAGTCGAGAGCTCGCCGCAGCTCAGGAGCGCATTCAGGCACTGGAGCAGACGGAAGCGGAGACCCGTCAGGAGCTTGAAGAGAGGCTCACAGCATTGGAAGGGTTGACGGCCGATCAGCAACAGTTGAAGTCGCAGCTGGCTGCCCTTGAAGAGGAACGCAAAGGAGCGGCCAGTCAGAGTGATGAACAGGCCGAGGCTCTTCGTCAAGTCTCGGAAGAAAAAGAAAAGCAGAACAGTGTGCTGACGGCATTGGAAGAGGAAAAGGAAAAACTTCTTTCCGATCTGGAAGTGCATCGTACCGCCCTGAACCAGGCGGAGACAGATCTTGCCGCCGCTCAGCAGCGTCTCAGCGAGGTGGAAGCTTCCCGTGAACAGCTCAGCAATGAACTGAAAGCGGCTCAGGAAGAAAAGGAAGGGCTCGCATCACAGTTGGGCGAGGCTCAGAAGTCCCACGAAGTCTGCGGCGATGAGGTTGCGGAAGTTCAGGGCGCTCTGGAAGAAGCCCGGGCCGCCCGGAACAGTGTGCAGGCCTCGCTGGATGAAGTCCGTGCCGATCTTGAAAAAGTGCAGGGCCAGACGGCGGAACAGCAGGAGAAGATCGCCTTTCTGCAAAGTGAACTGGGTGATCGTGAAAATGCCCTCGATACCGCTGAACGTCGTGCTGAGGTGGCTGAAGATAAACTGGAAAAACTCCTTTCAGAAAGCGGAGACACGGAAGAGCGTGTTTCCGCTTTGGCGGGTGAACTGACAGGACATAAAGAACGTGCTGAAAGCCTTGAAGCGGCACTGGATGATATGAAACGACTGGTTGCCGATCTGACAGCGGAAAAAGAGGATGCTCTCAAGAGTGCCGCTAATGCCCGTGAAGCTCTGGAAACACTGGCCTCCGATTCGGAAAACAGCGAACGGACGGCTGGCGAATGGAAAGGGAAATGCTCAGAAATTCAGGTTGCGCTGGAGGCTGCAACGCGGGAGCTGGCCGAACAGAAAGAGAAATTCTCCCGGGTTCAGTCTCAGTTGCAGGGTTCCGAAGAAATGCGCGCTTCCCTCGAAGAGTCCCGGAAAAAGTCCGAAGCTTCCGTTACCAGTCTTCAGCAGGAACAGCAGGAATTGCAGAGCAGCAATGAGCAGCTGCAACAGGAAGTGGCGAGTCTTCATCTCCAGATCAAAGAACTTCTGATCGAAGTGGATCAGGCGGCTCCCACGGAAGATGTTGAAAAGATCAAGGCTGAACTGCAGGCTGAAAAACACAGGACAAAACAGCTGGAAGAACGGCTGGAAGATGAGCTCTCCAAAGGGACCAAGGCGGGGCTGGCCCGTCAGCTTGCCGAGGCACTCCGTGAGGCTGAGGAAGCCCGTACGGAATTGCGCTCCCTGCGACGGCATCCCGCCGAAACAGGTCAGAATGTGAGTCAGGATCTGAGTCTGGAGAGAGAACTGGAACTGGACAATCTCCCGCCACGTCCGGCACCCGCTCCCGCCGATGCCGGGAAGGCCATCCGGGATGTCATACAAAGCCTTCCCCGTCAGAAACAGCGGAATCTGGGCGAAGTACTCGTCGCCCTTAATCGTATTACGGAAGATCAGCTTGCCGAGGCCATTTCCGAACAGAAGGCGCATCCGGAGACGGACTTCGTCTCCGTGCTCGCCCGTATGGACTGGGTGGCTCCCCTGGATCTTGCCGAGATCATCGCCGCTGTGTACAGATGTCCTCTCGTCTCCGTTTCCGTGAGCGATCTTCATGTGAATGCCGTGCGGCTGGTTCCCGAAAGGCTCGCCAAGACCCGGTGCTGCATTCCCAAACAGGTGCTCGGAAAAGAGCTTGTGCTCATTATGGACAATCCCGGCAATCTGCTTGTCATCGAGGATATCGAACGGCTCACGGGCTTACAAGTGACGCCCAATGTGGCTCCCCGCGATCAGATTCTCCAGACCATCGATGCCTTCTATGGCATAGAATCAGAGGAATAAAACGGTGGCTCAGGTCTGGCGATCCGTAAAAATCGCCTGATTCAGAACACCCCAGGCTGAGATGGTTCTGCGCCGGCTGAAATAAATGGCCAGCGTGACGGTGATGGCTGTTCCCGAGAATATAGCGATCATGATGGCTATCTGATATTTGATGGCTGCGGCCGGATTCACGCCGCCCATCATGATCCCTGTCATCATCCCCGGAACGGAAACGAGTCCCATGGTGGCCATGGTCGCCAGTGACGGAGCCAGGGCGGCCTGCAGGGCATTGCGAAGGAAGGGCCTGATCGCTTCCTGTAAGCTTGCTCCGGAGCTGAGAAAGAAAAAGTATTCCTTCTCCCGCTGACGCAAGGCATGATAAAAATTCTGGATCCCCACAATATCGGCACGCAGACAATTTCCCAGAATCATCCCGGAAATGGGAATGATGAAGCGTGCTTCCAGACTCGGGGTCGGATAGAGAATCACGAGCAGAAAGATGAGCAGAGGAATCACCGTACCCAGAAACAGGGAGAAGAACAGAGGCATCATGAAGAAACGGTAATTGAGTCCGCAACCCCGGATGATGGACGCATCGGCCACGACAATCATGACAGCGAGCCAGGTCATATTCAGCCACAGGTTATCGAGGTCGAAAAGCACCTGCAGATAAAAGCCGATGAAAAGAAGCTGCACAGTCATCCGCAATGCGCTGATGAGGGTTTGCCCGATGAGCGGAATCCCATACCAGAGAAAAACAGCGAGGGGAAAAAGGAGCAGGCCATATCCCAGGAGCAGTTGACCATATTGAATATCAGCGGTGGGCATGAGCATTCTCTCCTGTGAGTTCCTCCATCCAGACCACCCGTGAGGAGAGTGTGAAATCTTCCGTGTCATGGGATACGGAAAGGATGGCCGTATCATTCTGAGCAGCCAGATAACGCCTGACGGCTTCTTTGGATTCTGTATCCAATGCGGAAGCGACTTCGTCCAGAAGCAGGAGTTTGCGCTTCAAGAGCAGCGCCGCCACCAGAGCCACGCGCTGTTTTTCTCCGCCCGACAACATGGAAAGATCTTTGTTCCAGGTATCAGCCGGAAGGAGAAAAGTCTCGAAAAGTGATTCCCCTTCCTCTTGGTCAAAATGATGGCATAAGTTTGCGGAAAAGGCAAAGGGCCGGGCGAGGAAATCTCTTACGGGGCCGGTGCCGATTTCCGGTTCCTGAGATACATAAGCCATTTCCTGTCGGATATGCCAGCAGCTTTTCGCCGTCACTTCCACACCGTTGATAAAGAGAGTGCCCGGCGGTGCAGGGACGAAACCGAGGATCATTTTGAGCAGAGTGCTTTTCCCCGACCCTGAAGCACCGGCGAGGGTACATTTTTCACCGGCTTCCAGGGAAAAATTCAGCTTTTCAAAGATCCGTTGTCCTGTAATGATACAGTCCATATTCTGGATGAAAATCAGAGGCTGGGGCTTCATTGCATGTCCTGATCCGCGGGAACAGCGGACAAAATAAGGGGATCCGATTACCGCTTCAGAAAAGCACTTGTATCAGTGCTTTTCCTGAGCAAATACTCTTTCCTATCGAGAAAAAAACAGGAATCAGGTTGATTCTTCCTGCCCTTTTTTGGTACAGTGTTCACCGTTACTATCACGCCCGGGTGGTGGAAATGGCAGACACGCTAGACTAAGGATCTAGTCCCAGCAATGGGGTGCGAGTTCGATTCTCGCCTCGGGCACCATCTTTTGTCTTCACCACAGTGCCGCTCTGTTTCGACAGGCGGCATTTTTTTTACGGGCTGTATCGCGTCGCTCGCCGCTCATGAAAAGCGGATGAGATGATAGGATTTTTTGCCTACCCGGGCCACCAGGATATTTCCGGCCAGGAGAGCCAGATCCGAAGCGGCCTGATCATCCTTCATGATACGTTCGTTGTTCACATAGAGTCCGCCGTTCTTGATGAGACGCCTTGCCTCGCCCTTGCTGGCGAAGACTCGGGCTTCCACAAGAAGATCCGTAAGCAGATGGGTCTGTTTCAACACTTCCAGCGGAATATCCGTATGAGGCACTTCTGAAAAGACGTCGAGTAGCATCCCCGCATCCAGTCTTGTCCAGTCACCGCCGAACATGGCCTGAGTCGCCGCCACGGCATTGGACAGGGCTGTCTCGCCATGAACCAGGCGGGTCACCTCTTCGGCAAGGCGTCGCTGGGCAAGCCGTTCCTGGGGTGCTTCTTTAATCTGCTCATCCAGTTCTTCAATTTCTTCTTTGGAGAGGAAAGTGAAGAAGCGCAGGAAACGGGACACATCATCATCAGCCTGATTCATCCAGAACTGGTAGAACTGATAGGGTGACGTGCGGTCGCTGTCCAGCCAGATATTTCCTGTTTCCGATTTACCGAATTTCGCCCCGTCAGCCTTGGTGACCAGGGGGAAGGTGAGCCCGAAGGTGGCTGCATTGTTCAGACGGCGTGTGATGTCCATGCCCGAGACAATGTTGCCCCACTGATCGGCACCGCCCACCTGGAGGCGGCAATTGTATTTTTTGTTCAGGTGGAGATAGTCATAGGCCTGCAGCAGAATATAGGAAAATTCCGTGAAGGAGATACCCGTATCCCGGTCTTCGAGGCGGGTGCGCACACTGTCACGATTGAGCAGGGCATTGACGGAAAAGAATTTGCCGATATCGCGCATGAAATCGAGGAGGCGCACCTCGCAGAGCCAGTCGGCATTATTGACCATGATCACTGCGTTGGGGCCTGTGAAATCCAGAAAACGCTCCAGCTGCGTACGGATTCCTTCGCAGTTGTGCTCCACATCTTCGCGGCTGAGCATGGTCCGTTCCTGCATTTTGCCACTGGGATCGCCGATGAGCCCCGTGCCGCCGCCTACGAGGGCAATGGGTGTGTGTCCCGCCCGCTGAAAATGGGCCAGGCCGAGAATGGGGAGGAGGCTGCCGATATGGAGACTGTATGCCGTGGGATCGAAACCGCAATAAAGGGTGAGTGATTCTTTTTCAAGAATCTCCGGCAATTCCGTATGGGTCATCTGGTTTACAAATCCGCGCCAACTTAATTCATCAAACAAGGACATCAACTTTTCCCTTCGTCATTCTTTTCTTTCACAGAAGATTTTCGAAAATAACCCGACAGTTCCCAGAGGATAATCAGGGCCGGTATGCCATACAACAGGCTCATGCCCCACCAGGTCCGGGAAAATCCGGTGAAATCCTGCCGTCTGCTCCAGGGCCACCAGACGGCGAAAGCACTGCCATACAAGTGATTATGAGGCACCCAGCCATACATGCGGCCATCCAGACTGGCGGCACTGTTGTCGCCGAGCATGAAATAATGGCCTTCCGGAACCAGACTGTGTTCATCGTCATCCTGACAGCCATAAGGCATGAGAGGCTGGGAAAACTCATAGATATCGTCAATAAGAGTGATGGCCTCCGGCGCAACATCTTCGCACAAAGCCAGGACTTCCTCATCGCTCAATCCGTCAATATCGATATGGCTCACTTGCTCATGGAGCCGCTTCATTTCGGCATAAAAAACCTTGACAGGTTCATTGTAAGGGTTGAGGATGGGAATGGAGCGGTTGTTTTTTGCGACCCGTAAAAACTGTCGCCGCTTTTCTGTCTCCGTAAATTTCAGGTCCGTATAGTAATACAAGGTTGATTGCAAGGGCTCCGGTGCTTCGCAGAGCTCACCGTTGATATAAATCTTGCCGTCCCGGATCCGGACCCGTTCTCCGGGAAGGGCGACAACCCGCTTGATCAGAACGGGCTGGTCTGTCTCTTCTTCCAGAGAACGGAATACCACGATATCCCAGCGTTGAGGCGTATCCCATATGGCGAGGCGTCGCGTGGTGAAGGGGATCCGCGGGCCGAAACGCCATTTGTTGACCAGTACCCGATCGCCATGAAAAAGGCGCGGATCACCGTGGAGCGTGGGGTCCATGGATCCCGTGGGAATGGTGTATTGATCCATGATACAGCCCTTGACGAAGAAGAGGAGGATGATGATGATGACCCAGCCCGCCAGATTTTTCCAGGTCCAGGGGCCGGTGATCCACTCGATGGCTTTGCGGAAAACGCGCAGCACACGCCAGGGTGAATGCTCAGGCGTTGTCATCTTCACTTACCCGAAGCAAAGCCATAAAGGCTTCCTGAGGCACTTCCACCGTACCGATCTGCTTCATGCGCTTCTTGCCTTCCCGCTGCTTTTCCAGCAACTTTCTTTTACGGGAAATATCGCCGCCGTAACATTTGGCCGTCACATTTTTGCGAAGCGCTGAAATGCTTTCACGGACAATCACTTTGTTGTGGATAGCCGCCTGAATGGCCACCTCATACTGCTGGCGGGGGATGAGCTTGCGGAGTTTCTGTGCCAGCGCACGGCCCAGACGTACCGCATGATCACGATGGACGATGGTGGACAGGGCATCCACGGAATCGCCATTGAGAAGAATATCCAGTTTCACCAGATCACCCGGCTGGTTTCCGATGAGCTTATAGTCCAGAGAACCATAGCCGCGGGTCATGCTTTTCAGCCGGTCATAAAAGTCCAGAACAATTTCCGCCAGGGGCATGCGATACACGGCCATGCAGCGGTTTCCGTCAATATAGTCCACCCGCACATGAATACCCCGTTTCCGCTTGCACAGTTCAATAATGGCGCTCAGATACTGGGTGGGGCAGAGGATATCCGCTTCGATATAAGGCTCTTCAATGGTTTGGATTTCGCCGGGCGGCGGCATCTGCGACGCTTTTTCAATGGAAATCTTTTCGCCACTGGTCAGGGTAATGTCATAGGCCACGTTGGGCATGGTTGTCACCAGGGTCAGCCCGAACTCACGTTCAAGCCGTTCCTGCACAATTTCCATGTGAAGGAGCCCGAGAAAACCCAGTCGGAAACCCAGCCCCAGTGCATCGGAGCTGTCCGCATGAAAGTGGAAGGAAGCATCGTTCAGTTGAAGCTTTTCCAGAGCCTCCCGCAACTCTTCGTAATCCGTGGATACTGCGGGATACAAGCCTGAAAAGACGACAGGTTTCGCTTCCGTATAACCCGGCAGGGGTGTTTCAGCCGGTCGATCCGCATGGGTGACGGTATCGCCTATTTTCGTTTCGTTCAAGGTTTTGATATTGCAGATGAGATAGCCCGCCTCTCCGGCTTTCAGTTCATCCAGCGGCACCAGATGAGGCTGAAGAGCGCCCACTTCCGCCACTTCGTGTTTGTTCCCCGTGGCCATGAAACTGATCTTATCGCCAGCCGCAATACTTCCATCAACGACACGCATATAGACAATGACGCCTCTGTAGGTGTTGTAAACGGCGTCAAAGATGAGCCCGCGCAAAGGGCCTTTGGGCTCGCCCTGAGGCGGCGGAATACGCTTGACGACAGCTTCCAGTGTCTCTTTGGTGCCCTGGCCCGTTTTCGCACTGACCAGAAGAGCTTCTTCCGCATCCAGGCCGATGACCTCTTCAATCTGGCGCCGGGCTCCTTCCAGATCAGCTGCGGGAAGGTCCACCTTGTTGATGACCGGAATAATTTCCAGATTCTGATCAATGGCGTTGTAGGCATTGGCGAGGGTCTGCGCTTCCACACCCTGGGCCGCATCGACGAGGAGCAGAGCACCCTCACAGGCCGCCATGGATCGGGATACTTCATAGGCGAAGTCCACGTGACCGGGCGTATCAATGAGATTCAGGATGTACTTTTCGCCGTCCTCAGCCGTATACTCCATCCGCACGGCAACAGATTTGATGGTAATACCCCGCTCCCGCTCAATATCCATGTTGTCGAGAGTCTGGTCAGTCATTTTGCGCTCATCCACCGTGTTGGTAAACTCTATGAGACGGTCAGCCAGTGTGGATTTCCCATGATCAATATGGGCGATAATGCAAAAATTCCTTATATTTTTCATCGGTATTGTCATCTGTAAATGTGTCGGACTTTCCTGAGTTTCAGAAAAACAGTTGTTTGCAGTATGTGTTTTATACCTTCCCGAACCCCAATTATCCCTCTATATGATAACAACGACAAGGCAAGACAAGCAAAAAGATTGTTTTTAACCGCGGAATGCACCGAATTCATTGCGGTGCACAGCCGCAATAAAAGTGTCATTTCTTTTTTACCACAGAGGCACAGAGAGCACAGCGCAGCACAGCCGCAACCAAATGATGCTTTTTTCTAACCACGAAGTCAGGTAGGACAGGTCGGTTCAAGAAGAAAGAAGAGGGGAAGGGCTGATGTCTTCCCAATGCCCATCTGAACCTCAAGAGAACACTCTTGCCTGCGTCATTC
>JAAYJV010000076.1 GCA_012522755.1 Candidatus Hydrogenedens sp.
TAAGGGCGGCTGCAAAATCTTTGCCCGATTCCAGGGCCACCGTGCCACGAAGAGCCAATCCCAAATCCGTTTCTTCTATTTCACCGCTTTCCTCTTCTTCATCAGGGGGCTCTTCAATCACTGCAGCACCCGGATCCCAGTCGCTGGCATTGCCGAAAAGACCGCCTTTGACCAGACCATCATAAGAACGGCGGTTACCGACGGTTTTAAGGACACTGGCCAACTCAACATCGTGTGTATCCATGAGGTCGACATATGGATCCCGCAGCGGTGCCAGAAACATGCGTACAACCACCAGCACGACAGCAACAACAGCCAGTGTCAGTATGATGTCAAAAAACCTGAAGGCTTGACGTATGACTAAACTGCGTACCATGTATATCCTTTATAATATACGAATATACGAGAAGAAAAAAGTTTCCGGCCTCTCCTCTTTTCCTTAAAACAAGATCTGGAACAATTGGACAGAAAACTGCTCCTGCATCTGTAAAAACGGTCCCACAGCCTCCGTGGTTGACATTCCGCCCAAAAGCAAGGGGCACAGGCACACTGAAAAGGCTGTCTTGCATCAATGCCAGTCCATAGCTCCGCAGGGAAAAAACTCGGAAAAGAGCTTTATCCCACTCTTTTCCGAGTCCATTATATCTGCTGGTATTGAATGTTTCGCATCACTCAGGAATCGCCGTTGATCTCCTGGCTCTGCAAAAAGGCAATATGCTTGTTCATGGCATTGAGATAAGCATGAATGGCCGCTTCAACAATATCCGTGCTGGCACCATTGCCGCGATACACTTTATTTTCAAAACGGACAGTCACATGGGCCTCACCAAAGGCATCTTTGCCCGGTGTGGCGGCCCGGAGATTGAACTGTTCCAGCTTGCCCGTATGGCCCACAATCTTTTCAATAGCCACACAGGCCGCATCCACAGGCCCATCGCCCAGCGCTGTTTCAGTAATCACTTCATCGCCATGTTTCAACTTCACCATGGCCACTGTGGGATCTTCACCGAAAGTGCGCAGCTTCTCAAGCTGATAGACCTCAAAGGCCTTGGAATACATGGCTACAATGAGCATGCGCAGATCATCGGAATAAACTTCCTTTTTCTTGTCGGCCAGTTCAATGAAACGTTCATACAAACGGCCCACTTCTTCTTCATTCAGTTCAAAACCCAGCTCGGAGCTGCGCTTCGCCAAGCCGGCACGACCGGAATGTTTGCCCAGAACCAGATCCGTGCGCTTATGGCCCACAGAGGCGGGTGTCATGATTTCGTAGGTCTTCGCATTGGCCAGCATGCCATGCTGGTGTATACCCGACTCATGGGCGAAAGCATTGCGTCCTACGATGGGTTTATTGAAAGGAACAATGAGTCCCGTAATCATGCTGAGCAGATTGCTGGAAGGCACAATTTCCGTGGTGACGATGCCGCACTCATAGGGGAACTGATCCTGACGGGTGTTCATCGCCATGACCACTTCTTCCAGAGAGGTATTCCCGGCCCGTTCACCAATACCATTGACAGTGCATTCCACCTGACGGGCACCACCCTGAATGGCGGCCAGAGCATTGGCCACGGCAAGCCCCAGATCGTTGTGGTTATGAGTGGAGAAGATCACGTCTTCCGCACCTTTGGCCTGGGCGATGACATAGCGGAACATTTCCCGGATCTCGTCAGGCGTGGTATAACCCACCGTATCGGGAAGATTGATCACATCAGCACCGGCGCCAATGGCTGTTTCAACAACCTGCGCCAGAAAATCCCGGTCAGAGCGTGTGGCATCTTCAGCGGAAAATTCCACACGGGGCAACAACGATTTGGCCAGGCTCACGGCTTTGCCTACCGTGTCGATGACCTGGTCACGTGACATTTTCAACTTGTATTCAAGATGAATGTCTGAAGTGGCCAGAAAAGTATGCAATACAGGCTTTTTCGCATGCTGCAACGCTGCAGCAGCCCGCTCAATGTCTTTATTCAGCGCACGGGCAAGACCGGCAACATGAGAGTTCTGGACGATCTTGGCCACACGGATGACGCCTTCAAATTCCTGTTGGGAGGCGATGGGGAAACCGGCTTCAATGATGTCCACACCCATGCGATCCAGCTGAAGCGCCATCTGCACCTTGGCGTTTTCATCCATACTCGCGCCGGGAGATTGTTCACCGTCGCGCAGGGTCGTATCAAAAATGTAGATTCTGTTTTTCATGAATTCACAGCCTTATTTCAAAATTGGAAACCATTACTCATATAAACTTGTTGAGGAAAGAAAAGAAAAGAAATATTGCGGATTCCGGCAAGGGGAAAGAGAAACAAGGCCCCATTGAATCAACTGGGGGTGCCGCCACTCCATACAGTCTTCGCAAGCTGATAATCAACGCTGCACAGTCCTGACGCAACAGGCCGCCTTCTTCCGCCCTTCCGGAATCAGAGCAGCTGTTGGCCCGGACGAATCGCATGCACTTCTGATGGCATGCCGCCGGGCGCAGGCACCTCCCTGCTGTATGCGTCGGCACAGGGATATCCTGAAAAAGCCGGGACAGACCCGCTTTTCCGGATGGCTGTTGTCGACGATACATCTTGCATAGTGATTACCTTTACAGGTGTTTTCAAAATAACATCTTTCCCCATCTGTCGCAAATCGGACAGGGGGTTGAAGTATAGCATAAAGGGACTGCAGACAGGCAAATCTGCAGTCCCCTGTTACTGATACAACAGTTTGAAGGGCTGGATTATTCCATTTTTTTCGATTGATACAGGTCTCAGCGACCCAGAATTTTCAGACAGCGGCTGGGCACGTTGGTGATGATGGCATCCACACCCAGATGAATGCAGTTGCGCATGGGCTGTCCTTCGTCCACTGTCCAGACAGCCATGGTCTTGCCCCCTTCCTGAACCACGGCAACACGGCCGGGAGTCACGGAAGAATAACTGATATTCACTCCATGCAGATCCAGCAGGAAACACCAGCGTTCCACCTGAACCCATTCCGCATGTTTGTCCGCTTCCACACTGGCGAGAAATTCCACGCGCATCTCCGGCGCTTCAATACGCGCAATAGCACAGATAATGGGAGAAAAACTCTGGATGACAATCTCTTTTCCCATGTTCCGTTCGCGAATGAGCGCAATGGACTTGCGGGTCAGCTCCAGGTTTTTCGATGCGCTCTCTTCAATGGCCGCCATGATCTCTTTGGACAGCTGAGGCGTCATGACGGGAATTCCTTCGGCAAGCTCCAGAACCCGCTTCATCAGCGCTCCGTCGTTGTCCGCATTTTTGATTTCCACATACACGCCGATGCGTCCCTTGGCGAGATCCAGTGATTCGGCCAGAGTGGGAATCTGCGCTCCGGCAAATTGAGCACCCTTCCAGGAGCCTACATCCAGAGTCCGCAGAGAGGCAAAATCAACAGCATCCACACGCTCTTCCAGACCGGTCAGACGCTCCAGCGTGTCGTCGTGATAGACCACCACTTCCCCATCACTCGAAAGACGGCAGTCCAGTTCGAACCAGTCGGCACGCTGTTCCACAGCCAATTCAAATGCTGCAAGCGTATTTTCCGGCGCATCACGGCTCGAACCCCGATGGGCAATCACATCGATCACCCCCTCAGGTGCCCCCACCTGGAAAGTGGCACAGCCCGCCAGCACAAAAGATATCAGCAAAAGAAAAAAGCAGGATTTTTTCATAACACGGTTCCTCATGGTTTCTGTTCAGAAAGTTCAATCTTTGGATTATGGCACAAGATCCCTTGAGCTGCAAATATCTGTTCCCCACCAGTGGTCTTGTGTCAACTGGATCCCCCGGCATAAAGTTTGACTTCTAACAGTAATCTGGTATACTATATGAAGTGAACGGCGGATGAGTTCCATAAGAAAATCCCATCGGAAATGGCCGTTCCGCAGGCACCATACCTGTACATGCACTGATACCCATAATTGAATGCGGACATTTTCAACACTCCGCACGAACACACTGAGAAAGGACTCGAGACAATGAACAAGAAAAGAGGCTTTACACTGATTGAGCTGCTGGTGGTGATTGCCATTATCGGCATTCTCGCCGCCATCCTGTTGCCTGCACTGGCCCGTGCCCGTGAAGCGGCCCGCCGTTCTTCCTGCCAGAACAATCTGAAACAGTGGGGTCTGGTCTACAAGATGTACGCCAATGAAGACCGTGGCCAGATGTTTCCTCCCATTGCGGCCACTTATTTTCAGAACCCTATGGATCTGATGAGCGGTCATGATGCCGCCATCGCCATCGGTCCCCGTCTTTCCTCGGTTTATCCTGAATACCTGACGGATCCCGCCATTTTGATTTGCCCCTCTGACGGGAACAACTCCGTGGATGACCTCAAAGACGCCAATGGAGACTGGATCTTCGCACACTATGTGAATTATCTTGACGAACACGGCTGGTTCATGGACGAAAGCTATGGCTACTTCGGCTATGTACTGGACAAGGCGGAGAACACCCCGGAATGGCGCGACACGCTTCAGAATGCTGCTCCCAATATTACGACCCTTCTGGCTATTCTTCCCAATCCGGCCGCTGTGGAAACGACCGCCATCGTTCCGATCCAGGTCGGAAAAGCCGTGGACGAGGTATTGATGCGCTTTATCAGCGGATCCCGGGAAGCCATGGACAAAGATATTACTGATGTCTTCGGACCTGATGGCACCACGCCCATGGGTAATGGCGTCGGCAGCACCGTCTACCGTCTGCGTGAAGGTATTGAACGTTTCCTGATCACCGACATCAACAACCCGGCCGCCAGTGCCATGGCCCAGAGTGAGCTGCAGGTCATGTTTGATATGTTCGGTGCGGGCAAAGCCATCCAGTATTTCAACCACGTGCCGGGCGGATGCAATGTCCTGTACATGGATGGACACGTCTCCTTTGTTCGCTACGAAGGCAATGAGGCCCAAGGCACAGGCCTGATCAACTCCAACACGGCAAACGTCATCGGTTTGATTGCAGCGGCCTGGTAATACCCCTTTCCTGTTGTCATACTTCTCCTGCGGTGGCCTGCTTCGGCGGGCCGCCGTTTTTTATTCGCCCTGTCGCTGCACAAAAAAACTTCCCCCACTTCTGGAGCAGGGGAAGAATTATTGAACTCCCTTTGAACGATGGGTTCCGCTCAGGGAACAGTCACCCAGGCGCCGGGCTGGCAGGCTGTCCCGAGGGCTTTGCCCAGAGCGGACTCCTTGACTGCATTGAAATCCGCATCAGCAGCCGGAAGTTGCAGCGCTTCGCCGGACTGGGCACGGCGCAGACGCTCCAGCGCATAAATGCTTTCCACCTTGGATACATTGACACCGGGCACATCGCGATTGAGACGGGCAATTTCAGCGTAGAGTGCTTTGCGGTCCTTGTTTTCTTCCGCCAGAATCTTCTGTGTTTCATTTTTCTTTTCGGGATCGCTGACGGCTTCACAGTCACGGAGTTCCACATAGCCCCGGTTGTTTTCGCCCAGGCAGCCTTCCTTTTTCAAGGCGGCGATAGTGCTGTTGCGCTGGCGCATCTTTCCGGCGATTTCCCGTACGAGAGGAGAATCAGTCTGACTCAAGGTGTCGGCATGAACCGGTTCACAGAGACGGAAAGAAGGCATCTTGTCTTTCCAGAAGGAAAGAGGTTCGCTCACATCTTCCATGCCGGGCAGGGTATCTGATTTCCCTTCCACATAATCGAGCACACCCGTTGCCTGATCGGCGATATGACGGATATCCAGCGTGATATGGGCATTGATCTTGTGCTCGGTACGGATGACACACCCTAAAGCAAAGCTGAGAACAATCGCTCCCAGTACAACGACACTTTTTTTCATTCGATTCATCTCCTGTTGGCAATGGTGTAAAGAACGCCACAGCCGGATAGTTTATTCATCGGCGTTGCGTCTGAAATATTATAAGCCAAATAAAGCTTCCAGCGTTATTGGCCACCTGATTGTTCCTGTCGTACCCGGAGTGCTTCAAGAAGAGCCGGCGGATCAGCTTTGATATCCACAGTCAGGTTCAGGGATTTGCTTTCAAGAAGAGCCACCCCGGCGATGCGCTCCTCTTCCAGTCCCAGAGTGAGGCGGGCACAGTCAAAAGCTGTCTGAGCTTTTTTCCCTAAAACAGATTGGATCATCCGGCCCATCTGACGGCCTCCGGTAACATCGTCCATATACTGATTGAGCAAGAGCTGTTCAACCATATCCCGATTCATGCTGAAGTTTTCCGTGGACTCCAACATGAGATTAAATTCTCTGAGTCGTGTCGGCGTCAAGACACAGGAGACTTCGCCGCGGACGATTCCCGTGAGAACCAGGGACGAAGGTTTGAATTCTTCGGTAAACACTCCCAGATCAATGTGATCCAGGGTACTGCGAAGCGTCAAAGGCATGTGGGAAGCCTGAGGTTCCCATTGTAACGACAGATCCAGACGGCCGCCCAGAAGTCCAAGCCTGAGCGTTTCGATTGTTGCGATGCCTTCCTGAAAAATGAGGCGGGCCGGGGCGGCCTGCACAGTGATGCCAGCCGCTCTCCCTTCTTCAAGAGAAAAAGAGGCTTCGCCGGAAAGAGAGGGCGCCAGAGCCAGATGACCTTCTGCAGAAAGACCTGTCAACTGCGCCAGGCTTTGTGGAAAGGTCAGCGAAGCGGAAGGCAGGGAAAAACTGACTGTTCCCTGCAAACCCTCTTCATTCAAAAGAAAATCTTCCACCTGCACAGAGAAATTTCCATCCCCATCGTCGAGCCATTGCTTGGCAACCAGCGGGGAGAAATCGCTGGAAAAGGAAATCTTGCCCTCTGCGGCCAGACCTGCAGAATGGAGCAGCAGTTCATCGGAATGGAGGCGGGTCGTCTCGCCAAGCGTCGCTTCCACCGGGCCTGCGCTTACACTGAAGTCAGAAAGAGACAGCCGTGCTGGTGATTGAAGAATCAGCTCTTCACCATAGGGCAATGAATAATCTCCATAACCCAGAGATTCCACGGTAAGAACACAGGGATCCAAGAGCAGCTCCCGCCAGCCCGTTGTGGAAAATGAGGCCTCACAACGGGCTGAGCCCCACAACTCCGGCTTGTCCAGAACTGTGCCGACTTCCAGGAGATCGACTTCAGCCTGAAGAGCAGCTTTGATGGGCCCCTGTTTCAGATCGCCCTGGCCGCCTGTGAGGGAAAGCGAAAACACTTCCGCTCCCTCAATACTTCCCTGAAGGGAATGGAGAAGGGAAAAATCTTCGCTGAAAAAAGCAGTGGCTTCAGCGGACAGCTCCGCCAGGGGCCCGCCCGGCAGGAAGCTGTCATGACTGAAATCAGTAATATGGAGCCGGCCTTTTACAGCACTGTTTTTGCCGATCTCTTTTGTAAGTACAACCTGACCTGTCAGGAGACCGTCCAAGACGGAGCCATCCACGTCTGCAGGAATGAAAGCGATGAGATCGGAAAGAGGCCAGTCTTTCCATTCGGATCGGACAGAAAAACCCGTCAAGGGATCCAGGTCAGCCTGTGCTCCCAAAGAAGCTTTATCGGCCTTGAGCGTTGCGCTGAAATTACCTGTGCCTGCCCACTCGTACTCACCCTGAAAATGGGCTGTAAGAGAAAAGGGAGCTGTTGTTGCTGCATTCAATTTCCCGTCCAGATGCATGCCCGAAGAATCAGCTTGAAGATGACAGGAAAAGTTTTTCAACGCTTCAACTGGAAGGAAAGAATCATAGTCTTTATAAGAGGCGGGCAGCAGTGCCAGAAGTGCTTCACGAGGCCAGTCTTCCCCTCCGGCATGCACTTGAATCAGCCCGGCTCCGGCCTGAAGCGTGCCTTCCAGTTTCTGCTGTCTATTCAGCTGAAGTGTCCACCGGGCAAGCTGTCCTTCCCCGGGTTCCATGAGCGTGGAGAGTGTCACATCGCCCCGGTACCAGGCCTCCTCTTCCAAACCGACTGTCAAGTCTGTACAGACAAGATCAAAGGACAACTCTTCGAAGGCGGGCATGCCTTCAACCAGCTTCGCCTCCAGAGACAGGGGCGCAGCCCGGAGGCTTGTAAAAGATACAGGCAAGGGCAGGAAAGGCGCTAGAAATTCACCGGGAAGAGGCCCTTCAGCTGCACAGTCTTCCACCGTCAGCGTCAAGGTCGGGACAGGATCCAGAGCCAGGCGCAGTTGTGATTGCACATTCAGGAACCCGGGCAGATCAAGTGATACTTCACCTGTCAGTTTCCTTTCTGACCAGTGCATTCGTGCTTCCATGAAACCTTCAGGAAAAGACGTGGGCTCCTCTTCACCGTCGGGAAACCACGCAGCCTGAAGGTGATCGCCTCCAAGCACGGCGGTGAGTTCCTCAAGACTTTCCAGTTCGAAAGTGCCTCGAAGTCCCTGAAGCCGGGTGTGCGCACCGGCACGGTCCAAGTGAAGAGAGAGATTTTCAAAACGGACTTTCCGAGGCAAAACAAAAGGAGGCAAGCTGAAAGAAGAACTCTTTTCACTGTCATGATCTCTTGTCTCTGCAGAGGGAAAAGCATGATCCTGAAGATTCACTGTAATATGATCCGCCACAATCTCCTGAAGAGGACGCATGCCTGAAGAGGGCAAAGGCAATGTCCAATGAATCTGAAGGGACTCAATGGCGAGAAGAGGCGGACTGTACTCACCTTCATCTTTCAGCTGCACTGTCAACCTGTTCAGGCAAAGAGGATTGATACCGCTGCGCTCAAAAGAGACCCGGTATCCTGTCATTCTTTCAGACAGAGAGGGAACAAGCTTTTCCTCCACCAGGCCGGAAAAAAGAAGTGCAAGAAAAACAAGGAGGAGCAGGAGCAGAAGAAGCAGACATCCCTTCCGTGTTTTTTTTGCAGGCACCGCAGGATCAGACTCCGGGCTCTGAGCAGCCTCTGCGCCGCCGACAATATGAATGGTGGATGGATCTTCTTTGGACACGACAGCATTACCCCCGGATCTTTTCACCTGGATCCCGGTTATGATGTAAGTGAATTATTCTTCCGGAAGAGACTCTTCACCGGCATTCTCAATGTCATCGGGAATCTCTTCCCGGTTGAGGGGTTCATCCTGCAGCGAAATGGCAAGCCTTCCGATAAGAGGAAGTATGCGCGCCTGCCGGAAAAGATCACCTTCGGCCAGTTTGATATGGGTCACGTCAACGGGAATCTGATTGAAAGCAGGATCCACATCGATCCATTCTCCCATCCAGACAGTGGCCCACTGATGAAAATAGAAACCCGGTCTGGCTCCCTCCACATAAATCAATCCGGCCGATATTTTTGCAGGGATTCCGGCTGCACATGCCAGCCCTACAAAAAGTACGGTATATTCCGTGCAGTCCCCTTCCAGACTTTCCAGAGCATCCAGGGCATTGGAAAGCCTGGCGGAGTAAACGCTTTTCATATTGCCATAGACCCAGGAACAGATTTTTTGAGAGGCTTTGAGAATGTTCGTTTCATCGCCCACAATTTCCCGGGCCTTTTCAATCAGCCGGGGATCATCACTCTGAATATAGGCGCTGGGTCTGGTATGACGCAACAGCTCGGGATCTTCCAGTGGCAGGGTCGGAATATCCAGCAGAGACAGGTCTGTTTTTTCAGCGTAAAAATCAACCTGATCATCGAGCAGAGCCATGTGCTGACGGATATCATTGAAGAGATGTGCCTCCCGCAGCGGGCCGGTGAGCCGCAATCGCAGCCAGGGACGTGATCGGGCATCACTGATCCCCTCGGGAAGTATCACGGCATTGGAGACCATGGTATCCACCGTATAATCCACGTCTTTTGCGGAGTCTTCCGGCTCAAGACGCATGGTAAACACATCGGAGACCAGATCCTCCACAGTGGTGCCGTCTTCGGCCACGAAAGAAGTGGATTCTATATCCATCAGATCCAGAACACTGTGGACCTCATAAATTTTCGTGCTTACGCCATTGAAAATGCGCTCTTCCACTCCTGCGATACGGCTCATGCCCATGACCTCTTTCTGGTACATGGGTTCAAAGACAGAAAAATTGAGGACGGCGCCCGGCTCAGGATTACTGCGAATCCACAGAGCGTCACGGAGCGCATCGTTCAGCGATTCCTGGGGACGGGGGAAACTCTCTTCCCGGACAGCACCGCCCAGAGCACTTTTCATGACCATTTCATCTCCCTGAACCAAGGCATGAAAGGAGGAGGATTGAGCCGGATCCTGCATCTCCATGTCTATGCTCAGCAACTTCCCGTCCTTCGCATAAGAACGTTTGGTCATGATGCTCATTCCCTGCTTCGCACCGGACATGGTCACACGAAAGCGGGCATCTTCCAGAACCTCCACCTCTTCGCGCTCATTCACCGTAATGCGCTTTACCAGATACCCGACTTTTTCCCCGTTAAAATACAGACCGTACCAGTTATCGCCCAGATAAGGGGTGATATCCAGCGTCTCCGCCGTTACGAGACTGCAAGTCATTATAATTCCGGCCATGATCTGCCATTTCGTCATCATATTGTTTCTCCTGAAGTAGCCCCCATTTTAACGCATTCACTCCTTCATTATGTAACCGGCCGGAGAATCCTCTTTCCGGGGAAGGGGCCATTCGCTGCGACTGAAGGGCTTGCTGTTCATACGCCAGGGATTGACTTCAAACTCAAAGGGCATATAACTGACTCTTTCAATGCCCTCTTTATTCAGAAACAAGGTATAAACACGCGTGTCTCTTGTGCGCAGACACCCCTGCTGGAAAAGAAAATTGCCCAGACTGTAAAAAATGATGCCCTCCTCATAAAATTCCACCTCCTGCAAAATATGAGGATGATGGCCCAGAACGGCCGTGGCACCTGCTTCTATCATGAAACGACCCAACCACCGCTGATCGCTGGTAACACAAGTATTGTATTCCTCCCCCCAATGGATGGAAATCACCACATGATCCGCCTCTTCACGGGCCCGGGAAATATCACGTTGGAGTCGCTCACAGGTGGCACGGACAGGACGGAGCGGTGCCCGGTAATAATCCGCAGGATAAACGTTGCAATAAGAAAGCAACGCCAGCCGGCCCCCTTTGGCTTCCATGAGGACAGCTTCCTGATGCTCCCCATCTGAGGAAATGCCACTATGCAGGATTCCTGTTTTTTCCAGATGATACAGCGTATCAGCCAGTGCCTCATCACCGTAGTCCAGCACATGGTTGTTGGCCAGGCTGACAACGGTAAAGCCTGTTTCCACCAGCGCTTCCACGGTCCACGGCGCAGATCTGAAATTCCACTGACGACCGGCCGATCTCCCACGCAGAGATAAGGGTGTCTCAAGATTGCAGAAAGCGAAATCCGCCTCTTTCAGATAACGACGGGCCGGACGCATCAGAGCACTGTAATCGCAGTAGTCCGCCTGCACTTCTTCTGTGCTGCGCCAGGCGCAATTGGGCGACAAAAGAACATCTCCCGCAACAGCCAGAACCAGCGTGGACTTGCCTGTCTGATAATCCGCCAGGGCAACAGCTGTACTTGACGGCAAGGTATCACATCCTGCAAAGAGTGAAAGTCCAAAAGCAAGACAGATGATTTTGAACAGTGGGCAAGACCTTTTTCTCATGGGCTTCACTATATCCCGTTGACAAATTTAAATCAAACGGAAAAGATACAGGTGATATACAAAGATCCACAATCTTAATGCGTCCACTCTGTTCATTTTGTCCATTTTGTCCATTGACTCTGAATCAAAACCAAGAACCAACCCCATCCCTCGCAGATCCGACTGATCCGACCGATCCGACTGACTCTCTGGAGACTGTTGATGCCTTCGTATATCTTATGTGCCTCACGACATACCCCCCGCCGTCATTCCGGTTTTTTTGCGACCCGGCACCCGCACCAGAGTATTCAGCCACAACAACGCAAAAAAGACCGGGATCCAGATTGGGAAGACGAAGAAAAGCACAACCTACTCTCTTCAGCGTTTTGTGTTGCTTTTGCGTTACTTTATCTTCTCGACACTGTCAGAAAGCCGTCTGGTATTTACCTGGGAACGCCAATTTCCACATTGGCAGGACACCCGGGAATAGACCATGACTTATTTATGCATTTGACGGGAGAACAAAGACTCAGGGTTTACAAAGGCTTTCATTTAATTAGTGGTCAGCGAAAGACCTGTTGCCGAATCATTGTTTATAAAAAAATCGATGCCATAACTCGCTGTCTGCCAATGTGGAAATTGGCGTTCCCAGGTGCGCAACTCAAAGTCATCAGTCCTATCCCCTATCACCTATATTCCTCCGCCGGCATTCCGATTTTCTATCTTTTTGTTCTTCCAAGAGACAAATTTGCATGTTGTGTATTCCGTGGGTGATGCATTAACCTTAAGTACTTTCTGCGTAAAGTTTTCTGAGTAATGGATTTGTTTGAGAAAACAATACTTGAGGGACTTCAGTGGCTCAGAGGAGTCACGGGACTCTGTCCATCCTGTCCCCTCTTCAAATAAAGTTGAACCTGAGAGGCAAGGCGTTTATACTCTAAATTTCCAGGCCTCTCCCCAATCATCGGGGCAAGGCTGTTGACTGACTTCAGTATCTTGGAGAAGGGTTATGCAAAAACGCAACCACGACGGGTGGGCAACCCGTTTTGGATTGATTATGGCCATGGCGGGAAATGCGGTGGGACTGGGAAATTTTCTTCGTTTCCCGGGCAAGGCTGCGGCTTTCGGCGGCGCTTTCATGATCCCCTATTTTCTTGTGCTCATTCTGGTGGGCATTCCTCTTCTCTGGATGGAATGGACCATCGGGCGTTTCGGGGGCCGTTACAATCACGGCAGCACACCGGGCATGTTCCACCGGATGTGGTCTCATCCGATGTCGAAGTATCTGGGCATCTTCGGCATTCTCCTGCCGGCCATGGTAGGCGTCTATTACATTTATATAGAATCCTGGTCTCTGGGGTATGCGTGGCAGACAGCCACAGGCAGGTATTGGGGTCAGAGTTCTTATGATTCCATGAGCGAAGTTTTCACTTCTTATCTGGGTATCAGCGGAAAGTTTCTCTCCTTCAATCCCCAGGCATACTTCTTCTTTCTCATCACCTTTCTGATCAATGTTGTTGTATTCAGTCGCGGCATTGCCCGGGGTATTGAGCTTGTGGCGCGCTATTGTGTTCCCATGCTCATGGTTCTGGGTATTGTACTGGCCATACGTGTTCTCACCCTGCCTCCTCAGGAAGGGCGCAGTATCAGCGACGGGCTGGCTCAGGTCTGGCACGTAAGTGACTGGCGTGTATTGCTGAAATCAGATGTATGGATTGCCGCAGCCGGTCAGATTTTCTTTACTCTGAGCGTGGGCCTGGGAATGATCCACACCTATGCGAGCTATCTGAGCCAGGAAAATGATATAACGCTCAACGGTCTTTCGGCCAGCGCCATGAACGAATTCGCCGAGGTGATTCTGGGCGGGACCATCGCCATTCCGGCAGCCGTACTTTTCTTCGGCGTTACACAGACGCAGGATATCGCTGCGGGAGGCACTTTCTCGCTGGGATTCTTTGCGCTCCCCGTCATTTTTCAACAGATGCCCGGCGGACAGTTTTTCGGGACACTCTGGTTCTTTCTGCTCTTTCTGGCGGGTCTGACCTCGTCCATGGCCATGTTCACGCCGCTGCTTCTTTTTCTGGAAGACGAGTTGCAGGTTTACCGGAAAAAAGCCGTCAATATCATGGGCTTCGTTATTTTCCTGCTCATGCAACCGGTTATTCTTTTCATGCACCATGGTTTGCTCGACGAGCTGGATTACTGGATGGGTGAGTTTTGTCTGGTCCTTTTCGCAGCCATTGAGACCATTCTCTTCAGTTGGATTTTCGGGGCCGTACGGGGCTGGGAAGAGCTGCATCAGGGTGCGGAATTGAAAGTGCCGCGCATTTTCTTTTACATCATCAAATATATCACACCCACCTTCATGGTGATTTTGCTGGGCTGGTGGGTCTATGACAGTCTCTGGGACCGCTTGTTCATGACCGGAGTGGATCCCGCCTCAAAGCCCTATCTGTGGCTGGCCAGAATCATGATCATGGCCGTGGCGACCTTCCTGGTCTGGGGAGTACGTCATGCCTGGAAAACGCACCACAAGTTTTTTGATGCCGATGAAATAGAAGGGGAAAGCATATGACACCACTCTCCTGGCTGTATATGGGTCTGGTCTGGATCGTTATCCTGATCATGAATATTTTCTGTTTCACCCGCATCTTCTCACGGAACAATAAGAAAGACACGGAGCAACCAGGACAGGATTCCTCCTGAGATCAGTCCTCGCTGTTCTCTTCAGGATCGGCCGCATCTTCGAGGTCTTCGAGATCAGCCGGTGGGGCGAGATCGGAGGCTTCCACAACGACGGGCTCTTCCAGCGGAACAGTTTCAGGCTCCACCTCAATCTCAGCAGGAGCATTCACTTCATCCGCAAAGGCTTCAGCCGGTTCTCCGCCTTCGGCAAGTCTGGCGCAAACCCCTTCGAGCAGTGCCGAGCCCGGCGCCGGATCACTCTGTTTACGGTCATGCCAGTTGGGATGGGTCAGCAGGGTGACCCCGTAGATCTGCCGGATACTTTCCACGGCCACAGCTGTTTCATTGTCGGAGAGTCGGGCCAGTTCCACTGTGAATTTGGTGCGTTTGGGCTGCATCCACAAAACACGTTTCAGCGGAGAATATGCGACGAAATAGCCGCGCTTGTCCATGGTATACAGTTCATAACCCTGTTCACGAAGCACATATTTCACGGTCTGCCAGGTATCTTCATAGGAACTGTTGACGGTTGTCTCTTCGCGCAGCGCAAAGCCGGAGGTATCGCGAGCAGCCCGGGCACAACCGAGCCCGGTCAGAGCCACAACCAGAACCAGAAAACTGTTGATTACTGTGGAACGCATCATGGTAAATTCTCCCTTGAACATTGGGGACATTGTACCTGTTTTTTGATCGGGCATTCAAAAAAAGGAAAATAAGAAGCCTCTTTCCCGACTTTACAGAGCTCAGGAAGGGTCTGTAGACAATTCATATTTATCAAGACGGTAGCGCAATGCGCGGACATTGAGGCCCAGAAGCTGCGCTGTTTCCTGCTGCGAATAGCCGGTCTGTTCCAGAGCACGGCACAAATATGCTTTTTCAATCCGCGCCATTTCTTCTTCCAGCTGAAACCCTTCAACAGGGATTTGTGCCGGAACCTGGGGCATCTCAACGCTTGTCGGAATATTCCGGATATATTCGGGCAGGTCTTCCAGTTGCAGCGATTCGCTGTCACTCAATCCCAGGGCGCGCTCAAGAACATTGCTCAGTTCACGGATATTTCCGGGCCAGCCATAACGCAGCAAGGCCTCTTCCACCATCTGATCCACCGCTTTCGCAGGAAGATTCATGCTTTCGCCATGCTTTTTGATCAAATGCTTCACAAGCAACGGAATATCTTCCTTCCGTTCGCGAAGAGGAGGAATCCGGATGGGAATTACATTGAGACGATAATAGAGATCATCTCTGAAATGCCCTTCCTCAACCATGGCTCTCAGGTTCCGGTTTGTTGCCGAAAGAACTCGCACATCCACTGTGGTGGAGCTGATGCTCCCTACAGGGGTGACGCAGTTGTCATCGAGCACACGGAGCAGCTTGACCTGAAGTTGCAGGGGCATCTCGCCGATCTCGTCCAGAAAAATCGTGCCTCCGTTCGCAATGACGAACAGGCCTTCCTTATCATGGACGGCACCGGTAAAGGCCCCTTTTTTATAGCCGAAAAGTTCACTTTCGAGAAGCATTTCCGGAATGCCCCCACAGTTGATGGCCACAAAGGGCTTGTCCGCTCTGGGGCTCAGGGTGTGCAATGCCCGGGCAACCAGTTCCTTGCCCACACCACTTTCGCCCTGAATGGCCACCGTACTGGGCAGGGCCGCCACACGCCGGATCAGACTGAGCACTTCAATAAAAGCGGGGCTGGCTCCCACCATGGTGTCCAGACGCCCCATGCGGGTCTGTTCCGCGCGAAAAGCCTCATTCTCCTGCATGAGCCGCCGTTTTTGCAGGGCGCGCTCTATTCGCAGAAGCATTTCCTCATTGCTTTTGAAGGGCTTTTGAATATAATCCGCCGCGCCCAGACGCATGGCTTCAATGGCCGTGTCTATGCTTCCATGGGCTGTCATCATGATGGTCGGTGTCATGGGCGACTGGTTTTTCAGATACTCCAGAAGACGCAGTCCGGCGTCCCGATCCTTGTCCATGTACAGATCGGTCAGTACGAGATCAACCCCTTGTACCTGAAACAGTTCAATGGCATCTTCCACGGAAAGGCTGGTCTGGACACTGTAGCCCGCATTGCCCAGCACAATATCCAGAACCTCGCACATGCTTTGTTCATCATCCACAACGAGAATATGATGTTTTTGAGTGCTCATGGACTGCTGAAATTCTCCTTTCATTCAGATCGTCTGGGCAGACGAACAATAATCGAGGTCCCACCGCCGGTACGGGGCACAGCCTGAATGTCGCCGTCATGGGCCGTGACAATTCGCAGACATACGGCCAGTCCCATCCCTATACCCTGCTTTTTCGCCGTGTAAAAGGGATCGAAAAGATGAGGGATCGTATCGGGCGCAATACCGCAACCAGTGTCATGGAAGGCCAGTTCCACCAGCTGCTCACGATCAGACACTTCAATCTCTATGAGGCCCTGACCCTCCATGGATTCAACGCTGTTGGTGAGAATATTGTCGCAGAGCTGACGCATCTGGACCGGATCGGCCTGTATATAACTCGGGCCATCTTCCCGGATGACCTTCACCTCAATCTTCGGGTACCGCTTCATCAGAGAGCTCCGGATCGCATCCAGAAAAGGGGATACTTCAATCTTTTCGCGTTTCATTTCAGGGTTACGGGAGAAGTCGAGGAAGCTCGTGACAATGCTGTTCAGATGCCTGGACTCGCGAAGGACAATGCCGCACAAACGCTGTGTCAGCGACGTATCGCTCAGATTAGACTGCAGCTCCTCCACGGCACTTTGAAGTGAGGTCAGGGGGTTGCGGATTTCATGGGTCAGCTCCGTGGCTGATTCACCTACAGCAGCCAGCCGATCATGACGCTGCAGCGTGAGCCGCATTTCTGTTATTTCCGTAATGTCCTGGAAAGTGACGATCAACGCCTGAATACGATGCTTGCGGTTGAGCATTTTATGGGTCGTAAGTTCAATGACCTGATTGCTCTTCTGCGCTGTCTCCACCATATATTCATAATTCACGTAATCACGGCCTGTCCTCAGAGCTATGGCAACAGGACATTCTTCACCCGTACCGCTCAAGGGCGTATCACTGGTATTTCGGCCGACCAGCTCCGATTCCGTCATATCCAGAATGGTGCATGCCGCCTTGTTGGCAATGCTGATTCTTCCGTCAAGATCACAGAACAGAAATCCGCTCACCATGTTATCCAGAATCTCTCTCTGAAAGTGTTTCAGCCTGTTGATCCGTTCGTTCCAATGTCCGCTGATGAGCGCTGTGAGAAAGAGAGCAGTCATCTGGAGCATTAAAGTGTACCAGCTGGGAAGCATCTGAAGATCCTTGAAAGGTTCAGGGGTCTGCAGAAAGAAGGTATAGCCCATGGCCAGAAGGGCAAAGACAAAGCCATGGAAAAAGCCCATGAGCATGCCCGCTTCCAGGATTACTACAACGAAAAGGAAACTGAAATAGCTGCTCCACCCTCCCGTATAGCTGAGTGTCGCAGCCACAATACTGAAATCCAGCAGAACCTGGGTCCAGATCAGGGTAGGGCTTGCAGTTCTTTGAAAACGAACGGTGATCAGAAACCAGACACTGCAGGCCAGCGCCGCGAGGAAGAGACCGGTGAGAAGCCAGAGCGCCATATCAGGCTGAGAAATACGCTGGGTTCCCAGACTCGCCAGAAGCAATACGATGATGCGCACCACACCACTGGCCATAAGCCAGTAAGGCCCACCTTCATATTCGGGCTTCAGCTTGTCAACAATCAGGGCTGATAAGCGATAAAAGGCGGACGTTGAGCTGTGTACAGCGTGTGAAACTCTTTTTTTTTCTGAAGGAGAGGACTCCATAGTAGTGGCGCCTTTTCACCCGGGCGGATCAGTGCATCCCTTTGTTGACCAGGCTCTGAAGCCCTTCCGGGTCAAAACTGCGTTTGAAGGCCATGTCCATGGTAATGACACCCCGGCGCATGAGCCTATAGAGGGACTGGTTCATGGTCATCATGCCTTCCGCTTTTCCGATTTCGATCATGGAGGGAATCTGCTCCAGCTTCTCGGAGCGGATGAGCGAGCGGATGGCGGGATTGGGGATCATGACTTCCAGTGCGACAACCCGGCCGAGTCCGTCGGCGCGGGGAATAAGCTGCTGCACAACAACGCCTTCCAGCACGAAAGACAGCTGGGTTCGAATTTGCGACTGCTGCGCCGATGGGAAAACGTCCACAATTCGGTTGATGGTCTGCAGTGCGTCGTTGGTGTGGAGGGTGGCAAAGGCAAGGTGACCCGTTTCAGCCACAGTCAATGCGGCCTGAATCGTTTCCGGGTCACGCATCTCACCGATGAGAATCACATCGGGGTCCTGGCGGAGCACACGTTTCAATGCGGCATTGAATGATTTGGTATCAGAGTGTACTTCACGCTGATTGATGATGGACTTACGGTGTCGGTGGAGGTATTCGATGGGATCTTCCACCGTGATGATATGGGTTTTCCGATCCGTATTGATTTTGTTGATGATGGTGGCCAGGGTCGTTGATTTTCCCCTTCCTGTCGGTCCACAGACAAGGACCAGTCCTACAGGCTTGTGTGCAAATTCGGCAATCACCCGGGGCAGTCCCAGCTCCTCAAAAGAAAGGATCGTATAGGGAATGGCACGAAAGGCCCCGACAACAGACCCACGGTCTCTGTAGACATTCAGACGGAAGCGGCTCAAGCCTTCCACACCGAAGGAGAGGTCACATTCTTTTTCATCTTCAAATTCCGCAATCTGCTCTTCGTTCATCACACTGTAAACGAGTTCCTGCGTATCATGACCGTCCAGACGTTTATAGCCGCGCAGCGGTTCCATGCTTCCGTTGATACGCACCATGGGCGGCGCTCCCACAACAATATGCAGGTCGCTGGCGCCTTCGTCCACCATTTTGACAAGCAATTCGCGAATATGGGGGGTTGTCATATATGTTCTCTCCTGATTTTCGCAACGATACTATAGAGGCTGAAGAAGACGATATTATTTCCCCGGGGCTGATTCGATTCTCCCCCGGTGAGCAGAAAAAACCAGACTGTCCCTCTTTCCATCAGTCGTCAATGGTATGTTCCAGAACCTGTTCGAGGGTGGTGATTCCTTTGGCGGCCTTGGCAAGTGCGTTCTGCCGCAAGGTTTTCATGCCACATGCCACGGCCTGTTCTTTGATTTCGTGGCCCGATGCGCGGCCGAGCACCAGAGGCTGGAGTTCAGGCCAGTTCAACATGACTTCCACCACGGCGACACGTCCCCGGTATCCGGTTTCCTTGCATTTGGAACAGCCAGCCGCCCTGTAAAATTGTGGATTTTCAATATAATCATGAGGCGTATACTGAATGCGCGTCAACACCTCTTGCGGAATGTTGGCTGGTTGTTTACAGTCATTGCAGATCCGCTTGAGCAGACGCTGGGCGGCCGCCAGCGCTACGGAGGATTGCACCAGGAAAGGTTCCACATCCATATCGATGAGACGGGGAAAAACACCGGAGGCATCATTGGTATGGAGGGTACTGAGCACCAGGTGCCCCGTCAGAGCCGCTTTCACAGCCACGTCCGCTGTTTCGCCGTCACGGATCTCACCCACCATGACCACATCAGGGTCCTGACGCAGAATCTGGCGCAGGGCCTCCGCAAAGGTAAATCCGATACGCTGCCGTACCTGCACCTGGTTCACGCCGAAAAGTTCATATTCAATGGGGTCTTCCACGGTCACGATGTTCGTATCCATCGTGTTGAGCCGGTGCAGCGCACTGTAAAGCGTAGTTGTTTTACCGCTTCCCGTGGGCCCGGTCATGAGGATCATGCCGTGGGGCATGGTGAGCGCTTCTCTGAAGGCCGTCATGGGCTGCGGCTCGAAACCCAGCGAATCGAGATCGAGGGTGAGACTTCCCTGGTCAAGGATACGAAGCACAACCTTCTCTCCGTATTTACAGGGAAGGAAGGCTACACGGAAGTCGATTTCACGATCGTTGTAGATCATCCTGGCCCGGCCGTCCTGGGGCAGACGATGCTCGTCAATGCGGCAACCTGATAAAATTTTCAAGCGCGCGATGAGATTCGGCTGAAGATTTTTGGGAGGCTTGATGGGCGCCTCTTCCAGAGCACCGTCAACACGATAACGGATACGCACCAGCTTTTCAAAAGGCTCAATATGAATATCACTGGCACTCATATCCAGACCGCTCTTCAAAATAAGGCGAACCAATTCACGGACAGGCTCGATTTCAGCACCCGTGGCGATGGTCGAGAGATTTTCCCGCATATCGTCATCGCGATCGGGCATGACCTCTTCAAAACGCTCGGCGCTTTTGCCCATGATGGTGCTGAGCAACTGATCTTCTGAACTGCCGCCATAGAGCCGGTCAATGGCACCACGCAACTCTGACATGATCCCGACAACAGGCTCAATATCATATTTGGTGACCATGCGCAGATCATCGATGGCCATGATATTGAGGGGGTCAGCCATGGCCAGGGTCAACACACCGCCCGTAATGGAAACAGGCAACATCTGATATTGCCGGGCGAGTGATTCGGGCACTTCTTTCAGAACATCCTTGGACACATTGCAGCTGGCCACACGAATGTGCGGAATGCCCAGATTATCCGACAGAGTCCCCGCCAGATCCTCTTCATCCAGATACCCCATGCCCACCAGAAGGGAAGGAAGGCTCTGTCCCGTATTACGGTGAACCTCCACACACTCAGACAGTTGCGCCTTGTCGACAAGACCTTCTTCGAGCAACATGTCCGGTAGTCGTTTCTTTTGAATCTTGTATGCCATGCTCTTTTCTCACAATTTGTACTCAGTCGGCTTATTATACTTCATTTTGCTTGAAATATGAGACTCTGTCCTCCAAATCACGCAAAGACAGAGTGCACTCTGAGATACAAGGTACCTTTTCCGCTGGAATTCATACCCTGTTGTTCCACTCTCCCCGCTCCATGGGATAACGCAGGCCCCATTGTTTTCGCGCCTTATCCAGAATGCCCATAAGTGCAATGGATTCATCCAGAGGCATGAGAGGCGATTCGAGCTCATCGGCAAGAAGCGCTTCCATAACCGCTTCCGCTTCGTAGTTGTAGCCATTGCCCTGCAAAGGCATTTCAATCACTTCCGGCTCTTTTCCTTCCAGGCTGACCGTGATTTTCTCCGCACACCAGAAAGGCGCATGAATATGGATGGAGCCTTTTTCTCCCGTGATCACCGCATCCTGGGGTGTCTCCAGGCGGATGGCACTGGAGGTGATGGCCATCTCGCCCTGGGGATAAACCAGGGTCACAACGTTGAGTTCATCCGTACCGAGCCGGCCCAGACTCGCCGCTGATATAATATCAGAGGGACTTGATCCGAAGATCATGGAGGCCAGAGAAATGGGATAAATGCCCACATCGAGCAAGGCTCCTCCGGCGAGTTCAGGAAGGAAAGCGCTCTTGTCTTCTTCATAATCGCCGTAAAAACCGAAGTCGCCCCGCATGAGTACAGGACGACCGATGGCACCCGACTGCACGAGGCGGCGCACTTCTCCGATAACAGGCAGAAAGCGGGTCCACATGGCTTCCATGAGAAATCTTTTTTCCGCCCGGGCACAGGCAACCAGTTCAAGAGCTTCTTCCTGATTGACTGTAAAAGGTTTTTCGCACAAGACCGCTTTACCGGCCCGGAGACAGAGCATGGAATTTTCTTTGTGCCAGGGATGAGGGGTTGCGATATAGACAACATCCACCTCCGGATCCGCAGCCAGGGATTCATAGCTTTCATGCCGGTTTGGAATCTGATAGCGTTCACCAAAGGCTTCAGCCGTGTCCCGGGTACGGGAGCCCACGGCTCGCAACTCGGCACCCCGGGCGAAAGCCAGCCCTTCAGCGAATTTCCGGGCAATGGTACCTGTCCCGATAATGCCCCATCGGATCAGTTCAGCCATGGTATGCTCCTTTGTGTTGGTCTGTATTCAGATTGACAATGCCGCATGAGGGTATACTGAAAACATGCAGCACCTCTATCCTATTCAACGGCAACCACTTCTATCTCTATGCGTCCGACAAATGCGACAAGCCTCGCCCATTGATCGATGCCGCCTGTAAAGAATTTGACATGTGTCGGTGAGGCGTTCCGTTCCCCGAAAGTGGGGTCCAGAGCCATCCATTGGCCAGCATACACTTCCGGCCAGGCATGATAACCAAAAGCCTTCAGATCATCGCTCCAGGCCAGACCGATGGCAATACGGGCGGGAATATCCAGTGCCCGCGCCAAGGCCGTATAAAGCACTGCATGCTCATTGCAGTCGCCCCGCCGCTGATCCAGCACCTCCAGAGCACTGGGTACGGAAAGAATGTGTTCCTTCTCAATATGTTCATACATCCAGTCATGAAGCCGCACTGCAGCGATCCAGGGATCTTCCGTATCACCGGCGATAGCCTGCGCCGCTTCTTTAATGCGCGGATGGTTGGACTGGATGAACAGATCCGGAGCCAGATATTCTTCTGTTTCGGAAGGAGACAAAGCTTCCTGGCCGGCCATCATTTCCCCTCCCTGTCGTTCAAAGATCCAGCAATCGCCCTCTTTGTACTGACGACTGTCTTCAGGAAGGGTCAACTGTTCCGTCAGGCCTGAAATACGCAGGGTGAGCCGCTCCACGTCATCAGGAATGGACAGCCCCCGGGGACGTATGGTCAGTGTATCACGTAAAACAGCGGGATCATCATGATCCCCTTCTTTAAAGAGATCTTCAGGAGAAATCTTTTTGATTATCAATCCCAACGGTGTCTCAGCCCGGATAATTTCTTCATCGGCTGAAATCCAGGCCCGGGTCACAATACCGGAAATAGTGGTTTCGATCAATGTGGTTTCCACGGGATGGCCTGATACAGTGAGCGTCTCTTTTCTCAGAGCCTCCAGCTTTGCCTTGCCCAGAGACATGGTGGCGGGATCAAAAGAATCCAGATAAACCACCTCGCCGGGCTGAAGGCTGGGAAGAGTGGCCGATGAGAGTCCCAGACCTCCGGAGAGGAGCAGTTTGTTTCCTACCGGCAGGGTGAAAGGCATCTCTTCGCCGGCCGTGTGCATGACCACCTTTATGGTACCCGATTCAACGACACCCACCAGCCGCATGTCATGCTCTTCGGCGCGCAAAGTGAAATCGAATTCCCGAAGGCCGTGCAGTGCGGATTGCCACGCCTTCCCCGTGAGGGCGAAGCGTGTATTTTTGCCGAAGAGAGGAAGATCCAGGTGAACCGACGCACGGAGTGCGGAGCCCTCTTCATCCTCCCTTCTGGAAGGTGTCGTCTGCAGGTGTACGGAACCGGCCAGATGCTCTTCACCGAAATAAAGACCGAGCCAGATGTCTTCGGGCATGTCCACCCGTTTCCAGGTGCCCCCGTGATACAGACGGGGAACAATGGCCTCCCGGTATACGAGCAGGCCCATCATAATCACCCAGAAAAGCACGAGTATCAGGGGTATCAGATGTTTTGGCGACCGCAACATTTCTTGTACTTCTTTCCGCTGCCGCATGGACAGGGCTCGTTGGGCTTGATTTTCTCCTGCACACGGACAGGAGTCCGGACATCGGGTTTCGGCGCTGAACGACGCACAGCGGGCGCGGCAACCTGTGAAAAACTCTGTCCCGACTCCTTATCAGCACCGCTGTATTGATATTCTCTCATGGCTGCGCCACGCGGCCCGGCTGCTGTGCGACGGGACTGGCCCGGTTGCACGCTTTTACGTCGGGCCGGATCTGTAATACGGAAAAGATTCTGTATGACTGTTTCTTCCACAGTCCGGATCAGATTTTCAAAAAGCTCGAAGCCCTCTTCCTTGTATTCGAGGAGCGGATCTTTCTGGCCGAAAGCGCGCAGACGGACCGAATCACGCAGATAATCCATCTCATAGAGATGATTGATCCATTTGTCATCAATGGCCCGGAGCAATTCGGCCAGCTCCAGATCCTGGAAATTCTTGCGGGCCAGTTTCTCAGGACTGATCAGGGCCAGCGCTTCGTCACCCCGCTCCTGAAACTGTTCTTTGATATCCTCGGCCAACAACTGCTCACGCCGTTCATATTCTTCGAGCAACTGACGGAAGATCAGCTCTTCCAGCGATTCTTCAGGAGTGCCGACGAGATCAAATTTCCGCCCTGTAAGATTATGAAGAGTCGCTTCCAGTCCTTCCATGTCCCAATCTTCAGGAAGTTTATCCGGCGGCGCATAGAGATCAATCATATCGCCCACGATATTCTCGAACATGCGGTGCAGATGGGCGGTCACGTCTTTACCATCGAGGACATCATTTCGGAGCCCGTAAATATATTTGCGCTGCTTGTCCATGACCTGGTCATAATCCAGCAGGACCTTGCGCATTTCAAAGTTGTATTCTTCCACTTTTCGCTGGGCCGATTCGATGGAACGGGAAAGGATGCGCATGTTCAACGGTGTCTCATCCATTTCTACACCGCCTTTTTTTCCCATGAAACGCTTTGCCGTATTCCCTCCGAAGAGCCGGGCCACTTCGTCTTCCAGGCTCACATAGAAGCGGCTCGTGCCCGGATCGCCCTGACGCCCGCAACGGCCCCGCAACTGGTTGTCGATACGTCGGGATTCATGGCGTTCCGTGCCGATGATATAGAGACCGCCGAGCTCGCGCACGCCCTCAGCCAGTTTGATGTCCGTACCCCGACCGGCCATGTTCGTCGCAATGGTGATGGCATTCTTTTTGCCCGCATTGGCGACAATGGAGGCTTCCCGTTCATGGTGCTTCGCATTGAGCACCTGAAAATCTTCAAAGCCGGCCTCATCCAGCATCTTCGCAACCAATTCCGATTTTTCGATGGAAACTGTACCCACAAGAATAGGGCGGCCTGTTTCATAAATACGGGAAATCTCTTTGATGACATAGCGGAACTTCCCTTCCTCCGAAGCAAAGATGAGATCCGACTTGTCTTCCCGAACCAGAGGCAGGTTCGTGGGGATCTGTGTCACTTCCAGACTGTAAGTCTTTTCAAATTCCAGCGCTTCCGTCAGAGCCGTACCGGTCATGCCGGCCAGCTTGGAATACAAGCGGAAATAATTCTGGTAAGTGATGGAAGCGATGGTCTGCGACTCAAAGCGTAGAGGCACCCCTTCTTTCGCCTCAATGGCCTGGTGCAGCCCGTCAGAATAACGGCGCCCTTCCATGGCCCGGCCCGTGAACTCGTCAACAATAAGGACCTCATCGCCCTGAACCATATATTCATCGTCACGCTTGAAAAAATGGTGCGCTTTGAGTGATTGTTCGATCAGATGCATATAACCGATATTGTCATCCGTGTAGAGATCCTCAATACCCAGAAGCCGTTCGCAGGCGACCATGCCATCATCGGTGAGGATGATGCTGCGCTGTTTTTCATCCTTTTCAAAATGAATCTCGTTACGCAGCTGCCGCACAACCCCGTCAACACGGATATACATATCACTGCTTTTTTCAGGACGTCCTGAAATAATGAGCGGTGTACGGGCTTCGTCAATCAGAATGGAGTCCACTTCGTCCACAATGGCATAGTTCAATTCCCGTTGAACACAATGGGCTTTCCACTGGGATCCATTGTCACGCAAATAGTCGAAACCATATTCGTTGTTTGTCCCGTAGGTGATATCGGAACGATAGCCGCTCTGCCGTTCAAAGGTACCCATATCATGCTGAATCAGCCCTACGGTCAGTCCCATGAAACGGTGCACGGGACCCATCCACTCCGCGTCGCGCCGGGCAAGATAATCGTTGACCGTGACCATATGTACGCCACGGCCTGTAAGCGCATTGAGATAACAGGGAAGAATGGCAACCAGGGTTTTGCCTTCACCCGTCACCATTTCGGCGATGCCCCCCTGATGCAGGACAATACCGCCGAGCACCTGAACATCAAAAGGACGCAAGCCCACGACACGCTTTGCCGCTTCCCGTACCGCTGCGAAAGCATCGGGCAGCAATTCATCAAGACTGCAGCCCTGATTCAGTTTCTCCCGGAAAATACCCGTTTGAGCACGAAGTGTGTCGTTGTCCATGACACTGTAGAAGTGTTCCCGGGCATTGACCTGTTCCAGCAGGGGGACGAGCTTTTTTATTTCTCTGTCGGCACTGGTACCGAAAAGTTTTTTCAATAGATTGGATAGCAAAAAGACAGATCTCCACGAGTTGGTATTTCTTTATTATTGTCGCGATTGCCTGTTCCCTAATGCAAATAAAAGTGAACAGGCTGGCCTGTCCCGGCGGAAAAAGAATCAGATGCCGGCGCCCAGATCTTCCGTAAAATCAGTCTCACGCTCTTTCTTCACTTCAGGTTCCGGCATGAAAACTTCATCGAGACGTTCAAAAATACGGTGCAGACTGCGGCGACAGCTGTAGAGGGCTTCACGCTGCTCCGGATTGATGGAACCCAGATGCTCTTCCAGAAGCATGTCGATATATCCCAGCATGGCCGCCAGAGGCGAACGCAACTGATTGGCAACGGAGGTGTAGAAAGCGGCGCGCATTTCCGCTGCACGTTGAAGCTCTCTGTTGGCTTCTTCCAAACGGATTTTGGCCAGACGATGGGTCTCGTTCAATTCCTTCTGTTCGGTAATATCATGGAAAAGCGCTACAAAAAAACGCTTCTTCTCACCCAGAAAGGAATGGATATGCATGAAGACGGCTCGCTCAGAACCGTTTGCGGGAACGATCAGCATCTCCTGATAGAGGGAACCCGATTCTTTGAGCTCCTGAAGCGCTTCGCCAAGAGAACCATCATCAAAAAGATAGGTCTGAAAACGCATGCCGATCATATTCAGTCGGGATGTACCCAGAAAATTACAGGCACTGTCATTGACCTCGGTGATCAGTTCATTATCGTCATAAACCACAATGGGATGGGCCGTATGATTGAGAATGGCCCGCAGTGTCTCTTCAGAACTTTCCAGAGCAGCCGCATGATGGCGCGTCTCTTTTTCCAGAACATGAAGAAGCTGAGACAAGACACCCATCACACCGCCGCAAGTGGCGAAGAAGGCCAGATTCACATACACGGGCACATGCAGCCAGTTGAAACCGGTCATGAACCAGCCCAGTACAATGGTGAAGGAATAGGCCGCACAGACCAACAGCGTGATCCAGAGAGTATTACCCGACTGGGGCTCATAAATATGGTAGCCCACAATGAAAAAGAAGAGCACAGGCGCGAAATAACTGGCCGCACCGCCGGTGATGGCGATAATGAAACAGCAGAAGGCCAGATACAGAAAAAAGTTGAAGGCCGATGTGAAAAAGCCATACTGCTTGCGGTACATGATCCAGTGTACGAGAGCATTGTGGGCCACGGCCGCAGCAATGAAAATGGAAACGATCCGGATGATGCTCAAATCCCCGTCCAGAACAGCATGGGTACCCGCGAGAATGCAGGCCAGGTAGCGCACGACAACAAGCGACCACTCCACCTTCTGAACCAGTGTGGTGCGGCTCAACCGCGCGCGTCTGTCAGTAGATCTTCCCTTCTTGAAGGGCATGGTTCTTCTCTTTCTCTTACTGGCCTGAAGGCATTTCCTCGGCCGCTTCGCGCAGAGCCTCCAGAATGCTTTCTCCATAACGGCGACAGCACAGCGGGCCCAGCGACTCGATCCGGGAAAGAGCCTTCATGCTCTCAGGGTTCTTCTCTGCAATGGAATGCATCGTGGCCCGGGGCAGGACAACATGGGATTGCACCCCTTGAGATTGCGCCTCTTTTTTGCGCCACTCTTTCAACGCGTCCAGGCGCTGGCCGAAACCGTTGGAATGAGGATTCTGGGAAGTGGGACGCACGGGATGAGGATCTTTCAGACCCTGCCTTATGACCTTCATCAGCACGGCACGGTATCGTTCGAGCAGGCGACCGGGAACACCGACTTCGGCTTTCAGGGAGCCTGTCGACCCCTCTTTCCATTTGCCGGCCTGTTTTGAAAGACCCAGAAGCATCTGGTTGGACATGATCTTGAAAGGAGGAAGGTTCTGCTTTTTCGCTTCTCCATCCCGGAAAATAAAGAGTGCCTTCAATACCGCGCGAAGAGAACCCGACAGAGACGTGACTCCGGGAAGCCTCCAGAAATGATCAGGGTCAAATTCCCGTTCGGCCGGGGTGGCATTGCATATGAGATTAAAGGCCTCGTGCGCTTCTTCCATCAGATCCGCCTCTTCCAGCTGTTCCGCAAGATCGTCGCGCAAACGAAGAAGATGACAGGTGTCGTTGTAAGCATAGAGAAGCTGTTCGGAAGAAAGAGGCCGAAGACCCCAATTCGCTTTCTGAAATTTCTTGCTGAGCGTGATCCCGTAAAAGGACTGGAGCAGGGATGCCAGACCGATGCTCTGAAAACCGAGCATCTCCGCGGCACGCATGGTATCAAACAAGCCCCGAAGTTCCCATTGCCACAGCCCCTTGAGCAAGGTCAGATCGTAATCCACAGCATGAAATACTTTTTCAACATTCTCATCAGCCAGAATATCCCGAAGACCGTCCAAAGAAAAACTGGACAATGGATCAACAATATAATGACAGTTATCCGTGGAAATCTGAATCAGACAGATCTTTTCTCTGTAGGCATACAGACCGTTGGCCTCGAGATCAACAGCAAGACGGGGAGCCTTCTGCAGCTCCTGCAGACAACGCTCCCAGGATCGGGGACTTTTAACCAGAATAAAAGGTTCTTTTCCTGACCGCAACAAAACACAAAACTCCCATGATGAAAACACGATATCCAAAGATTGTAGTATACAACGTTTAGAGAGTGGACAGGTAACACAAAGGAAAATTATCGGAACTTCAGAGCTAATTCTTTTTCACCACAGATGAACACTGATTAACACTGATGAATTAAAGACCTTGGGTCGCGCAGCCTGGGAACGCCAATTTCCACATTGGCTGATGGCGAATAAGTTCTATAACACTATCTGGCATAGATTCAGTACGATGACCTTGACCTTCGAAAAAAAGAGAACTCAGTTGTTCTAAATCTATCTGTTTTTTGATTGGCAGCAGTCCTTATGCCGCATCAGAACCCGCAGACTTTTCGAGGACAGTATCCCGCTGTGTGCCAATGTGGAAATTGGCGTTCCCAGGAGTGATTCTCAAGGTCTTTCAGGGTTTCCTGAAGCATTATTTGTTCGTGATTGCTGGAAGACACTTTGCCGAATGAAAAATCTCACAACATCTTGGAAGCACCTGCCTTGCAGAGTCAGCAATATAAACTTCTTCGAAAACATAATGGAAGTTGGCGGGTAGCAACACGGAAAAACAACTGTGCGGCATAAAAAGGCCTATAGTTTAAGACGTCCATTCCGTCCACCCTATCCACTTCACCACTTTTCCTGCTTCTCTGAAATCACCTTGAATAGGCTATACTTTACTGCAGGGAGAGGGTTGATTACTTTAAAGGATCGTTTGTGAAGTTACGTCGAAAAAACATGTTACCCTATCTGTCTGTCGTGGTTTTTGTGCTCGGCTGGGCATTGACCCCCGTCTTTGTCCGGTATATGAAAGACGCTTATGAACCGCACAGCCAGGCCTTCATCCGTTATGGCAGTGCTGCTGTTGCCTTGTTCGTGTATTCCCTCTTCTGGCTCCCTGCTGAGCTGAAAGAAGCCTTCAAACGGTGGCGTACTCTCCTGTCCATGAGTCTGCTGGTGCTGGCCATGCAGTTCGCCTGGACGGTGGCCATTTACAACACAACAGCGACAAAAGCGCAATTGGTAACCACGGTGCAGGCGCCTCTGGTCATCCTGCTGAGCTTCCTTCTTTTCCGGGAGGAGCACGCCGTCATCCGAAGCTGGCGTTATCTGCTGGGGACAGCCTTCTGTATTATCGGAGTGGTGGGTGTCTTCATGCAGCGTACGAGCACGTCTGTTGCCTTGGTGGTAGATCTGGCGCTCATGCTGCTGCTTTTCGTGAGTATCACCTGGGCTGTTTATGCCGTCTGGGGTCGGCACACGGCCAAGTCGCTGCATCCTGTAGCCATGTTTACGGTGCTGAGTCTTTTTGTCACGGCAGGCTTTTTCATATCCACACTGGTATTCGGTGATTACCGTTGTCTCCTTGATGCCGGGTTTCGCATGAATGGCATCGCTTTCATATCAGGGGTGATCTGTATCGCTGCAGCCCATTGCGCCTTTCATCATGCTCAGCTTCATCTGGGCAGCGCCTATTGCACCTCCCTGCAACTGGTCTCACCCTTCATCACCCACGTGATCGCACTTTTTTTCTGGTCCGATGAAAAGCTGATCTTCGTGCAACAGCTGGGCGGACTTCTCCTCATTGCGGGCTGCCTGCTCGTTATCCGTTCCCGGGCTTTGGGGAGCGGGTTGCTCTCCGAGTCTTCGGAATAAGCCTTTATCGGGCTTCTTCAAAAGGCGCCTCCGGCAGAAGTGTCAGTCCCAGAGTCGTCAACTCTTCAGAGAGTGTGCCATTGAAGAATTGAAAGCGTTCCGGACCGCCTGCAATACAGGCCGCCGGCACATCACCCAGACTTCGGATTCCGGGAACAAAAAACTTCTCTTCCCAGAAACTGTCATCACTGATGTCCTGCTGATACAAGTCGACAAAAACTTTTTGAATGTCTCTGTCCACAGCAGCAGCGAAAAGTGACCAGAGTCCGCCTGCTTCCAATCCGACAAGGTCCAGGCTGTCTGTCGTATCAAAACGTGATCGGAGGAAAGAGGCGGCTGTCAGAATATCCTGTACACGGCAGGCCGTTGTGGTGGGCAGGAAGGGATCTGAAAATTTTCCTTTTTCAACGCGTTTCACAGCTTTTTCGGGGCCCTGATATTCGCCCAGGAGGAAAGCGTCCATGCTCAAGACCATTTTCCCTTCGGCCAGGAAACGGCGGATGAGCGGGCCCGGACCGCCTTCCCGGAGATCGGCCAGGGCGGCTTTTCCACGACCATGAACGAGAATAACACTGTCCTGAGGAGATGATTCCCGGCTCCGGTACAACAAAGCGGGGATGCGGTCGCCTTCTTCAACACGACCGATGAGCCAGCGCTCCAGCACATAGCTGTCCCGTTCTTCCATGGCGATACGGGTGGGCGCCAGTTCGTTTCTTCCGGGCTGCCGCGCAGTGAAGAGGGCCGAAAAAGCACTGTGATAACCATCGGCCGAGGCGGCGGGATCTTCAAGAGCTCCGGCAAGATGTTTCTTTCGACGCTCTTTCGCCAATTCCACAAGATGTGCGCGGAGAGCATCACCGGAGAGGTAGCCTTCGGGTGGATCTTCCCCGGGGAATACCCGGAGCCAGGCCTCATCGGGTATCTCAAAGGGAGGTTCTTCATAGTCCAGCCAGTCACCGCCCAGCAGATGTTCACCAAAGAAACGGTACATGGCTTCACGACTCTGCAGGTTATAGTTGTGAGGAAAGTCCAGATGCACATTGGCCACCCGCTCCTGCGCATCATAAAGGGCATAGATACTTTTGATGGCGGGATATTCCACCCGGGGCGTTTCCCGTGTCCAGTCGCCCGTCGTCGAAATAAGGAGCAGAGGACGGGGCGCCGCCAGTGCTCCGATTTCCATATTGGAGTTGGTCAGGCGCAGCAAAGGCGCATTTTCACACAAACATCCGCCCTGCATGGTACTGGAGATCATGTTGACCGGTGCGGAAAGGCAGATGCGCGGCTCCAGTGCTGTGAGCGTAAAGGTCTGTGTCCCTCCGCCGGAAGCACCCGTACAGGCAATCCGTTGGGGATCCACATCAGGGAGGGACTCCATCAGATCCACAGCACGCAGGCCCGTCCACAGCTGCATGGCAAAAGGATGAACACCCCAGAGCTTTTCCTGATCATTGCCCCAGCGGTGAGGCAGTTGCTTGCTGTCCACATAGCCGATCATATCGTAAGAGAAAGTCAGGATACCCATCCGCGCCAGAGTGATGCAACGTCCGGGCACAGAGCCCAGTTCGGTGTTTTCCAGGCGACCCTTTGTCCAGTGCCCGTGAGGACTGACCACAGCCGGAAAGGGTCCTTCACCCGGTGGGCGATAGAGATTTCCCGTAGCGAGAAAACCGGGAAGAGGCTCAAAGTGGACTTTGGATACAGTAAAGCCATCGCCTTCAAATTCATCAAAGATACGGGCCTTCATCTCTGTTTTTTCAGGGATCGGAAAAAGGCCGCTTCCCAGACGCAAGCGCATGCGAATCTCTTCAGCGGCATCCTCCCAGGCTGATACAGAGTCAAAGGAAGGCATGATGAAAACCGTATCCGTGTGACGCTCTTCTGTCAACCGCCGGTCCGTGCTTCCCTGATTCATGGGAAGAACACGTGTATCCGAAAATGTCCGGACCGGAGAAAAGTCCGGGATCCGGGAAAGGAGCAGCGCAAAAATACCTTCATTCCAATCCACCTGCACCACAGTGTTTTTGAGACTGATCTTCCCGGCATCATGCCAGAAGGCTTCTTCTTTTTTGGCATCCCGGCCGGCCCGGGGAACACTGTATTCCTGACCGTCCAAGGTGATGGAACCACCGATGCGCTGATCCGCAGCCAGCCAGAGCTGGTAATTCCCGACCTGAGACAGCTCCACTGATGATGCCTGTTCCCAGGCTTCAAGCAGATGCAATCCATCGTCCGGAGAGAGGGCTGTAAATATTTGAGACAATGAGGCACAGACCAGTACAAGGGAAAGGGACATGATATTGACTCCTCTTGGTTGATTACCGCATTGTACCGCAAGAAAGCGTAAAGAGAAAAGATTCATCCGCAACTGACAGCATGCCCTCTCTTCTGTTAAGATATACGAGCAGAATGCCAGCATGCCATCGCAGGATCAAAAAAGAAAGAGACGCTCCCATGCCGACCAGTGTTCAGACAGCCGCACCAGCCTCCAGCCTGATCCAAAGGGCCATCGAAGAAGGACGTGTGATTGAGTTGCCCCTCTGCAACAAAGAGGAGGCCCTTCGCATACTCGCCGAAACCCTGGAACATATCCGGGGAGACGATCCTTCTTCCACCCAGATCATCGACAGTATCCTCCATTATGAAGCCCAGTCAACGGCTTATCTGGGTTATGGCATCGCCTGTCCTCATGCCCGGGGCGGTACTGAGGGAGAAATGATCTGCACCATAGGCTGGAGTCCTGATGGTATTGAATACGGGAACACCGACGGCTGGCCCGTTCACCTGTTGATCATGTATTACGTGCCCTATTCCGCACGGAACCAATACCTGACGGAACTCTCCTCGCTGGCCCGTGCCATTGCCAATGACGAGGACCATCACGAGCTGGTCAATCTGGAAGATCTGGATGAGGTGAAGGAACGGCTGGATACCTGGATTGCCGCCATGGAAGGCCGTGCTGAAGGGGAAGAGGGCCGAAAATCCACCTCCCGTGTCGCTTCCTCCGTGCTGAGCCAGGTTCTGATTCCCGATATACTGGAGATGCTGGAAGACCGGCGCCTCCGCGACTTGCGTATCTTTCTTTCCGCACAGCCTGCACCTGAAATCGCCGAGCTTATTACAGCTCTGGACGCCTCGGATCAGTTGCTCGTCTTCCGGCTGCTCCCGAGAAGCCTGGCCGATGAAGTCTTCTCGCTCATCGACTATCCTTCCCAGACCCTGCTCCTGAAAAACATGGCCCAGGACGAGACCCGGCAGATTCTGGCCGCCTTGTCTTCAGACGATCAGACGGCTCTTTTCGAAGAGCTTCCGGCCAATGTGACCCAGCGACTGCTGGCATTGCTCAGTGATGCGGACCGCAAGCAGGTGCTCAGCCAGCTGAGTTATCCCAAAGACAGCGTGGGCCGTCTCATGACAAGCTGTTATGTTTCCGCTCATGAAAACTGGACCATTGCCAAAACGATGGAACATATCCGTACAGCAGGCAGTGATTCAGAAACAGTCATGACGATTTATATCATTGACGATGACGGCGTACTCGTGGGTGAACTGCGCCTGCGACAACTGATTCTCGCAGATCCGGCACTGCGTGTTTCAGTACTCATGGGCAAGAACTATGTGGCCCTCCACTCCATCCAGGACCGGGAAGAGGCCGTTCTGATTTTTAAAAAATACGATATGCACGCCCTGCCCGTGGTCGATTCCGAGGGGGTACTGCTGGGTATTGTCACCAATGATGACATCCTGGACGTGGCCGAAGAAGAGGCTACGGAAGACTTCCACAAGGCCGGCGCCATCAGGCCCCTCTCCGTGGGATATCTGAGAACTCCCCTGTACATGCTTTATCGCAGTCGGGTACCCTGGCTGATCGCTCTCGTTTTCGTGAATATCTTTTCCGGGGCGGGCATCGCCCATTTTGAAGAGCTGATCAGTGTGTATATGGCTCTGGTCTTTTTTCTGCCTCTGCTCATTGACAGCGGCGGGAATGCAGGCGCACAATCGGCCACACTGGTTATCCGAAGCATGGCTGTCGGTGAACTGTCGCTCAAAGACTTCGCCCGTGTGTTCTGGCGTGAGGCACTGGTCTCTTCAGCTCTGGGGCTTTCCATGGCTGTGGCCGTGTTCGCTGTGGCCTGGTGGCGTTCGGGCTGGCTCATCGCTGTCGTGGCTTCTCTCGCCATGATCTCCATTGTCATGTTGAGCAGCATGCTGGGAATGATTCTGCCCTTCGTATTGCGACGCTTCAAGGTGGATCCGGCTGTTGCAAGCGGGCCACTGGTCACTTCATTGGCCGACATTCTGGGAGTGGTCATTTACCTGAGTATCGCCTCGCTCATTCTCTCTGTCTGATTCTCCCTCTTAGAGACCTGGCGGAGCTCAGGACAGACCATAAACCTCGGCCGCATTTCGGCTTGTACGGGCGATGAGCTCTTCAGCCGGAATGTCTTTCAATTCCGCAAGAAAGGCCAGCGTGCTGATGACATGGGCGGGCTCACATCGTTTTCCACGGTAGCTTTGCGGAGCCAGGTAAGGTGCATCCGTTTCAGCCAGAAGCCGTTCCGGCGGTGTGATCCGGGCGGCATCGCGCAGCTTTTCCGCTTTGGGAAAGGTGACATTGCCCGCAAAGCTGATATAACAGCCCAGAGAGAGGCAATACTCTGCAAAGTCCGGCGAGCCGCCAAAGCAGTGCATGATGCAGCCGGGCAGCCGGGGCAGATGATCCCTGAGAACAGCACCCGTATCTTCATCGGCATCACGACAATGAATCACCACCGGCATGGCCAGTTCCGCAGCCAGAGTCAATTGCTCTTCAAAGCAGCGGCGTTGATCTGCACGGGGTGAAAATTCATTGTAGTAATCCAGCCCCATTTCACCCAGGGCGACCACCCCCGGCTGACTTGCGAGCTCGATCAGTTTTTCCCGGGCTTTCTCATCAAAGCTTGTCGCCCGGTAAGGATGGAACCCGACGGAAGCATGAATACCCGGTCTGCACAAGGCACAGGCGGCCTGAGAGCCGTCAATCCCGTCGCCGATGACAACCAGCCATTGGAGAGCATCCAGCGCACGGGCGATCACTTCTTCCCGGTCTTCGTCAAACTGAGGCATCTGCAGGTGACAATGGGTGTCTACCGCTTTCACTGGCGTTTCTTTCCGGATTTCTTTCTCCGCTTCCGGCGGCCGCTTCCTTTGCCCTTCTTTTTATCGCTCTGCTTCGGTGCGGAGGAGGAAGAAACGGTATGTTCTTCCCAATGCTGTTCCGGAGCAGCCACAACAATCCTGGATCTCTCTTCCTCTTCTTCGAAGACTTTCTCTGCATCTGTATCTGTCTTTTCAGAAACGGCTTCAGCCTGACAAGCCTGGATATCGCCGGATTCATACACCTCATTCTCATATTGCAGGCAGCAGAGAAGGCGACCGCATTGGCCACTGATTTTTCCGGGATTCAGGGAAAGGTTCTGGCATTTTGCCATGCGCATGGAAATGGGCACGAAATGTTCAAGCCAGCTGGCACAGCAAAGTTCCCGCCCGCAGCAGCCCAGGCCGCCCACGAGCTTGGAACGGTCGCGTACCTGGATATGGCGCAATTCGATGCGGCTGTGCAGTTCCCGCGCCAGATCCCGGACAAGTTCACGGAAATCAACACGGTTTTCAGCCGTGAAATAAAAAGTGATCTTGTGCTTGTCAAAGGTATATTCGGCATCAACCAGGCGCATGGGCAGATTTCTTTTTTCGATACGCTTGAGACATACCTGCCAGGCCAGACGCTCTTCCGATTCCAGAGCTTCAAGAGCGTGATGATCCGGTGTGGTGGCCTTCCGGACCACCTTGAGATCGGGCGAAAGTTTTTCCTCATCCGTGCAGGGTTCAGGGGGAAGCAGGCAAGTGGCCCATTCCAGCCCCTGCTCGGTATTGACAATAAGCGGGTCGTCCCGCTGCAGAGAAAGATCGCCGGAGGAAAGGACCATGACTCTCCGTGATTTTCTCAATCGGACATGTACGATATTCATATGCATCCCAGTGCTTGTTTATAATGCAGGGGGTTCATCCCCGCGCTTCAGTCAGCCGCCGGTCGCGCGATCCCGTTTCAGAGCGGGCCGGGACAGTTCAAAGAACAAATCCCGGAACACCCGCTGCGACTGCATGTTTCTTTCTATATATTTGGCGGCCTCATTGATGGCGGCCAGTTTAAGGGCCTGTCTTTCTGATGAAATATTCTTCTGGAGATCTCCGCTGTGGTCGCGGTTGAAAACAAGTGTATCATCACCGTCCACGGTCTTCACCAGTGCATCGCGATACCAGCTGTCGAAAAGACGCAGATATTCGCGCGCTTCCCGGCGAACTCGCCCCACCACCAGCGCTTCCAGAGCCTCTTTATCCAGTTCCTGACTCTCCTCACCTTCTTTTTTCTTCCCGGACCATTCCGCTTTGATGGCGTTGGCGATCTGCTTTTCCTTTTCCTGAAGATGGGTGGCGAAGCTTTCGCTGATCATTAAAGGATCTTCACCGGAGCTCAGGCGTCGCACAATATCAAGAACCACCTCACGACGATCGGAATGAAGAAGATCCAGAGCACGCATCATGCTGCCCTGGGCCAGAGGAGCAATGGCCAGAGCACGGGATTCTGAACAGCCTTCTTTTTCCTGCAACAGTGCAGCCACGGTTTCCATTTGCAGTGCCCGGAAACGGATGCGATGACATCGCGACAGAATGGTGGGGAGCAGTCGGCGGGGCGATGTGGTAATGAGCACGAATACGGTCTTGCTCGGCGGCTCTTCCAGAGTCTTCAAAAATTTGTTTTGAGCAGCCTCATGCATACGATCCGCATCACTGATGATCACAATGCGGGTGCCTCCTTCAAAGGGCCGGAAAATAACCATCTCCGTCATGGCTTCAATGGATTTCACATTGATCAGCCGGCCTTTGCCCTCGGGAGCCACATACAAGACATCGCCATGATTCCTGTTGATGGTTTTTCTGCAGGAGAGGCATTCATCACAAGCGTCGCCTGTGGCGCTTTCACAGTTCACCGCTTTGGCGAATTCCAGGGCGGCCAGAGTCTTCCCCACACCTTCGGGACCCCAGAGAAGCAATCCGCTCGGGATCCGTTGTCGGCGGCACATGCCCTGCAGAAGGCGCCGGGCGACATCCTGATCTTTTATCTGTGAAAAGCTCATTTCTTCGGCCTGTTATTCTTATTCGCATGACAGTCTGTTTCCGCCCGGTTTGCTCCCGGAGAGAACGCTCAGGAGGATCTTTCTTGCGAAAGGGAGTGCTCCTGAAGAAGGGCGCTGATGCGCTCTTTCAAGGCCTCCAATACCTCTTCGGGGGAAAGACAGCCATCTACCATTGTAATACGATCGGGCTCCTCCTGCGCAAGACGCTGAAAAGCGCTGCGGATATTGCGGTGAAAACTGAGGGTTTCTTCCATCATGCGATCGTCGCTACCCCGGTTCCGGGCACGCTGGAGCCCTTCTTGTTCAGGGAGATCCAGAATCAGCGTCAGATCGGGCCAGATACCATCGGTGGCCAGCCTGTTGAGTTCCATAACCGCCTCTTCGGGGAGTGTTCTTCCGGCGCCCTGATAAGCGGAAGTACTGTCGACAAAGCGATCGCAGAGAACCAGAGCGCCCCGCTGGAGAGCAGGACGGATGACATCACGGACATGCTGGGCACGGGCCGCCTGATACAGGAGCAGCTCGGCCAGAGGCGCAACAGTCTCCGCCCGGGGAACCATGAGCAGATCACGGATTTCCTCCGCCAAAGGAGTGCCCCCCGGCTCCCGTGTACAGACAACCTCATGGCCCTCTTCTTTGAGCCATCGGGCCAGCAACTGGATCTGTGTGCTTTTCCCGGATCCTTCGCCACCTTCCAATGTGATCAGGAGCCCTTTCATGAGGAAATAACCTTATGTCTGGCTTCGGCGGCTTTCACAAAAAATGCTTCCACCTCCCGGGCGTCGCTCTTCTCCAAAGCCGATTCAAAGGCATCCAGACTGTTGCGGAGCTCACGGATAGCGCCCAGAAGAGCCTCACGATTGGAAAGACTGATATCCCGCCAGATTTCGGCACGTGATGCGGCAATACGTGTCACATCCAGAAATCCCTGACCGATCATACTGCGACTGGCACCGCTGTCATGAACAATCTGTGCCACAGCAGCGGCCGCCACATGAGGCAGATGACTGGTCCTGGCCAGAAAATCATCATGCTGCGCCGGGTCCATCTCGATAACACGGGTGCCAACGAATTCCCAGAAAGACCGGGCCTCCGCAAGCGTCTCTTCAGCGAGATCATCGCTGCACTCGAGAAGACAGACAGTGCCTTCATAGAGATCAGCATTGCCATGTTCAGGGCCGGATTTCTCGCTGCCAGCCATGGGATGACAACCGACAAAGCGGCGGGGAAGGGGAAAAAGACGACGGGCATGAGCGCAGATGTCTTTTTTGACGCTGGCCACATCCAGAATCAGACACTGCGGAGAAAGGCGGGGAGCCAGAAGTTCGAGAAGAGGGATGACCTGTTGTACCGGTGTGGCGATAACAACGAGATCGGCCTCCAGCGAAGCCTCGAGCGGATCCAGAGAAGCGGTATCAACAGCACCGAGCCGCAGAGCCGTATCCAGACTCTCCTGACGACGACCCACACCGGTAATCGCTGCTTTTGATCCGCGTTTTTTCAGAGCCAGGCCGAGGGATGCACCAAGCAATCCCACGCCGATAATGGTAATCCGCTCAAAGCCGATGGTCATGGCCTTTCCCGTGCAGCCCGCACAGCCTGATCCACAGTAAAGCGACCCACATAGAGGGCACGGCCGACAATCACTTCGTCCACACCCAGAGGCGCCAGTGCACGGGCATTATGGATATCATCCAGAGAGGCGACCCCTCCGGACAGGGTTACAGGAAGACCCGATTTCCGGGCGACGGCTCCTGTCATTTCATGATTGGGACCGGAGAGCATGCCGTCACTGAGGATATCGGTATAAATAATACGGGAAGCGCCGGCCTCCGCCACACGCTGCGAAAAGGCCAGGGCATCGGCATCAGTGCTTTCCAGCCAGCCACTGAGCACCAGCTGACCGGCCCGGGCATCAATACCCACAGCCATGTGATCAGGCCAGCGGCGACAGCTTTCTTCCAGCAGATCACTGTCACGGTAAGCGGCCGTGCCCAGAATCACCCGTGTGGCACCGGCTTCCAGAATCTGTTCCACTGTTTCCAGGGAGCGTATGCCCCCTCCCACTTCATAGGGGATACCCCGGCGGGAAAGCATTTTCAGCTGGGGAAGAATGCAGCAGACGCCGCTGCGGGCACCATCAAGATCCACCATGTGAATCAGAGAATCTTCTTTCTGGCCCGCTTCCAGGAGTGCATCCCACCAGGCCTGTGCCTGATCAACCGGGTCCTGAGAATAGACAGTCTCCTGGGCGAAATCGCCCTGAACCAGATTGACGCACAGGCCGCCGCGGATATCCACCGCAGGAACAATACGCATGGTTATACAGCCGCCAGAGTAGCTTTGGCTTTTTCAACCAGGGCCGCAAAGGCTTCCGCATTGTTCACGGCAAGTTCGGCAAGCATTTTCCGGTCAAGACCGATTTCAGCTTTGTTCAGACCTTCCATCAGACGGTTGTAGGTCATGCCGTTTGCACGGGCGCCCGCAGTGATCCGGGCGATCCAAAGGCGGCGGAATTCTCTTTTTTTATTGCGCCGATCGCGATAGGCGTACTGGCCGCTGTGGTCAACAGCCTGTTTCGCTGTTTTGAACAGTTTATGACGTGCTCCGCGATAGCCGGAAGCCATTTTAACGATTTTTCTGCGGCGCTGACGGGTGGCCGGATTATTGGTTGCACGTGGCATGATAGATCTCCTTGTTTACTCTGTGAATCTGCAGCCCCTCATACAGGAGCTCATGAGTTGTACTTCCCGGCGATCAGGCATAGGGAAGCAGTCGCTTGATCCGGGGGACTTCGGGATCAGACACCAAAGCCGACTGACGAAGGTTTCTCCGCCGTTTGGGGCTTTTACCGGACATGAGATGGCGCGCATAGGCGTGGTGTCGCTTGAAAGATCCATTTTTCGTGCGGCTGAAACGCTTCGCTGCGCTTTTATTTGTTTTCATTTTTGGCATAATAAACTATCTCCTCTAATACGATATTCGTTTGTCTGCTGGCTTATAAAAATCGGCAAAAACACTTCTTCCGGCGAGCGGAGGAAGGAGCCCGTAAATTCCTGCGTCGGTTCAGCTCACTGGCAAGCGGCTTATTTGGCCGGGGTCAGAACAATCGACATGTTGCGACCTTCCATCTTCGCAAGATTCGCGCTGCAGTCGCCTGCACACAAGTCCGCGGTGGCCTCAATGACTTTCTGAATAATGTCACGGCCGAATTCCTGATGGGCCATTTCACGACCACGAAACATGATCGTTATACGGACTTTATTGCCGTCCTTCAGAAAAGCGCGAACATGGTTCGTCTTGAAATCAAAGTCATGCTTGTCGATTTTGGGCCGGTACTTCATTTCTTTCACAGAAACCGTGTGCTGATTTTTGCGTGCTTCACGGGCACGGCGTTTCTGTTCGTAGCGATATTTACCGTAGTCCATGATGCGACAGACGGGCGGGACAGCGCCCGGGGCAACTTCTACCAGATCAAAACCACGATTCAATGCTTCGCGAATCGCATCGCGGGGACTCATAATACCAAGCTGGGTGCCTTCTTCATCAATCACACGTACCTGACGGGCGCGGATGTCTTCATTCACCCGGACCTGGTCTTGCTTTCTTTCCTTGCCGATGAGAGTCTTCTCCTTTGGGCCGGATACGGCCATACCATAAGTTACACAGGGCCACCGGAACAGCCGGATGACCCGACAAAAAAAACGCGACAAAAAGCCCTGGCCCTTTGTCGCGTGTAAATACACAATCACAGAATATGTGCTTCGCAACCAGGCTGGCAGGCTCATGGCCGCCGCAAGGTGAGGAATAACTTCCTTCTTTTGCTGCAGGATCATACTGATCCACAGCAGTACAATATCAAAAATAAGGCGCTTTTGTCAAATCCCTGTCATAAATCACCTGACAAGAGCTCAGCAATTTCTTTCACTGCAGAGATGCAAAGGGCCCGGAAAAGAAGAGCCGTCCACTCGCTACATTGACCCGCATCATCACTCGGCCTGTATACCCTCGCGGCTTTTCCTTTTGACTTGTATCCTGCACAAAGATACAATTCATAGCACAAGCAGCCGATCCCTCTGTCTCCGCATAGATGAAAGGAAAACACCATGAAACTGGGACTCGTCATTACACAAACAGATCCTGAAACGGTTTTCAACGGACTGAGGCTCGCTCTTTACAGCCTGGAACAGGGCGACCAGGTAAAAATTTTTCTTTCCGGGCGTGGCGTGGAGATAGACCAGATTGAAGATGAGCGTTTCAACGTAAAAGCGCTGGCGCAACAGCTTCTGGACGGTGGTGCGGAGTTTCTCGCCTGTGGCACCTGCCTGCAAATCAGAAATTCTGAAGGTTCGGAAATATGTCCCCTCTCCACCCTGAAAGACCATTATGAACTTGTGCGGGACTCAGACAGACTCGTTACCATCTGAATGAAGTGAAAAAGTGTTTGAGGCGATTTATGTCTTTTGATGCGCTCGCTGAACAATATGACGCCTGGTACGATACGCCAAAAGGAAGAGCCGCTTTCCGGGAAGAACTGCTGTGCCTCAAAAAATTGAAAGGAAAGACCGGGGCCCCTTGGCTGGAAGCGGGCGCCGGTACAGGCCGTTTTTCTGAAGCTCTCGGCATTTCCATCGGCCTGGACCCTTCCATGGAAATGCTGCATCTGGCCCGGAAAAGGAATCGCCTCATCTGTCAGGGAAAAGGAGAAGCCCAGCCTTTTCCTTCCTGCACCTTCCATGGAGTGCTCATCAACTGCGCCTTGTGTTTTATGCAACACCCACAAGCAGCACTGCAGGAAAGCAAGCGCGTTCTGGTACCCGGCGGAAAGCTTCTGCTGGGAATGGTTCCCCCTGAAAGTCTCTGGGGACAGCGTTGGGAAAAGGCCGCCCGGGAAGGCCATCCTCTCTACTCTCAGGTGACTTTTCGCAGTACCGCCGAAACCATCGTACTGGTGGAAGACTGTGGATTCAGACTGCGCAATGCCTTGAGTGCCCTCTTCCGGGATCCAGCGACACTCCCGACGGAAAGCAAACCGGACATACGCCCGGGCATAAATACCGAAGGAGGTTTTATCGCTCTTTCCTTTGAAAAACTTGCCTCATGAACACCCTGCTCTCATGAAGATTCCAGAAGACTTTCTTCCACAGGATCTTCCCTGTACAGCCTGAAAATATACACCGTCGTTGCGAAGGTTGATACCGTAAAGATTGTAAATATGGGGATAATGGCGGGATTATTTCTCCAGAAGTCAGAGAATTGATAGCCTGTCTCAGCCGTGGCCAGAAGCCAGCTTTTGATGCCGAAAGTTCTCAGACAGGCCAGGCCATAACAGACCCACACAACAAAGAGATAGAACCGGAAAATCTGGCGGCGGGAGCGTCCTATGAGATAGACGCAAAGCCCGACCAATGCGGTACCGATGACCAGGATGGCGGCCTGGGTGGTCATCGAAAAATCCGTCATGTTCAAGGCGGCGGGTTTTGTTCTGTTGAAGTCGTAGATGGTATGGAAGATGGTCAAGGTAAGAGCCACCTGCCAGCTGAGAGCCTGTGAGCGCATCCCCAGCAGAAGACAGATAGAGCCCAGAAAAACAAAGCTGTAAGCAAAGCGCATGACATCACGCAGATACCAGGCATTCCCTTCCGTGGCGATGGTATCCAGGATCGGGAAGAGCATGAAGAAAAGGATCACCGTGGGCACGAGAACAAGCAGATCTGTCAAACCTTTGTCTTTTCCGGTGAAGATCGGCTTTTCACCTGTCAGCTCATTGCGGTAATACCAGGCGCAGCTGCCGAAGAAGGCACCCAGTAAAAAGCCGAAGAAAAATTCCATGGCCTTCCACCAGCCGCACCAGGCCTGGGGCAGAGGCAGAGAGGGGCCGTAGACGAGAAAGAGGGTGCCGCCGCCAAATCCCAGGGCACCACCCGCAAATCCCCAGAGTGCAAAGCGCAGCGGCATGGAACCGTCTTTTTCGCGGGCACCCCCACGGAGTACAACCAGAAAAACCAGGGCTGCGAGCAGGAGACCGGCCCAGGATTCATCACGGGGATTTTCGGGATCAGAAAAATAAATCAGCTGCGGTTCGTTGATGAGTTTCCAACCGATATAAGCGGCAACAGGAAGGAGCAGGCTGGCGAGAACCAGTCGTTTGCGTTCAAAGCGCCCCGCTGTGAGACCCGCGCCCAGCAATGCCCCTCCGAGCAGGCCCCAGACACCGCCTTTGACTGTCACGCCGAGCATGCCCCAGAAAAAAGTGTCGCTTCCTTTGGCAAGACCCAGTGTCTGGCCATAGGTCATCTCGCCGCCGAAGGCCAGTCCCACAGTTCCGAAGAGCGCCAGTTGACAGGCCAGTGCCACATCATGACGGAGCAGAATGCTGAGGGTCAGTGCCAGAAAGACACCCGGGATCAGGGCTGCAAAAGGACCGCCGCCGATAAAACCGCGCAGGCCCCAGCCGAGCAGTATGGCTGTGGCTGGAAATAAAATAAAACTGGTCATGGAACAGGATGCAGAACAGTCCTTCCGGCTCTGGCAATCTGTTGTGGTCATGGAGTCATTCCTTGTTCTGTTGTCACTTCTTCAGTCTGCTGAATATTCTTCTGATATCTCACGGAAGAGATGTACGTTTTCATGGGGCATATCGCGGACAAGCTCACAACCGGCCGCAAGAATATAGCGGGGAGCACCGTCGGCAATACAGCTGTGGAGGCACTGAATCACTTCTTCCCGACTCCCATTGCAAAAGACGCTGACGGGATCTCCATTGCCCGAAAGAACCTGATCATCACCCATGGCACTGCGGGCAGCCGCCAGAGGCGACATCCAGTCCAGATCGACTATATCACAGCCCAGCGTGGCCATGCCGCTCACAAGAGCACTGGTGTTGCCGCAGATATGAAGCCGGACCCGACCGCCCAGAGCGTGTATACCATCCACCAGCCGCTTTTCATAAGGCAACACGACACTCTCATAGAGCTGAGGCCCCACGAGAGAGGCTGCAGCATCGCCCACACCGATAATATCCGCCCCTGCTTCCAACTGTGCACGGGCGAACTCAATGCCCAGAGCCAGTGTGAATTCGAAGAGCTCTTCCACAAAAGAAGGATCCTCAAAAAAATCCATCATGAGCGCATTGATCCCCCGCAGGTCGGCCCCTTCCGCACAGGGTCCCTCCACCCAGCCTTCAATGAGAAAGTCGTCGCCCGCCTTTTCCTTGAATAAGGCTGCTGCGCAAATACGGTCGTACATGCGTTTCCCCTCTTCGGGCCTGATAAGCTCCAGGGAGGAGAGCCGGCTTTTATCAGCGAGCAAGGCGTCATTCTCCTGGATCGCCGGAGGCTGGCTCTCATAAAAAGTCACCGCCGCCCCCAGGTCCGCCGCTTCACGGGCCGGATCGGAAATACAGGAGACATGATCGAATCCGAAGTCTTCCGCTGTTTTCAGCTGGCTGTCCACCAGCAAGCGGTGATCCGTCACATAGTCGCCGTAGGAGATACCGGCGTAATCGGCTGCGAACATCATGGTAATGGGCATTACCGGAATCCGGTCAACAGGCTGACCTTCCATCATTTTTATAAGTCGTTCTTTACCGGTCATGACAAAATTCCTTCCTGATATGGATGCGTCCCGGTCAATAGTCTTTTCTCCAGAAAAGGCCCACACCGCTGCGGTCCCGGGCGTCCACATCGCCTTTGATGGACAATTGAGGCGAAAGCTCCACCTCCACGGAAATACGGCCACTGTCCGAAGCGGTTCCCTGTTCCACTTCCACATAAACGGAATCGGTGAAATATTTTCCCAGACCGACAGCGGCATCGTCAATTTTTTCACCCGTGCGCAGGTCAATACGGTCAATGCCCGAAATGGAGACATTGCCCGAGAAGAAACGAAGGCCGCCCAGATCTCTGTTGAACATGGCGGCCACACGGGCTAGCTGTATGGCCTGAACCGGCGAAATGCGGGCCAGGTCTTTACCGAAAAGTATATGGGAGAGTATCTCGTCCTGGGGAAGAGACGGGCTGGATTCCAGTTTCATCGCAATGGTATCCAGTTCCCCTTCCAGCCGGACTGTAGCCGAGATTTCTTTGGTTTCAACCTGGGCACGCATATCCAGAGTGGGCTCCATAATACTCTTGCCCGTGAAAAGAATAGCGCTGTTGGTGAGTTCAAAGCGTTGATTCAGAAAATCCAGATTGCCACGGCGTGCAGCCACACGCCCTTCCGCACGGGGATCAGAGAGATCGCCACCCACATGAAACAGGCCGCTCCATTCCGAATCAAGAATGGGTGCGCGGGCATAAATTTTTCGAGGCATGGAACAATTGATGTCGAGGCGTATGGAAGAGGCAAGATCAGCAAAGGGGGAAGGGGCCGCCTCCTCTTCTTCTTCCTGACCCATCTCCACAATCTCCAGCCGGGTCGGTTCCCGCAGCATGAGTTGATCCGGCATGGTCGCTTCTACAGGACTGATCTCAAGCTCTCCGGAAAGAAGCATGTCTTTGAGGTTGCCCTTCAGCGAAAGAGGGCCATCCACCACAGCCGTGGCATAGGCCAGATGAACGACTTGCGCATGATCAAGTGCAACAGTCATGGAAAGAGGAAAATTATTTTCCAGGTCGAGAAGGACGGAGCCTTCAACAGTCAGCGTACCCTGCTGCCCCGCCTGAGCACTGCATTCGGAGATGATTAACGTATCATCGGCCGCTGTCAGGCGAAGCTGCATCCGGTGAAGATTCGTGCCCGTGCTGATATTGGTATATTGTCCATCCTGAAGAGAGGCCTCGCCGCTGATACGGGGTTCGGACAGACTTCCGTCAACAGTGAACTCGCCCGCCATCTTTCCTTCCATCGCATGAGGGATCAATGCCAGCCCTTTCAGCAAAGGCTGAAAATCCGTTTCAAAAGAAAGCTTTCCGGCCAGATCATTATCTTCGTCAAAATGCAAACGCCAGGGACGGAGACTCAGCTCCAGAGGAAAAGACAGTTCCGCCCGGGAGTTCAATCCGGGATCCAGTACAACACTGCTGTCCATCTGAAGCCGCCCATTCATGAGTGCCAGATTGATCTCAGCATTTGCCGGTGGAAGACTTCCCAGCCCCTCGTCTTCCAGAAGCGCATCTTCCACCTGAACACGGCCTTTCAACTGCGGATCCTCCCAGCAGCCGAGAAGACTGAGCTCTCCCTGTACCATACCGCTTGCAGCAGGAAAACCCGCTGTCTCCAGAAGGGACAGGGGCAATGCCGACAGCGTCAGTGAGGCACGGATCTCATCGCTTCCGGCCAGAGCCTCGGCCTGAATGCAGCCATTCGTTGATTCGAGTCGGAGAGGACTGAGCGAAAACTCCGGAGGGGACCAGATGATCTGTGCGTTTTCTTTCAAGCTGAAGAGGGAAGCTCCCGCACCTGCAGTCAGAGTCGTGAGGAGCCCTTTTCCTTCTTTCACGGAGAGTTCACTTGCCAGGTTCACTGTGAGCGGAGAAACTTCTTCCTGTTCAGAAGACTCGTTCACCTGGAGCTGAAATGTGGCCAGTGCGAGATCGCCAGCCACTTCGCCCCGGAGACTGTTCAGCTTCACCTGGCCGAGGGTGAGACTTTCCATCTCCAGACTTGCCCGGCCGGAGGGGTTCTGATCAAGTCCTTCCGCTCTGGCTTTCAAAGACACGGTGCCTCCCTGAAATGCACCCGCTTGCAAATCATGACAATGCAGATGACTCTCCAGTTTTTTGTCCGCCAGAGTCAAGGCTCCTTCTCCGCTTCCGGACAAGGGAAAATCAATCAGCGCCCCGATCTGTGCGAGATTCGGCGCTTTCACTTGCCCTTGTAGGGTTGTGTCATATACAGCAAAGGGAATCACGCCGCTCAGTGTCGCTTCATTGGTACCGTCCTTCAGGGAAAAAGAGTTTAGCGTGAAGCTGTCCTCTCCCAGAGATCCTTTCCCGGCCAGAAGCACCGGGGCGCCCTCTCCTTTCACACTTCCCAGCCATCGGAGCTCCGGTGTGCGAAGCGGACCTTCACCCAGCAGCTCCAGAGCCAGATTCAAGGGAGCGGAGTGCGACACTTTCACTGAGGAGGCATCGACCGTTATTTCGCCCTGGAAACCTTCCAGATCACCGGTGAGCTGGGCCTTTACAGCAAGCTGGCCCGATATTTCCTGATCTACCAACTCCCCGATCCCGGAGAGCTCAGGCGCATCCAGATTGCCGGCGAAAACAAAGCTGTGATCGCTCAGGCTGTGTGTGCCTTCCAGAAGCACACGACCCAGAGCATGGCTGATTTTGCCTTCCCGGAGCGTCACGCTTTCTTCTGTGGCTTCGAGACTGATATCAAAAGAAAGCCCGTCGCTTCCAAGCCATTGGGCCAGATCGGGATCAGTGGAATCGTTTTCCCTGATCTTGCCCTGAAGGGAACTGTCCAGCTGCAAAGGCATCCAGGAAAGTTGACTCTCCACTTCGGCTGTAAAAGCCAGAGAGGGTAAGCTGACAAAGGGCGAGGTGAGTTCCAGTGTGTCGGGACACTCCACGGCCAGCTTCACTTGCCCCAGCGATTCCTTCAGTTCTATGAGTCCTTCTCCCGTCACCGACGCTGTCCCGCTGCGAAGCTGAATCGCCGGACAGCTGATTGCTTCGAAGCCCTGACCTTTTACAGACAGGGTCACTTGAAGATCTTCCAGGGACGATCCTTCCTCTTCGCCGGATGAAGGCGCAGCCATATCCGTGCAGTCCAGCGAAAGCTCGCCCAGCCAGTTGCTTTCATGGACCCGGCGCCAGCTTTCGCTGAGAAGGGTAGTTTCAAGTTGCAGGGAATCGACAGCCCAATCCGCCCATCGGAGTCCATTACCCTGGAGGCTCAACCCGGCCTCGGCTCCTTCCTCTTCAGAAGAGGCGTGGAACTGGCCCCGGAAACTTCCTTCCAGCGGTATTTCCTCTCCCAGCTCGAACAAAGCCATTCCGCTGAGACTCGCCTCTCCGTTAAAGTCGAAGGCTTCAGCCTCCAGATTGACCCAGCCGGACAGAGCACTTTCCAGATCCCGGCCTGTCAGCGCAAACTTATGAAGACTGAGCCGGGCTGTTTCATTATCATAATGGAGATCAAAACTGGAACGGATATTTTCTTCCGCCCGAAAAGGAATTTGAGCAACAGGCAGACGACCGGGATACAAGTCCAGAGTACCGCTGAGCTTCGATTCCTCCCCTATGAGGAGTTGTCCCTTTCCTGAAAGAAAATCCCGTCCGTCCTGATCTCCGGAAAGCGTATAGTGAAGAGTCGACCCGTCGCTCTCAGCACTGATCAGCAATTCACAAGGAGCTTCCGATTCTTCAAAACTGTAATGCACGGTCACTTCGGAGCGGCCCGCCAATGCTGGAAGGGCGAGCGTGCTCTTTGCTGAAAGATTCAATTTCCCGGACTGAAGACCGGCCTCGTCCAGAGAAAATTCGCCCTGTGTATTCAATCGGCATTGGCCCTGACCCTCCAACTTGTCGCCCAGATAAGGGACCACAGAGGCCAGGGGCGGGATTCTGGAAAGGAATGCTTTGCCTGTTCCTGAGACCAGGGTTTCCGCTTCTCCTTCCCTGAGCAACAGACTCCCCTCGGCAAGCAGCAGATCCCGGGCCTGAACAGTGATCCCCGCTTCCCAATGCTCCCTCGGCCCTTCGCCATGAAGGACGACCCGCAGAGGCGGGCTCAGATTCAACATGGCCGGCAACAGCGAAGTATCTTCCAGATGTCCTTCCAGCCGGGGTGCGTCCCCGTCATAGAAAAAAGAAATCCGGCCGTCTACGGCGTCGCTCTCCAGGCTTTCCAGGCTGAAAAAGAGTTCCGGAAGCTGCTTCCCGGCGGCCGGATGGATCTGACCTTTCAGGGAAAGAGGATGGTCACCCCCGGGCCCCGCTTCGGGAAGTTGAAGGCGGGAAAGCTCCAGGTGATCAACAGAGAGATGATAGACAAGCCTCGGGATTGTCGGGATACGCCACTTTTTCTTTTTGACCGGTGGACGCAGCATGGTCACAGATCCGATCTCGGCCCGTGTCAAACTGATCCGGCCTTTCAGAAGATCACGATACAGAGGCTCTATGAAAAGATCTTCCAGTTCAAAGCAAAGCCCTTCTTCGTCGCTGATGGCCAGCTTCCCTATGGCCAGAGATGTGTAGAGAGAACCCTTCAGCTCCCCGGCTTGCAACTCCCAACGGGTAAAACGGCTCACAAGAGCGAGGGTCGCCTGCACAGCGGCCGCACTCCCGGAACTGCTGGCCAGAGAAAACAACAGTCCCGCAAAGAGAAGCACGGGCAACAGAATGATAAGGAAGCGACGGCGGAAGCGTCGTTTTTTTTGAGGGGATGACTCCATGATTAAAATGCCTGACCGATGCTCATATACAACTGTATGCTTGAATCCAGATCTTTGCGCCTGTTCACGGGCATGGCCGCATCAACACGCAGGGGCCCCAAAGGCGTGAGATAGCGGACTCCGAGCCCGGCACCCCATCGCGGACTCGTGCCGAAGTCCGGGTAGATGGATTTATAGGCCATACCCCCATCCACAAAGGCGACAATACCTATTTTGTCCGTGATCTTTTTGCGCAGTTCCAATGACCAGTCCGTCAGAGAACGACCACCCATGGGATGTCCTTTTCTGTCCTGAGGCCCGATATTCTGATAGGCATAGCCCCGGACACTGCCACCGCCTCCCGCATAGAAGCGCTCATCCGCAGGGATCTGTCCTGTGGCCGCACCGCCAAGAATGCCCAGGCGAAAACGTGTGGCAAAAATAAAATCCTGATCTGCTGTGAGAGGCTGAAAATAGCTGATATTGAATTCATTCTTCGCAAAGAACATATTCGTGTTTGTAATATCCATGAAAGGAGTGAGGCGGTTGGTGATCTGAAAACCCTGGTGACTGTCCAGAGGATCATCACGCCGGTCATAGCGCACTTCCAGGGGGAACAAAGCCAGATAATAGGTTTCGCCCTGTCGCTCGGCCTGCACCCGGCCCAGGCGAAGAGAGGCACCCCAGCCGTAAACCAATTCAGGTGAAATGATCCTTTCAATCCAGGCGCCGAATTCCACACGACGGCTCTGGTAGCGCTCCGGATGCAACTGTCTGGCACGGCCGTGAAGGGTAAGGCTTTGATCAGCCCGGCGAAATTGTTGAATATCGTAGACAGCGCCGAGACCCTGCTCGATTTCCGTGACCTGACCCTGCACACGAAGACGACGGCTCAGACTCAAAAAATTGCGGTGTTCCCATTCAAAACCGGCACCTATCCCCTCATCAGAGCGGTATTGAAGCCCTGCATGAACAGTCCGATGACGGCGCTCCATCACTTCTATCACAATGGGGATCTGTCCCTTTTCAATTTCCTCCTCTGGTGCAGGGCCGATGCGTACGATGGAAAAGAGCCCCGTTTTCTGGAGCTTCGCCTGGCCTTCTTCCAGAAGTGAAGTCTGGTATGGGGCTCCCTTCATCCACGGAAGCTCCCGTTCAACAGCCTCGGTGCGAACAGTCTCCAAACCTTCCAGACGCAGATCACCGAAGAGAAGATGAGGGCCACTGTCAAAAGTGAAAAGGATGTGCAAGGCCTTTTCTTGGCGGTCAATGCTTATTTTTCTGTCGACGATTCTGGCAAAGGGAAACCCGCCGTTACCCAACATGCGGATCAGTTGCTTTTCTCCCGCAAGAACAGTTTCCGCCCGGGCCGGCGCTCCTCTTTTCAACTCGCTGCTCTCGCTGAGAACGGTTTCCAATGCAAAAAGATCCATCTCTTCTCTGGGTGCGCTCATGGCAAGAAGGATGCTGGAAAAATGATAACACTCGCCCGTTTCAACTGTATAAGAAACACGACTGGCTTCTTTGTCCCAATGAATTTCCAGGTCTACAAGATTGTCGTAATATCCCGCCGCATTCAAAGCGTCTTTCAACCGGTCTGTATGACGATGGGCATAGGCCTTCAACATGGCTTCGGTATCGGGAACGCCTTCTCCGGGCCAGAGCATGGGAGAATAACTTTCAAGAAGTTCCTGCAAAGCCTTGTTTCCCACAGGGCTGATCTCAATTTTCAGCGAGGCAGCCACAGCGACGGGAGCCATAAAGACACAAAGACTGGCCGTCAACACAACGCTGCAACACACTGTCAGAAAAGACGCTTTCACTTGCGGAATTCCAAGGTTATAATCATTGATCCCTAAAGGCTCCCATGGAAATAGCATACCACAATTGTTTCAGATAAGGGGACTTCGTGCTGCCAGGTCGAATTCCAATTTCAAAGCTCTTTATAATTTTTAAAACACTTCTGCTGCTGATCCCTTTTTCACTGTACAAGCAAAAAGAAAAGAGAAGCGAGGGTTGCTGTGTCCAGGCTGGCCACTGATTCACCATAAATACTCTGACCCAGCCTCAGCCTCTCATTTTCTTAGTGAAGCTTCGTGTTACTACCCGTCAACTTCCATTATTTTTTCGAAGAAGTTCATATTGCTGACTCTGCAAGTCATATACTTCCAAGATATTGTGAGATTCTCGATTCGACAAACTGTCTTCCGACAATCACGAAAAAATAATGATTTGGGAAACCTTGAAAAACGTTGAGAGTCACTCCTGGGAACGCCAATTTCCACATTGGCAGACAGCGTGTTATGACCCGGAGAAGTTATAAACCTGATTGCGGCATGATATCTCTATTTTCTTGAACAAATCCATTACTCTGAATACTTTCCGGCTGAGGATGAGCATATCGTGGGAGAACAAAAAGGCGGAAAACCGGGCATGACGGCGGGGGGTATGTCTTGGGGCAAATAAGAGACTTGAAGGGATCAGACGTCTCTGGGGAGTCGGACGGATCGGTCGGATCAGTCGGATCGGACGGATGTGCGAGGGGCGTGGCAAGTCTTGGGATACAAAAGAGACTCCGGAGTGACATATAAGCCTTTTCCTCTCATTTTCTTAGTGAAGCTTCGTACCTTCGTGACGACCTGCTTAAAACGTCACCCCATTTCTCGGCGGTTCTCCGTATTACTATCCGTCAACTTCCGTCATTTGTACGAAGAAGTTTACTCAAAAAGCCACATAAGTTTTTATTCTAATATTATCCAAAGACTCGCCAGCGCCCGCGTCATTCCTGCGAAAGCAGGGATCTTGCGTATATTCAAGTCCTCATGTCGCCTTAAGATTCCTGCGAAAGCAGGAATGACGCAGGCGAAAATCTTCTCTTGAGGTTCAGATGGGCATTGCGAAGACATCAGCCCTTCGCCTTTTCTTTCTTAGTGAACCGACCTGTCCGTCCGACTCCCCTGAAAGGTCTGATCCCTTCAAGTCTCTTATTTGCCTCAAGACATACCCCCGCCGTCAGCCAATGGGGACATTGGCGCTCCCACGATA
>JAAYJV010000077.1 GCA_012522755.1 Candidatus Hydrogenedens sp.
ACATAAGTCCAGAGATCTTCCACTTTGCCATCAAAGCCGTCAAGCAGATCGGCCAGCGTTTCGCCATTGGGACCCCATACAGAATCGGGATCCACGGCATCAATACCGCCGAAGTCCTCACCCAGTTGAGGGATTGTGAAGTCATCGGGGTCAATAGCTGCACTGAGAGCTTCAATTGCGTCTACCGTAGCGGCATCACAACCGAATTTGTCAGCCAGCTTGGCAAAATCAAGAGTTCCAAGGTCCAGTCCGCGTACAAGTCGTTTGTACCAGGCATTGGCTTCAACGTGGTCTACCCAGATGTCATTGCCCATGCCAAGAACGGCGGCGCCAAGATAGGCGGCTGCATCGGTGTTCAAAGCATCATAGGCGGCATCAATATGACCGGCCGCATCTCTGGCGTCGATGGCCTCACCGGCCCGCACCAGGAAGTTGGCCAGAATCTTGTAGCTCTTTCCATCCCAGTTGGCTGCATCGCCATCTGTGAAAACATCCGAAGTAACAAGTTCATCAAGCAAGGCTGCGTCTGCACTCAGCATGCACTCGCCTATTTCCTTCACCAGCGGAGCAAGCTCTTTGGTAATCTCAAGATGCTCTGTACTCAGATCCTGAAGTCGGCGGGCCTCATTCAGGTTCAGATAGAAAGTTTCATTCAGGGCAACCAGATCAATGCCATGATACTCATGTATGAGAGTCTCATCCAGGCAGAGAAGTTTGGCCAGGAGTGCAAACTGGACAGAATCTTTAATTCCGTCTTCGTTGATATCCCAGGTATTGTAGTTGTAGTAATCACTGAATTCATTGCGCACGTCGGCAAACTCGATGGCATCAGCCACGGCTTCTCCACCAATACGGAAGATCAGGTCGCCGCCGGGATAGAATTCTTCACATTCAGGATCGCCATCATCAACAGGCTCACTTTCACCTTCGACGGGTGCTTCTTCGCCTTCGACGGGTACTTCTTCGCCTTCGACGACTTCTTCACCTTCGACGGGTACTTCTTCGCCTTCGACGACTTCTTCACCTTCGACGACTTCTTCGCCTTCGACTTCCGGGACATCTTTCAACTCGTCCACGAAGCGATCGATAACCTCTTCGAGATCTCCACCAGCGTCGGTGAGGAGATCCTGCAAGGTATCTCCGTCCTCTGTCCAGACAGCATCAGGTTTCAACGCTTCAATGGCATCCAGATCCGTACCCCAATCAGGGATGGAATCTTCGTCCACATCAGAACTGTCTACCAAGGTCTGAATATCTTCAACCAAGGCGGGGGGAAGTCCGAATTTATCTGCGATATAGTCCCAATCCAGATCTTTCAGAGCCAGGCCGCGACGGATGCGTTTGCCCCAGTCGCTTCCTTCCACCCAATCGACAACGTCCTGATTGCCGAGGCTGAAAGCGGCTGCGGCCAGATAAACGGCCGCAGGCGTATTAATAGCGTTTTCCACCTGGGCAAAATTTCCTTTGCCGTCATGCCAGATGACGCCTTCACCCGCTTTCAGAAGGAAGTTTGCCAGAGCTGAATATTTCAGGTCCTCCCAGGCTTCAGGAACCTCGCCCGATTTGAAGGCTTCATCCTCAATTTTATCCTGAATCTTTCCGGCATTATAATCTTCGCCCATGAGATTGGCGGCATCTATAGCCGGTTGTGCCAGACCATTGGCGACACCCAAGCTGTCCAGAGCCTGCGCAAGCAGTTCCTGTGATTTATTCAGATTCGCACCGAAGGTTTCTCTGAGCTGCACAAGATCAACCACGGGATGCACCTGATCGTCGTCAATGCAGAGCAGATGGGCAAGAAGGGAGAACTGTACACGATCCGCTATACCATCCTCATTCAGATCCCAGGCATCATAATCATGGAAGCGGGAATAGCTGTTGCTCGCATCAACAAAGGCGATGGCATCGGCAATCGCTTCGCCACCGACGTCAAAGATGGTGAGGCCGGGCTCAACAAAAAATTCCGGGCAGCTATTGGGAAGAGCCACGAAGACCTGAACCTCATCACCGGCATACAAGAGTGTTCCTGCGGCCGGTATCTGCCCAATAACTTCAAGGAAATCAGCCGTATTATCAAAAACCGGGATCGGTATATAATCAATTTCATCCAAGTCGCCGACGGCATCTTCAATGAGACCTTCCACGTCGTCATCGTTATAGATCAGACCTATGACATCCGGCATGGTTCCCAGAGGAGAAATGACCTCAGTTGCAATTTCATTCATCAGGGTGTCAACGTCACCACCGGCATCGGCCAGGAGGTCTTCGAGCGTCGCACCACCATCGCCCCATTCCGCATCGGCCTGAATGTCTTCAATTGTATCGAAGTCAACACCGAGCTCAGGGATTTCAATATCTCCAACGTCGTCATTGATATCTTCCGCAACATCCTGAATCTGATCAACCTCAGCGGAATCCAAAGTGAAGAGTAGTTCAAGATAATTCCAATCGAGATCCAGCAGAGCGAGTGCTCTCAGAGCACGGTCGCCCCAGATATTGCCGTATACTTTGTCTATCAGATCCTGGTCAGCCATACCGAAAATCGCACCACCGAGAAGCTCAGCACCTTCGCTGGTTACGGCGGTGAGGACTGTGTCCACGTTGCCTTTGCCTTCGTGATAGGCAAAGCCTTTTCCGGCTTCAACCAGGAAATGGGCCAGAGCACTGTATTTTTTACCGGCCCACTCATCAGGAAGATCGCCGCTCACAAAAGCAGCCGCTTCGATGGCATCATCCAATTCCGGCGCACCGGAGCTCTGCATCTGTTCGCCCAGGCTTTCCGCCAGAGGTGCCAGATTGCGAATGGCTTCAAGATTGTCCAGAGCTTTTTCTTCCCATTCTTTATACAGAGTGAGGTTGACATAAAAGGCGTCTTTAATACCTTGAATGTCGATAAAGGGATGCTTGATTTCGTCAGGCAGGCAGAGAAGTACGGTGAGTATCTCCAGCTGATCCTTATCAGGAATACCATCGTTATTCACATCCCAGGCGGCAAAATTGTGGAACTGAGAGAAAGTGCCGCCCGCATCCACGGTGCTGAGAGCATCAGCAATGGCTTCCCCACCTGTCCACATTTTAGGATCGCCTGTAACTTCGTCCATGAAATCGCAGGCTTGTGCATAAGCTCCACCAGCCAGAAGGCTTAGAGCGAGCACCGTTACAATACTTGCAGTCAGTCCTTTTCGCAACATAAATGTTTCTCCTTTTCTAAACGCCTTATAAGGGCCGGTCGAAGGCCACCCTGCAACCCACCCGCTTTCAGCATAGCACTTACACTTCCTATACATACACTTTCAATAGTTTCTGCACATTAACATTACAGTAACTTTAGTATAAACAGCTCAGGAATGTCAACTATTTCTCAAAACCGGAAATGCCATGGCGCCTCCGGCTGTAATGGAGGCCGAACCCGGCCAGAGCAAGTGCCACAAACAGCATCCCGAGAACACCGGTCAACGGCATGGGCACCATATCAATTCTTACGAAAACTTCTGCAGCTATTATTTCATGAACATCGGGATAATCAGACAAAGCCACTTCAACTTCCACCCGATAAGTTCCACGCTGTTCGTCATCAACATTTTCAATCACCAGATTCTGCAAAGTTGTATCAACGCCCGGAAGAGTGCCACCCGCCCAGGTCCAATTCCAGGACTTCACCGTCACATCTCCTGAAACATTGGCTGTCAAACGGATATCATCACCGGATGCAATTTCACGGCGACCCGAAATACTGACCGTGGCTCTGGTGACTTTGATGGTCGGAGCCAGAGCCGTTACCTGGATGGAATCTTTAATGCCTTCTACTTTGGCCGTGATATAAACCATATAGTTGCCGGCATCATCCAGTGAAATCGCAGGCAGATCCAGCACGGGCCCGGATATATCGAGCGCAACACCATCTCTGTACCAGAAATAGAGTGGAGGCTCGAGCGTCTCACTGCATTCCACTTCAAGCCGCACGGGCTCATTGACAAAGAAATTGGTTCGCTCCGGACTGACAGTGAGGGTCGCTGTAACGGCTACAGCATCCTGATTCACATTCATCTCCATATCTTCCGCCAGACCCATTGCGAAGATGGTATAGACCGAACCGCCATGGAGAGCCAGGGTTTCGGAGGGAAGAACAATTTCCCCTTTGATTGCTGAAATAAAATCCAGCTGATACAGACCGGGGTTAACATCTCTATAGGAGCTCACGCCTTTGAAATTGAGGCTGGCGAAAAGGTCTTCTTCGTCCCCACCTCCCAGACGGCCTGTAAGCGTGAGGGGACCGGCGTCAGGGCTCGTATTGATAAAACGGATCCGGGCGCGACCAGTGCGCGGCATGTCGAGTATATCTTCCACCATGAGCATCTCAGGATCGTCCGCTGTATTCAGCACAATGAGCGTGCTTGTATTGTCCAGATCCCAGCTGTCGGACAGCTGAGGTGACGAACAGTCATCGCCCTCCGTGACCAGTCCGAAATCATAGAGAAAATCCGGATGCCAGGCATAGGCTGTTTCATAAGGCGAGATATCTTTGAAGGCGAGTCCATCCTGGAAGAATTCATCTCCCTGACAGATGGCAATGGCATCCAGACCAGGGCTCGCATGAACTACCCGTACCGGAACAGAGAAGGGAATCAGATTGTCCAGAACAGAGGCGATCAGTTCATCAATATCAATATCCCCGGACATAAAATCATCGTCATGAAAAACATCATTCCATTCAAAGTATTCAATATCTTCCTCCGGATCAGGAATAATATCTTCAGGCAGTTCCAGACTGGCATAAAAATCACCGAAGCCTGAACTGTCTTCTTCGGGAAGCGCATAGGCACCCAGAAGATCATTGATAAAATCCCAATCCAGACGGGCCAGCACCAGACCGCTTGTCAGTGCACCGAATCGGTTTATGTTGAAAAACTCCTCGAGCAACTTTTTACCTGATCCCATGGCTGCGGCCATGAATGCAGCCGTTGATCGGTTGTCGAGAGCATAGCGTAAAGTAGAATCCTCAACCCCGTAAAAGTCATTATCAATCAGATAGCCGACATCCGCACCCAGATTGTAGAGTGTGTCAGCCAGATCCTGATAGGTCTTGTCAGCCCAATACTCCGGGATATCACAGTCTTTGAAAACACAGGGATCCAACTCATCATATTGGATGTCCGCCCTGGCTGGTAAAATGGCCAGTCGAAGCAGTCGTCCCGCTTCTTTTGCCATGGGAGCCAACTCCACAATCTCTTCTTCATTATCAAAGATCACATATACCAGATCCCAGTAGGTCGCCAGGTTCTCATGAAAAGCCGCTTTGAGGCCTGCAATGTCCAGCAGGGGATGCTCCACACCATCGGGAAGACAAAGAATTTCTGTCAACAATTCAAACTCTTCCGCATCGGGCGTTCCGTCATCGTTGATATCCCAGGTTTCATAAGAACCCTCGAAGATTTCCGGAATATTCTGGATGTTCTGGCCGCGAAGCAATGCAAAAATACCGGCGAGAAATTCGCCTCCATTATTTATCAGAGAATCGCCCATTTCATCTCGAAATTCACAATCCTCGGCGAAAGAAGGAAGGACTGCTCCCAGAAGCAGTCCAAGACAAAACACAGCACTTAAAAAAGAGTGACGAGACATTATTACAGTTCTCCATAGGGGCAGAAGCACTTCAACACGCTGAACAAAAGATCACTTCCAAGTTACCTTGTCAGGTTACGGAATTTATTATATCACGAAACAACGAAATACTCAAGTCCTCAGAAGCATATTATGATTTACAGAGATAATAAATTCGACAAAGGCTCAAGCATTACTTAACAACAGACTGCACTCTGGCAATCAAAAAGCGTGAGATAAGATAAATAACCACCATAGCTGATAGAATAAGCAATAGTTGCACGGGACCGCCATAGGCCGGAACAGGCCAGTCAACCTGCACTTCAGTATCAAAAGTAAGAATCTTCACATCACTTTTCGCACCGTCGAGAAGGATGCGGGCCGGAAAGCTGACCGAATAAACACCGCTGTCCTGCACAGTCAATGAGGGGATATTCAGAACCCGACTGTTTTCATCGGGAATGGCTTTGCCGTTTTTGCTCCAGCTGAAACTATTGTCGCCTTCCGCAAGCTCAAGAAAACGGCTGTCATAGTCAGCAATGAGCATCAGACTGTCGCCCACCAGATGCAGGCCGCCACCCTCTATCTGCGCCAGACAGATGGGGCTGTCCGGATCAACAGCCAGCAGAGCGAACTCAGCACAATCATGGCCATGATATCCAACAAAATAGTGATAAGCCTGGCGGTTGGTAAAACCATCACCGTTGGCATCGCCATCCAGACTGAGAGCCGGCACTCCCTCCAGAATCGTCTGGATACCTCCCGGAACTGGCTCCATGCCCAGAATGGACAACTTGTCCAGCAGTGCATCCAGTGCCACATAAGTCTGGTCATCGCCCAGTGTCCCATAAGCCGCAATAATAGCCGCCAGAGCCCGGGAAAGATAAGGCGTCATACTCTTCAAGATAGGACGCATATCACCGTAGCCGGGCACCTGAGAGAGAGCCACGCTGAGTATTCTTTTGGAAACCATCACATTGGCCTGGAATTTTTCCGTCACTTCTTCATAAAGGGGATGTTCCGGATTGTTCAATACAGCCGCCACAATGGACAACTCACAAAGACCATCCAGAAAACCATTGCCCGTAAAGGGTATCTCTTCGCCCTCAACCAGCGGACCGTTCAGATCACAAGTAAGGCACTGAAGCAGTCCGCCAAACTCGGCAATTTTGTCACGAAAGTCTTTCAATGGTTCCAGAGAATACAATACACCCAGAGAACAATAGGCTGTGTCCATCATGGCACAGAAGTCATAAGTACCTTCCGGCCATACGGTAACAGGGCCATCGGGAAGACTGATATTAAAGCCGGGTACAGGCGAATAAGGTTTGCTGTCCGGTCCCATGAGTCGACATCCGGCGAAGTCAGGTCCTGGTACAGGGTCATGAGCGGACCCTTCATCAGCCCGGACCACCGCCATATTCCATAGAAGAATGGCTATCACTATCGGAGTCATTCGAAATAAAGACATGGATCTCCACCTCTTTCGGGCACAATTACACCCGTTTAAAATAAATGTATGACAAAAAAAACAAGAGCCGTCAGCCATCTGGTATGGACTCCATTCCATCAGGCAACAGGCCTTACTACATTATACACAATACAGACTGAAAAATGTTTTAAGCAGTTTCTTTTTTTTTGGCCGGACAGCCTGGACCTTCATCAACACCAGACAAACACGGAAAAGAACTGTTTTATTCATGAAGAATATTTTCACCATCCGGACAACGCATATGCGAGCCATGATCGTAATCGTAATCGTAATCATTATCGCTCTTCTGCGACCATCCATTCGGCAACAGGCCTTTATACTCACCACGAATTAAATAAAAGTCCTGGGAATCCCTGAAAGATCTTGAAAGTCACTCCTGGGAACACCAATTTCCACATTGGCAGACAGCGTGTGATGACCCGGGGAACATATTGACCGGATTGCGGCATGACGGAGGCAGGGGCATGTCTTGGGTAAATAAGAGACTTGAAGAGATCAGTAGACTCTGGGGAGTCGGTCGGATCAGTCGGATCAGTCGGATGTGGGAGGGGCTCAGGTTGGTTCCGGGTATTGATTCAAAGTCAATGGACAAAGTGGACAGAGTGAACCAAGTGGACCTGTTAAGACTATAGACTTTTTTTATGCCGCATTGTACTTTTTCCCTGTGTTCCGTGACGACCTGCTGAAACAATCCCCATCAACCACTCTTGAACTGTTCCACCAGAGCCGCAATACTGTCCTTGGCATCTCCGAAGAGCATGCGCGTATTCTCTTTGAAGAAAAGCGGATTCTCAATCCCTGCGAAGCCGGCACGCATGGAACGCTTCAGCACGAAGCAGCTCCGGGCCAGATCCACATTGATAACGGGCATGCCGTAAATGGCGCTGCTTTCATCTTCCCGGGCACCGGGGTTCACCACGTCATTGGCGCCAATGACCACACAGACATCAACGGTGCTGATGATGGGATTGATGTCGTCCATTTCCACGAGCTGTTCGTAGGGGACATTGGCCTCCGCCAGGAGCACATTCATATGCCCGGGCATGCGTCCGGCCACAGGATGGACAGCGTATTTCACTTCCGTGCCGTTGGCTTCAAGCAGGTCGCCCAGTTCACGGACCACATGCTGCGCCTGGGCAACAGCCATGCCATAGCCGGGAACAAAAACAACGGAGCTGGCCGCTTCCAGAACATAATAGGCATCTTCAGCGGAGATGGGTTTCACCTCGCCCGTCTGCCCTTCGCCAGCACCTCCAGTCGTGGCTGAGCCGAAGCCGCTGAAAAGCACATGGGCCAGAGAACGGTTCATGGCCTTGCACATGATGTTGGTGAGGATGATACCGCTGGCTCCCACGAGAGATCCGGCGACGATGAGCACTGTATTGGAAATGACGAATCCCGCCGCACAGGCCGCCAGACCGGAATAACTGTTCAACAATGAGATGACCACAGGCATGTCCGCACCGCCGATGGGGATGGTGACGAGCACACCGAGCACCAGCGATAAAAACACGGTGACATAGAAAAGGATCTGCGACAGCTCAGCGCCCGGGTTCATGACATAGACAACACCGGAGACCAGCACAGCCACCACAATGAGGGCATTGACAAGCTGCTGACCTGTAAAGAGCGTGGGCTTGCCGTCGATGCGCTCCGCCAGTTTGGCATAGGCGATCATGCTGCCTGTGAAGGTGACACCGCCAATGAGCACGGCCAGAAAAATGGCGATGACCTGGACGATCCCCAGACCGCCATCAGCTGTGTTGAGAAAGGTATTGTATTCGGACCAGCCCACGAGCAGACTGGCCAGACCGCCTGTTCCGTTGAAGAGTGCCACGAACTCAGGCATGGAAGTCATGGGCACACGGATGGCGGCAACGGCGCCGATGGCACTTCCCACAACGAGTCCCGCCAGAATCCAGCGATAATCCATGCCACTGTACAGCAAAGTCGCCACAATGGCAATGAGCATGCCCAGCGCGGAAATCTGGTTGCCCCGCACAGCGGTGGTGGGTTTGCTCAGCATTTTCAGTCCGTAGATAAAAAGGATGGATGCGACGATATAGGCAAGATTGATGAGGATATTCACTTTTCGTTTCCTTCCCGGGTCTTGAACATGGAGAGCATGCGATCTGTGACGAGATAGCCGCCCACTACATTGATGCTCGCACAGATGACAGCCACGAGACCGAGAATAATACCCAAGGTTGTATCGGAGGAAAGCCCTGCAGCGAGGAGAGCCCCCACAATGCTGATGCCCGAAATGGCATTGGATCCGCTCATCAGCGGCGTATGCAGCTGGGAAGGCACCTTGTTAATGAGCTCCACACCCAGGAAAATGGCCAGTACAAAGGTAAAGAGAAGAAGAATGATTTCCATGGTTATGCCTGTCTCGCTTTCCTGATCATTTCGTTGCGCAGGACGCCATCCTGAATGATCATGCAGCCATCCAGGATTTCATCTTCAAGATTCAGTTGAATGTCTTTCTGCTCTTCATCCCAGAAGTGAGAGATGAAGTTGACTGCATTGGCGGAGAACATCTGCGAGGCATGGGCCGGAACACGACCGGCATAATTTTCTGCGCCGATGAGCTTCACTCCATTGATGAGCTTTACTTCGCCGGGCTCCACCCCTTCCACATTGCCTCCTGTTTCCGCTGCAAGATCCACAACGACACTTCCGGGCTTCATGGCTTCCACCATGGCACGGGAGACGATGCAGGGTGCCTGTCGGCCGAAGACCTGGGCCGTGGTAATGACAATATCCGACTGGGCAATGACTTTTGCCATGGCCTCTTTCTGCAGTGCCTGTTGTTCTTCACTAAGTTCCTGCGCATAGCCGTCTTCGGTCTGCCCTGTTTCGCCCAGATCTATTTTGACGAATCGTGCGCCCAGCGACTGCACCTGTTCGGCGCAGGAGGGGCGTGTATCAAAGGCTTCCACACGGGCACCCAGACGCTTTGCCGTGGCGATGGCCTGCAATCCCGCCACACCCACACCGATGATGAAGACCCGGGCCGGCTTGAGCGTTCCCGCAGGAGTCATCATCATGGGCAGGACCTGAGCGAGATGGCTCGCTGCAACAAGGACAGCCTCATAGCCCGCCAGATTGGCCTGAGAACTGAGTACATCCATTTTCTGCGCCAGAGTCGTCCGCGGAATCATCTCCAGAGCGACGGCATTGATCTTCTGTTTTTCCAGAGTATCCAGAAGCTCAAAAGAAGTGAAGGGCTCCAGAAGACTGATGAGCAATGCTCCCTCTTTCATGAGAGTGATTTCTTCCGGAGCCGGTTTACGGATTTGCAGCACAAGGCTGGCATCAGCAAGAGCGGCATTGCGATCCGCGGTGATTTTTGCTCCGGCTCTTTCATAGAGGGCATCGGAAAAACCGCTCTTCTCACCCAGTCCGGATTCAACGGTAATCTGCGCGCCCAGTCTGATGAGCTGTGCGGCACCGTCGGGTGTGAGTGCTGTTCTGCTTTCCCGGGGATCAGTTTCCCGGGGGACGAATAGTTGCATGGGAGGCTCCTCTTCCTTGCGGGTTGGGGCATTGGGGGTTCCTGGATGGATCAACATTCTCTCCCGTAAAATTAATCCCCGAAGCAGCTTTTCATATGCTTCGGGGATGGAGAGTCACAAGAGAAGAGGCAAAGACTATTTTGTGATGATCACTTCATCCACCACTTCGCCTTCAATGGTATAGGCGCGGTAGATGAGGGTATTCTCCCCTTCAGTGCGGATATCAATATGCTGGTAAGTGGAGGTCTTGCCCAGTATCTTCTCGCCATGAGGGAGATCAGCCACATCATAGAGCTTTGTGCCTGAGACGGAAACGATATAAATGGTGCCTTCGGCCGGTGAATCCACTTTCTTGCCGTCATACATGGGCGGTGTACGCAGATAGCCGTGATCGTGGCCCTGCAGCGCCAGGTCCACATGATACGCATCAAAAATGGCACCCCACCCTTCACGGATGGCCTTGTTGTCCCGGTTGGCTTTGCTCGAATAGGCCGGATGATGGAAGATGACGAATTTCCAGAGAGCATCGGTATTTTTCAGTTGTTCTTCCAGCCACAAGCCCTGAATCCTGATGGAGGCATTGGAGTCAAGAACCACAAAAAGGGCGTTGCTGTAATGAAAAGCGTAGGCATGTTCCGGGCCGATGCGTACGGGTCCGTCTTCGGGCAGGGCAAGCAAATCAAGATACATCTGCGGCTTGCGCTGACGCGAATAATCATGGTTGCCCAGGGCGGGCACATAGGGACGGCGATCAAAGACACCTGCAGCCGCCTGGAAAAGTTCGTCCCATTCATTGCGATGGTGACCCCGGTTCACATTGTCTCCGGCGACCGTGTAAAAGGCGGCATCAGGATGACGTTCAAAAGCGCTGTGGAGCAATTCGCCCCAGAAGTCCAGCCCCACCTGCGGATCGCCCATATAAACAAAGGAGAAGGAAGGGGTTCCTTCGGGCGCTGTGACAAACTCGCTCCAATCGCTCCAGCCGCCTTCACCGCCGACACAATAGTTATAGCGCGTACCGGGACTGAGCCCCTCAAGAACAGCCGTATAACGATGGTTGGTGGGATCATTGACCACACCGGCATCTTTCAGAACGGTTCGGATGGCCTGCACCTGTTGCTGTGCCTCTTGACCTTCCTCCACAGGATAAAAAGCCACTTCTCCGGCTGTGGTTTCTGTGGAGCTCCGCCATTGAACAGTCTGTGTGCGTTGCGGGTCTGCGCTCCAGGTCAGACAGATCTGATCGGGTCGGGGCGATGAGGGGAAGGCTGTGGGCCGTGCGCCTGTATCCGCCATCTGCGCATAGAGAACATCGGACAGGCCATAGAGTGCGCCCACGACCAGAAGCATGGACACAAGATAGACAAGATGACGAAAAAGTTTTTTATGATTCAATGAGACTTACCTCTTCTTCAGAAACCGCTGTTTCTTCCTCCACAGGAGCGGGAACGGGAGCTTCTGTGACATCTATGGGATTGGCATAAATCCAGGGAGTCCACTCATCGAGAATATTCAGCTGCGTTTCAATACGATATTTTCCGGGGCCGGGAACAGTGAATGTGGCGCGCGCCCCTTCAGCCCGGGCGATTTCCTCGCCATGACGGAGCAGGATGAAACGACACTGGTTGGGCGCGGCGGCGATGAGTTCCATACCCGGCTCATAAGCGATGCTTTCCCCCATGACCACTTTTCCAGCCGGGCCCTCAATATAGGAAACAAAGCCTGTCCCATCGGCGATGGCTGTAAAGACAACGAAGGTGCGACCGACACGGAGGGAATCGATGATGCTTTCCTCGCTCAGGTCTTTGGCCAGAATATGCGTACTCACATGGCGTGCAGAGACATGGTAGGCATCCAGTTCAAAACGCCAGAATTCCTCATCGGGCGTGAGAGCTCCGAAGAAAGCGCGGAGCAGCGCACGGGTCACAAAGTTCAGTTTGTACTCGCCCATGATTTTGTGTTTGTCACCCGTCCCTTTCAATATCACCGTGTTGTCGGACGTATAAAATGCACGGACCCCCACATTCTGATGGGAGTCGTTGGCGGCGATACCGGTGATGCGGCGCGTCTTGTTCAGATCATCCCAGCGGGCGAGCTGATCTACAGGCGCATCGAAAATGAGACGCAGAGACTGTTGCGGATAGGCTTTGACCGAGAGAAGCAGATGGGGCAGCAGTTCCTGAATGATCCCTTTGGGTTCATCAAGATAGTCCGTGTGAATGTTGTAGATTTCCATTCCTTCCAGTTCAGGAAGATCCCACATGCGCTCCTGTTCCGTATGAGAGAAAAAGAGGACCGCACCCAGTTCACGGATACGTTTGGCAAGCTCGCGCGGATCTTCATCGGCCGAGAAAACCGTGTCTTCCGGAATACCCCAGGGCATGAGACCATAATTCAATTCATAGCCGCGGATAAAGAGGATGTCATCATGAATACCGTTCCAGCCCAGAGAGTAATCGGCCAGGCCTTTCTCATAGTGATCGGTCATGCAGATGACATCAACATCCGCTTTTTGCAGGGCCGTGACAATCTCCGGGAAGGAAATGGCCGAGTCATGGGACAGTTCCGAATGACTGTGAAGCACACCCCGATATTCGTTCCAGCCTGTGGTGATTCCCGGGTCGACGCGCTCAGCAGCGAGCTGCGACCAGGCCTGGGCCTGTTTGGGAAAAAGCACAAAACGGGTGTGAAGAGCATCTTTGAAAAAATAGAGAAAGAGGCCTGTTACCAGAACAAGCAGGAGCGCAAAGATGCGGAACCCCCATTTGAAGCAAAGTCGAAGGCAACCGCGTTTCTTTTTTTCTGTCATGGAAAAAGGCTCCTTTATGCCGGATCAGCAGCCGGCGGGATTGAGAGAATGGTACAGGCCGAGAGCAGGCCTTCCGCACTGGAGGCGACAGGCTTTGTGAAAAAGGCGGGCTGTCATACAAGTTCTTGTTGTACAGACAAGAATAAAATATCGGTAAAGGATACTTCAAACTTTTGTGCAGCAGCCGCAACACATGGAAGAGGGGGAGCCCTTTTCAGCAAAGGACTCCCCCCGAACTACCCACAATCTTGACACGCTGCTGCTCAAAGTGCAGCTTGCCTTATTATTCTATGCCGCAATCGCCCAGCGGGATACCGATGGCATCGGCAACGCCTTTGCCATAAGCGGGATCGGCTTTGTAGCAATTGGTGATATGACGGATTTTGACCATGTCCGGCGCCTCGCTGATGTCACGAGCCGTATTGCCGAAGAGGGCTTCTTTCTGCTCGGGAGTCATGAGGTTGAAAAGCAGTGCCGGCTGGGTATAGTAGTCATCATCGTCTTCCCGGAAATTCCAGTGGAAGGCCGCACCTTCAAGAGCCAGAGGCGGCTCAGAGAATTCAGGCTGTTCCTGCCATTCACCGAAGCTGTTGGGCTCATAGGTCAGCGTGCTGCCATGGTTGCCGTCCACACGCATGGCACCGTCACGGTGGAAGCTGTGGAAAGGACAACGGGCACGGTTCACGGGGATGAGGTGGTGGTTCACACCGAGGCGATAACGCTGCGTGTCGCCATAGGAGAAGAGACGGCCCTGCAGCATCTTATCAGGGGAGAAACCAATGCCGGGAACAATGTTGGCCGGGTTGAAAGCGGCTTGTTCCACGTCGGCAAAATAGTTTTCGGGGTTCTTGTTCAGTTCCATGACACCCACTTCAATGAGGGGATAGTCTTTTTTGAGCCAGACCTTGGTGAGATCGAAGGGATGATAGGGAAGCTTGGCGGCATCAGCTTCAGGCATGATCTGAACATAAAGGGTCCACTTGGGAAAATCGCCTTTTTCAATGCTGAAATAGAGGTCACGCTGGTGGCTTTCACGGCATTTTCCGATGATGGCTTCCGCTTCAGCGTCACTGAGATTTTTGATTCCCTGCTGTGTGCGGAAATGGAATTTACACCAGTAGCGTTCGTTGTTTGCATTGATGAAGCTGAAAGTATGGCTGCCGAAGCCGTGCATATGTCTGTAGGAGGCGGGGATACCGCGGTCGCTCATGACCACGGTCACCTGGTGCAGCGCTTCAGGAAGGTTGCTCCAATAGTCCCAGTTGTTCAGAGCGCTGCGCAGATTTGTACGGGGATCACGTTTGACGGCATGGTTCAGATCGGGGAATTTAAGGGGATCGCGAAGGAAGAATACGGGGGTGTTGTTACCCACCATGTCCCAGTTGCCTTCTTCAGTGTAAAACTTGACAGCAAAGCCGCGGATATCGCGTTCGGCATCAGCTGCACCACGCTCACCGGCCACGGTGGAAAAACGTGCGAACAGATCAGTCTTTTTCCCGATTTCAGAGAAAATCTAAGCACGGGTATACTTGGTGATATCATGCGTTACAGTGAAGGTTCCAAAAGCACCGGAGCCCTTGGCATGCATGCGCCGCTCCGGAATCACTTCACGGTCAAAATGGGCCAGTTTTTCCAGGAACCAGGGATCCTGAAGCAGCATGGGACCGCGCGGACCGGCTGTCCAGACATTCTGATTGTCTACAACCGGTGCACCGGCGTTGGTCGTCAGTTTTTTCTTGTCGCTCATAACTCCAACCTTTCTTTTTTTACTCATGTTCCACAAACAATTATCAAGCACATAGTAACAGAACAGAACAACGATGGAAAGTTTTTTAAGACAGAATGCTTTCCCTCATCTTTTTTTCTGACAGCTCAGACAGATCCCTTTCACTTCCACCTGCAGAGAAAGGGGATGTCCGAAGGTACAGGCTTCCTCCGGCACTTCCCAATCCTGGGATTGTGCGCTCACAAAATCACGAATCAGCCCGCAACGGATACAGGTAAAGTGGTGGTGATGTCCCATATTCCCGTCAAAACGAAGGCTGTCACCACTGGTTCCCGCAATTTGAATAAAGCCTTTATCAGCCAGTAAATTCAGATTTCTGTACACCGTATCCAGAGAAATTTCCGGTATCTTTTCTTTCACCGCTCTATAGACCCCTTGCGCATCGGGATGCTCGTCACTGGAAATGACGGCCCGGAATATTTCCGTACGCTGATGCGTCGCCTTGGCACCCATTTTCCTGCAGGCTTCCTGAAAAGCTTTGATGCGCTGGTCTATTATTTTGGGATCTGATTTCATTAGGAATCTTTCTTAAATAAGAGTATATACCAAACAAAGAAAAATGTCAAGACAAAAAAAGAAAAGGCACAGGGACAAGTGGTTTCTCCACAATCGACACAGCGCAGCACAGCCGCAACCAAAGTGTCATTTCTTTTTTTTACCACACACTACCACCAAGAAATGAAATAACTTTTTAACCAGGTCGCCAGGTCTGGCACAAATCCCCTCGCCCCTCGCCCCTATTCCCTATCACCTATCCCCTATCACCTATAATACGCCCCTCCCACATCCGTCCGATCCGACTGATCCGACTGATCCGACCGATTCCCTGGACACCACCAATCCCTTCAAGTCTCTTATTTGCCCCGAGACATACTCCCGCCGTCATGCCGGTTTTTTTGCGACCCGGCCCGCCTGTCAAAGTATACAGCCACAACAACGCAAAAAAGACCGGCATCCAGATTGGGAGACTTTAAGAAGAATAACCACCCTCTTCAGTGAAAACAAAAACAGGCTGCCCTCCTTGATGGAAGACAGCCTGCGATAAAAATCAACCGGGCGTTTTTAAAAAATATAACGCTCAGTTCACAGGAGAATATACTTTGTCATAGAAACGGGCAATCTGGCCTTGTAACTGAGCGAGGCGCGGCAGAGCGCTTTCATCACCGGAGGCACACTGGATCATGAGACGGCCTTCTTCAAAGCAGAGCTCATCATGCTGGGGCAATACTTCACGAAGGAGATACTTGGCAAACTTGACGATGCGGAAGGGTCCATAGGCCCGGGCAAGCTCGCCCTTGGGTGTTTCAACAGCGACGGAACGGTAGTCCCTGATGCCTTCAATAATATCCGAAAGGTCGGTAGTGGGAGCAATCACCAGCGTATAGTAGCGGCCGAACTGATCGCTGCGCTCATGGCCATGGGTATCAGCAATGCCGCATACAGGCATGCGATTGCCTTTGGCACATTCTTCCACATAACGGGCAACCTGAATTCCATTGACGTCGAGATTGTTCAGGCTGTCCCAGCTGAATCCACTGATGAGCTCATAGGCATCAAAAATACGTGTGGCGAAGATATGGTTGAGCAGACGCTCGTCCACGTTATAGCGGTTGCCTGTAACCCAGTAGGGATGGCAAAGCATGCTCAAGCCGTTGAACTCTGCGATTTTCTTCGAGACCCAGATACAGGCGGCATAGTGGAATTTGTCCATGCCTTCAGGCACATCACTGAGACCTTCTTGTATCTCAGCCACTTCCTGGTCATACACTTCGCGCAAATCATCTTTCCACTGCTCTGTAATACCTTCGTTGGCACCAAAGCTCAGGATATGAACGGGGTTGCCGGGAGAATGACATTCTTCTCCGGGATAGAGACGCAGATCAATGGGAAGATCAGCGAAGAAATCTCGGGCTTCAATGGAACCACCGCGGAAATGGTGATCGGAAAGGGCTGTCCAGTCCAGTCCGACACGACGACAGGCGCCAGCCACATAAGCCGGAGATTCCACACCGTCGGAACGGTTGCTGTGCTGATGGAAGTCGCCTTTATAGGGACGCATACCGTAAAGATCCGATTTCAGCGAATAAATACGGAAACGACCCACCTGATTGGTTTTTCCGTCCAGAGTCCTGTTCAGAATAAAGTCGTGTTCCTGCTCTTCTTCAAAAAGCATGGTAATGGAAATACGGCCGTCTTCAGGGGTAATCACCGTTTTGGTTCCTGCTTTCGGACCGCCCTGGATCGGTTCGAATTCCATGGGTGTATAGGTCAGTTCATAGACGGCATTATCAATGAGCTTGACGTGGTCAAAAAGAGGCACAAAGGAGACCGTTGATTCCTGATCAGCAGGGACGATCTGGGGCAGTACATCCCAGTAGCGGTTGTCGATACGAATCTGGAGACCACTTTCCAGATGAGGGGTATCGAGAACGCCTGCAAAAGAGGCACCCGCCAGGATCAGGCTCAAGGTCAGGAGAAAAACAATACGTTTCATACAATAGTTCCTTCTCAACGCAAAAAGACTTGCGTCACCGTTATGGGCGGTGCCTTTTGAAGCGGCTGCCCGAATCAATACAACAAAAGTCATTATGACATTTACAGAAAGCTGTTGCAACCAAGAGACAAAAGAAAGACCCGGCTCCTTTCACAACAAGAAAGAAACCGGGTCGAAAACAATTCAAAAAAGCTCAGCGAATCAATCGCCCGAAAGGGTACTCTCGCAGTGGTCACAATATTTGAGCTTGAGCAGAGAGAGGCCCAGCCAGGCTGGGAGCCACATGCCCAGTGTGCAGATCGCAATGATCAGGTGGCGACTGTGGTTGACAGGTTTGACATGCCAGTTGACTTTTTTCTGACAGTTGCTGCAATAAAGAAGAGTCTCATCTTTAGACATGATAATTGAATCCTTTTCCAGAATAAGAGGACGAACAAGCCGGACTTCCAGAAGGGGATACATCTTTCCCGGTTCCGGATCGGCGGGGAGTAAAAAGAAACAGTGCCGGACAGGGCGGGAAGGAAAAGGATCAAAGCAGCAGACGGCGGGTATGACGGTGCAGGGTCATGCGACCGGTAGCGCAGAAAACCAGAGGGCTCTCATCACCGGCCTGGCGGTGTGCAGACTGAAAGGCGGCGCAAAGAGGACAAACGAGTCCATCGAAAGCGACTGAAAGGCGAAGCTCTGAAAGTGTTACGGCCGGTGTGGCTGGAAGTACTCCCGGTCCGGGAAGAAGATCAGCCCAGCTCGTATGGGGATTCACGGAATCCTGAGGAATAAAAACCAGCAAAGCCGTTTGAAAGAAAAGCAGAAACACAAGCGTCACAGCCAGAGGCGGCCACGCTGCAGAGCACGTGCAATTGCCTGGCTTATTCTGAAAAACGCTTTTGATCATGCACTGATTATAACCGGAAAATGCTTCACGATTAAAATGCGTTACCCCAGTGCAGCACAGCCGCAACCAAATGATTCTTTTCTTTTTCCAACCACGAAGTCACTGAACACACGGAAAAAGTACAATGCGGCATAAAAAGATCTATGGTCTTAACACATCCACTTGGTCCACTGACCCCGCAGAAATGCTCAGAATCAACCACCGCCCCTCCCACATCCGTCCCATCCGACCGATCCGACCGATCCGACCGACTCCCCGGAGACTATTGATCCCTTCAAGTCTTTTACGGTTCCCCAAGGCATTCTTTGTTTGTGATTATCACAAGACACCTTGCCGAATCGAGGCTCTTATAATATCTTGACAAATAAATGATTTGCTGAGTCAGCGACACAAACTTCTTCGAAAGAATAACGGAAGTTGACGGATAGTACCGGAAGGAGTGGCCCGGCGGGGGCTCATTTCCGCGAAAAAGCCTCTTCAATTGGCAAGCCGGTTCCAGCGATGATGTCCACCTGCGGGACAATGGATGGAACTGGGACGGTTTTTGGACTTCACCTTGGTGCTGCATTTGTCGCAGAGGTAAACCGTTTCGCCCACTTCACCCAGATTCGTCCACTGATGATGTCCACCACCAGGACAGTGAATGGAGCTGGGCCGTTGCGCCGATTGTACCTTTGTGCTGCATTTGTGGCAGAGCCAGTTTTTTACAGTCGCCTGCAAGAAGGAAGATGACACCTCAACAGATTCAGCGGCATCCACAGTGGGCAGGCTGCTTTTCATGATTCCGGGAGAAAGAAGAAAAAGACAGAGAATCAGCAACAATACACGTTTCATTTTGGCACCTCCTGTGTTTAATGAACATAGACGAAGATCAGGGTCTTCTTATTCATTATATATGAATATCGTTATTCAGGATCTTTCTCTCTGTCGTACAAGATGAAGACCTGTCGCCAGGACGAAAAGACCCAACAGGCCCGCTGTTACTGTACCATAAACCGGCAGAGCCGATTCACTGACTTCAAGATACACAGCCGGTGTCTTTATTGCGCTTCCGTTGCTGTCGCTGACAACCAGATGATACATGCCGCTGTCTTCCGGGCTGAGATCGCTCAAGGTAATATCTGGAACTTCCGGCAAGAGCGTCTGCTGTACGCCATCTTTGTACCAGGCATAATGCAGAGGAGGGTAGCCGCCGATCACTGTCGCGAGAAAACGATGACTTCCGCCCAGTCTGATTTTGCCGCCCTGAGGGTGGCTGGTCAGCTTCAATGCCTCGCGCAGCTCCAGAACCACCGCCTGGGTGCTGCGGGTGACACCGTCATAACTCAGCTCACACCAGTAGGTTCCGGCTTCGGAAAGGAGCAGCGAATCCAGAATCCAGCGGGACGTGGTCGGCCCGGCAATGATGCTCTTGTCCGCTCTTTCAGCCTTCCATTGGTAAGACATGGTTGAAGCTGCAGAATGGGGAACGACCTGAAACAAATGGGACTCACCGCTGTATTTCCGGGCGTTTTCGGGTTGGCTGAGAAAATAGGGGCTGTGCCATTTTCTGATACTGATGATCGGTGATACACCGCCGCCATATTCATTTCCATAAATGTCAGTGATCTGACCTCCGGCAATGCTGATCCCTGTTTCGCCGTCTGTATCAGGATCATGAAGCTGAAGGGTGACCACATATTCCGTGCCGGAACCGGAAACACTGATATCTCCTGTGAGAGACCCTGTTGGCGTGACGAAGTCCGCTGTAAAATCGCTTGCCGGAGTCTGAGCGAAAACAACCCGGAAACTGAGGGTTGAGGCTCCTGTTTCCAAGGGATTCAAAGGCTGAATAACAGCGGAAAAGGGGCTGAAATCAATGGTTATTGTACAAGAACCCGGTTCAGACCAGTTCCCGACTTCGTCACGTTCACGAACACGCAAAGTATGGCCGCCTTCAGGCAAATCCTCGTCAGGGATGAATGACAGACTCTCCGTCTCAATCCAGTTGCCGGAATCATTGAGCTCCACAGCATAAAGACCCATGCCGCCTCCGCCCGATTGCCAGGTCCATTGAGGACGTTGCTCCTTCGTCAGAGGCGGACCGTTCACAACGGGAGCTGCAGGTGGATCGGCATCGATCACAAAAGGGCCGTAACTGAAGGTGCCGCCGCCCCGCCCTGCGGCATTCATGGACTGCAAGTGAAGATAATAACTTTGGGAAACAGTCGCCGATTCCATTGTGAGCGTTCCACTGTCCCACAGACTTTCGCTTCCGGTGAAGGTGTGTGTTTCCACCGTATTCCAGCGATAACGGTAGGCCGAAATCTTATACGGAGAAACACCATGGCTTGATGTTCCGAATCCGGCCGGATTGGAAAAATGAAATTCCGTACCACCAAGACACGGGGTGTCAGGACCTATCGCGGCATCCAGCGAGACACCGGGCTCTGCAGCGGCTGCCAGCGTATAAGAAGAAAGATTAGAGGTCCTGTCACTGTCGGCGAAGAGGGTAGCCGCCACCTGGAAACTGTACAGGCAATTGGGCGTCAAGGTATCCAGCATCCACGACACGGAATCGGGAGGCAGCGTCTCACGCAAAGTAATGGGAATGGCAACACCCGGATCAGCCCAGACCTTGAAGCCGCTTTCGTTGGTCGTATTGTCTTTCCATCCCCAAGTGAGGGAGTGCTCCGTATTTTCCAGGAGTTCAGGATCCGACGGCGCATCCATATGATTGTCATAGCTCAGATACAGGCTCCATTTGGAGTCATTGAGTTCTATGGCGGTAGGCGTATTGCTGATCAGCGCTTCCGGAAAATCACCGAAAGAATGGACTACTGAAAAAGCGCTCCCGGCCGAACCCTCCGACCAGCTGGGAACTGCTCCCGGATGGTCCACCTGAAAGGCCAGCCAGTAATCCCCTGCAGGCAAGGCCGGGGATGAGGGAAATCCTTCCTCCACAGGCAAGGTGAGCCAGTCCTCTTCCACGGTATTTTCAACACTTGGAGATTGCCACAGCAGATTCGGGGAGGCGTCTGTGTCATAGATGGCCAGGCGCAGAGAACCGGCGGCCTCATGAGAATAAAAATGCATTTTTGTAAGGGCCGCATTTTCCGACAGTGTAATGCGACAGCCCTGGATGGTACCGGACTGGCCCATACCGACACGAATCAGTTTGCCCGGCGAGTCGCTGCCCGTGAACCAGGCCCGGGACCCTTCAGGATGGAGTGTTGCACTGCGAAGATACCCTTCAGCACTATTCAACGTGATGCTTCCAATACGTGAGGGTGCCTCAAGACCAGTACCGAGATCTACAGCGATCACCTTGGCTGGCTGGGTATTGGTGCCGTAATAAGCGCGATTTGTCTAAGGATCCCGGACAGCGGCATAAAGCCCGTATTCGCCCGAGAGCAGTTCCAGACTGTTTATCGGCTCAAAACTCCGTGCAGGATCAATATCAACTTTCATGATCCGTCCGGGAGTGCCCCAATTACCGAACCAGGCGTATCCCGCTACAGGATCCAAAAGAACACTGCAAAAAGCGGGAGAATGCGTATTATAGCTGTTTTCTATCACAGGCGGGCTGTTTCCTGCACCGGGATTCACACGGAGAATATATCCTTTTTCTGATCCGAAATAGAGAAGATCGTTGACTTCATCGTAGGCGGCACAGCTGAAAGCATCTTCACCTGTACCGAAAGTGACAGCTGCCACCCGGGTGGGAAGTTCATCCTCTGTGCCCAGAGCCACCTTGATAATCCCGGGAGGTGTTGAAGACGTACCGAAATAAGCATAGCACCGTGCCGGATCCATGGCAACGGAACGCAAGCCTCTTTCCTCCGAATTCAATATCAACACGCCATGTCGCTCCGGCGGTGCGTCACCTTCGCCCAGAGCCACCATCACCACCTTGCCGGGGGTACTGTCGTAGGTACCGAACCAGGCATAGCCCCGCGATTCATCCAGAACACCACAGAGTATGGCCTCTTCGTCCGGGGCGAGATCAATGCGACCCAGACGACGGGGCCGCTCTTTGCCTTCATACAAAGCGAATTTGATGATTCTTCCCGGAGATGTGTTGGTACCTGTCCAGGCATAGCGTGCTTGAGAATCCATGAGTGTGACATGGTAATTATTCTCACCATTCGTGAGTTCCGTGCTTCCCAGACGCTCCGGCTCATAACCGTCAACAAGTTTCATCTTGATGACCCGCGCCGGATCTGTCAAGGTGGAAAACCAGGCATAGCCTTTCTCAGGATCGGCCACAGCACTGTTCAACAAAGTTTCGCCACTTTCAAGGGCACAGTCATACATGCGTTCAAAAGGCCGTTCCTCTTCGCCAAGAGAAACTTTCACGACTTTGGACGGATGTCCGGATTTCTCCGTACTGAAATAAGCCTCGCCCTTCGCCGCATCCAATACAGCAGCGCGCAAATACCCCTCACCGCTGTCCAGAGTCGTAGAACCAATCAACTGGGGAGATGCAGCACCTTCGCCCAGATCAATCTTGAAGATTTTTCCCGACTCTGTAAAACTGCCGAACCAGGCACGCCCTTTCTCCGGATCAAGAACAGCACACCTCGCTTTGGTAATACCACTCACAAACCCCACCACAGAAGGCGGCTCCCCGGCCGCGCCGGGAAATATCTTATAAACCCTGTTTTGCTGCGAGGCGCCGAAATAAGCATATCCGCCCAGAGGATCAAAAACAGCGCAGGACAATTCTTTTTCCGTTTCGGCCACAACCACACTGTCCACTCTCACCGGGGGTTGGTATCCGCTGCGCAAATCCATTTTCACCACTGTGGCCGGTTCTCGACCCGTTCCGAAAAGAGCCGTATTCGTGGAACGGTCCAGCACGGCACTGCACACATGCGGTTCTGACAGCGGTAATACTGTGACGCCGAGCCGCTCCGGCGCAGCAGAACCCTCACCCAAAGCAATCTTGATGATCTTGGAAGGATTTGTATCCGTACCGAACCAGGCGAAACCCGCCTCCGAATCGATCACTCCACAGGAAAGCTCCGCTTCATCCCCTTCAAGCAATAAGGTAGCCACATGGACAGGCATATCTTCTTCTTCCGTGCCAAGATCCATTTTAATGACCCGGGCCGGTTTCCCGCCGGTACCCAGATAGGCATAGCGTTTCTCATCATCGATGAGCGTGCATATAACATCACGGTCATCACGAAAATCAACGGTACCGTCAAGCCGCTTCAAGGCCGCATTCGGATAATCCGCCGTCCCCGGATCAAGATGGCCCACATTTTTTTCCTCGGCCAGAGAGACAAATGACCAGGTAAGAAGAACAAGCCCCGCAACCGTCACACCCCAAGAATATCGCCACACTGTTCCCGGACAGATGCAGTTTCCTTTTGTCATTTTCTTGCTCCAAAAATAGATTGGTAGTGACTCAAATAATAAATTAAAACTATGACTGATTGTCACGTTAATACCTGCGAGCACTGAACAATATCGTAAAGCGGATTCCATTTTTTCAGAATCTCCGGAATCAACCTTTTGGCATTCTAAATAAACTCAGTGGAAAAAGCAATAAGAGTATGCGAATAAATTTATATTCGACAAAGATAAAGCTCAAACCAGGTGTCCGGCAATGAATTCATTACCGGTAAAACTTTCCGGCTGAGGATGAGCATATCGTGGGAGCGCCAATGTCTCCATTGGCCGACAGCGTGTTATGACATTGACATTTTGTAAAACAGTGATGCGGTAACAGATCTTTTGCCAACCAGGAATAAAATAGAAGCCTTTGTAAACTCTGAGTCTTTGTTCTCCCGTCAAATACATACATAAGTCATGGTCTTTTCCCGGGTGTCCTGCCAATGTGGAAATTGGCGTTCCCAGGCTGCGCGACCCAAGGTCTTTAATTTATCAGTGTTAATCAGTGTTCATCTGTGGTTCCAAGGAACGTCGTGTCAGTATCATCTCTTCAGTTAAGATGTGTTTTTCCGTGTGTAACCTGATTGATCTGGTTCAATTAGAAAAGTTCATTTGCTTGCGCCTGTGCTGCGCTGTGGTTTTTCAAGGTTATTGTGCAACCGGGTGCGGCATGTCGGGTCTTGCACCCGCCGCTCTCAGTTCGTGACTGTATCCCTCATTGTTCTGATGAGTTTCAGTAATACACATTTTCCGCATTGACTTTTTACGCTGTTGAAGGGTACCATAGATGATAGTGCGGCATGAGCAGTCTTTTCTTTCTGCTGTGTGCTGCATTTTCAATAGAATGATATACCACAGATTTTTTTTATAGTACGGACCTCGCAAGGGGTTCAGAAACAGCACTTTATTCAAGTGCAGACAAAACCAATTTAGAAAGGAGTCGTTTTTATGGCCTCGAAAGACAAGGGGACGTCTTTGTCCCGTCGTGGATTCATGAAAACAACCGGTGCTCTGGGTGCGGGTGCATTCCTGAGCCAGAATCTGACAAGCAGCCCGAAAACAGTGGAAGCGCAAAGCTCCCGTATTCGCGAACCCCGGACGGGTCCGCTGCAAACCTACCTGACTTTTTCCGATGATCCCGTGACTACCATGGATGTCAATCTTTGCCTGCAGCGTAAAGATGCGGAATCGGCCATGGTCTATTATGACACGGTTTCCCGGGGTGGCGACAAAGATGCCTATACCATGAGCTGCAAGGCTGAGCATTATCAGAGTCTGCTGGAGCTTTGGGATCGTCGCAGCCTGTTCCGTGCAGATCTCCGCGGTCTGAAGCCGGGTACGACCTACTATTTCATCGCCGGCGACGAGAAATACGGTTTCGGCGAAGAACGTTCTTTCCGCACCCTTCCCGGTGGCGATGCTCCGGTACGGTTCCTGAACGGCGGCGACATGAATGTGGGCCCCCGTGCAGAGAAATTGTTGCAGTATGCCGGTCAGCAGGATGCCGATTTCCTGGTTATCGGCGGCGACCTTCCCTATGTGAACGGTTTGTATTTCGATTACTGGAAGTGGATCAAATGGTTCCAGCTGCAGGACAAATTGCTCCATACAGGTGGCCGGATGGTTCCTCTTGTGACCGCCATTGGCAACCATGAAACCAACAGCTTCGCTTCTGATGATCTTTTCATGCGCTCCCCCTTTTATATGACCTACTTCGGTCGTCAGAATCAGGGTCCGGAGAGTGTTTATCACTCCCACAAATTTGGCGATAACATTGCCTTGATCATGCTTGACAGCGGTCATCTGATTCCTCATGCCGGTGAACAGGCTCAATGGCTGGAGCAGGAGCTTGAAAAGTACAAGGATGTGAAATACAAATTTGCAGCCTATCACGTTCCGCTCTATCCCGCCTATAGGCCCTTCGACGGCTCTCCTTCCGTGGCTGCCCGCGAACACTGGCTGCCGCTCTTCGACAAATACGGTCTCACGGTAGGTCTTGAGCATCATGACCACGTCTTCAAACGGACGAAACCTCTCAAAGGCAATCAGGTTGTTGCCGAAGGAGAAGGCACGGTCTATATCGGCGATGGCACCTTCGGTGTGGATCCCCGGAAGATGGACGACAAACCCCTGCACTGGTATAATGAAAAACAGAGTGGCACCGCTCACTTCTGGGTCATCGATGCCAATAAGGACGGGCTCGAACTGAAGGCCATTGACGAAAACGGCGTCGAGATAGACAGATTCAGTCTCTGATCGCTCCTTTTGGAATTTCTGTGCCGGTCCGGAATCAGCCCGGGCCGGCACTTTTATATGAACAGCCGAGGGCCGAGGACTCATGCGCATCCTGCTCGTAGAAGATTCCAAGCGTCTGCAAACCTATATCGCCCGGGGCCTGCGCCGTCAGGGCTTCGCTGTGGATCAGGCGCTGGACGGGGAAGAGGGGTTATATCTGGCTGAATCGGGTGACTATGATGTGATCGTTCTGGATCTGATGTTGCCCGGTCTCGACGGGCTCACGCTTCTTCAGCGCCTTCGCGAGGCGGAAGTACAGACCCATGTTCTGATCCTCACCGCCCGGGACGCCGTGGAAGATCGGGTCAAAGGCTTTGACCTGGGTGCTGATGATTATCTGATCAAGCCCTTTGCTTTCGAGGAACTGGTGGCTCGCATCCAGGCACTCCTCCGCCGCCGTTATGGCGTGAAATCTCCGCGGCTCTTTTTCGGTGACCTCGAAATCAACATGTTGCGCCGGGAAGTACTCAAAGGCGGCGAGCCCCTGCCTTTGCGTCCCCGCGAATATGCACTTCTGGAACTGCTGGCTTTACGTCAGGGTGAAGTGGTCTCCCGCATGGAAATAGAGCGGCAGATCTACGATGACCGCGCCAATCCCATGAGCAATGTGGTGGACTCCGCTGTATGCACTTTACGCAAGCTCATCGATACACCGGGCAAAGATTCCTGGATAGAAACGCGCCGCGGTCAGGGTTATCTCTTCGGAGAACCGACGCCGTGAATTCTCTCCGTCATCGTCTGCTGCTCTGGATCAGTATTTCGCTGCTCATCATGTTTCTCCTGGCCGGACTGGTTCTCTTTGCCTATGTACAACACGAACTGGGCCTGCATTTTGATGCGGTGCTGCTGGAGCGCGCCACCATTCTCGCCCGTACAACGGAGCAGATGGCTGATGGCGGGTTGTACTTCGAGTTTCTGGAGGCGGAGCTGGTGCAACATCATTCAGCGGACAGCGACGAATATTTTCAGGTCTGGACAAGACAGGGTCAGACCATGGGTCGCTCGCCCTCGCTGGAGCCTGGAGGTCTGCCAGTTTCTCTGCCCCTGATTCAGGATCCTTTCTTCCAGAATCTGCTTCTTCCCGACGGGCGTCTGGGCCGTATGGTCGTCCTGAGTTTTCTGCCTCATGAAGAAGAAGTACCCGCCCTCGATACTTATATCATGGCACTGGCCATTCCCCGAACAGAGTTGGAAACCATTCTTTCCCGGGTCTTGCACGGTCTTTTCTTTTCCGGGCTGGCACTGTTGCTGGGCCTCTTCCCCGGCATCTGGCTCAGCGTGAACCGAGCCTTGCAGAGTCTTGATCAGCTGGGCAGACAGACAAGCGCCATCAAAGCGGACGATCTTTCCTTCCGCTTCCCTGTAGACAAAATTCCACGGGAACTGCAACCCATCAGCCTGCGTCTCAACGATCTGCTCCATCGACTTCAGGCCGCCTTTGATCGGGAACGCCGCTTTACGGCCGATGCAGCCCACGAATTGCGGACACCCATTGCGGAGCTCAAGACCCTGGCCGAAGTGGGCCTTGCGGAAACACTTTCCGACATGTCGGAAATGCATCCTTATTTCGAAGATGCTCTGGCCATTGCTCAACATATGGAATTGCTCGTAAGTCTTCTGCTGACCTTGTCACGGTGTCAGTCGGGACAGCAGAACATTGAAAAGACTTTTTGCCCCAGTGTTCGGGCTGTTCTGGCAGACGTGTGGACCCTTCATAAAGAAGAAGCGGCCGCCCGTGGGCTTAATGCAAATCTGGAAGACAAGAATGATTTCTCCGTGGAAAGTGATCCCGCTCTCCTGGCCGCCATCTTCGACAATCTCCTGTCCAATGCCGTGGCCTATACGCCGGAAGGGGCTTCTCTGTGGATAAAAACGGATATCCGGGATAAAGGGGCTTCTGTGATTATCAGCAACACTGTTCAGGGACTTGAAGAATCGGACCTGCCCCGTTTTTTCGAACCCTTCTGGCGGAAGAAACAGACCTTTTCATCGGAGTCTCATGCCGGTCTGGGGCTGGCACTGGTGGAAGCCTATGCGCACTTGCTGAATATCGACCTGAGCCTCTCACTGGATCTTTCAGAAAGACTGCTCCTGTGCCGTCTCACTTTTCCGGAAGCATTGAAAGCTGACGTGTCCGGAGAGAAGCCCGCTTTTTCGTGAGGCTGTTGAAAAGCTGTGCTCCCGCCGGATTGGCAAAAAGCAGCACATGACGACTCCCCACATTGGCCCGGGACAGAAGCAGGGCATTGCGTACATCGGGATGGACAGCGAAGATCCAGCGCCAGTCATGTTCCTGCACATAAAGAAAAGTCGGGCGCTCACTGTCAAAGGCTTCAAAGAGCAGGGCATTTTCTCTTTCCAGCCCTTCCTGAAATTCCTCAGCCAGTGCGAGGGGGCAATCCTCTTTTTCCAGGGCTCTGTGAAGAGCCGCTTGCAATGCCTCCAATTCTTCGGTTTGGATACGCCCCACATCTTCCAGCTCCACCCTGCGCACTTCTTTCACCATGGACCGGGAAAGCTTCTTCTGCAGCTTCAGCCACTCAAGAGGAGAGATGTCCCATCCATCCTGAAAGGGAATAGGCTCGGTGTGGAGCTCTTTGAAAAAATGCCGGGAATAAAAGACGTACTCTTCCCGGGCAAAGCCAACGGAAAAAAGATCAAAGTCCACGCCTTTATCAGCCATCTCCGCCACAGGCGTGCAAAAAGGCCGGGCGGACTTGTGTTCATTTACAAGCGGTAAAATAAGCACAGCAATAAAAAGATAAAGGAGCAGAAAAGAAGCGAAGATCTGACCGTGAAGATGGGGCATCTCGTTGTTCCGTGAAAAAGGAATGAGCGTGACCGCACAAAAACAGGCCGCCAGAATGAGAGGCACCATCCCCAGACTCCAGGAATCTTTGTAGGCTGTGAAAGTCAGTACCACGGGCGTCAGAGCGATGACTGCAAAGAAGAGACTGTATACCCAGGCCAGACGGCGCCGCCAGACGGCTGAGGGATTGTCCATGAATTCAAGGAGAGTCACCGCAAAGAAAACAGACAGGGCGGGAAAGAGCGGCAGCAGATAGACACCCCGCTTTCCGATGGCGATACTGAAGAAGATAAAGGCGGGCACAATCCAGCTGAGCAGAAAAGACACGGAGGGCGTGTCCTTTCGCCGTACCCACACCCACCTGGCCACCCAGGGAAAAAAGAGACTCCAGGGCAGCCAGTCCACAGGCAAAGTCGTCAGATAATACCAGGGCCATTGAGCATGACTCAGACCCAGGAAAAAGCGGCCCAGAGTCTGCCGGAAGAGATTTCCGCCCAGGACGGTGCTCGCTGCACTTTCCATTTCCCGGGCGAAAGCCAGATGAGCCGGTACAGCCCAGAGCGCATAAAGAAGGACACAGAACATTCCACCGACGATGAGACCGGCCCAGTGTTGTCGCCATCTGGGAGAGTGCCAACTGCGGCTCAACACGAAAAGCACAGGAAAAACCATCACCCCAGGACCCTTCGCATAGAGTCCGGCGGTTATGGCCAGATAAAAGAGAAACAGCCACAGGATGCGTCTGCTTTGCTCCCAACGGTAATAAACATAAAGCCCTGCTGTCAGACAGGCCGTCAGTAACATATCGATCTGGCCGAAACGGGCATTCCACCAGAAACGTTGTGTCGTCATCAGAATCAGAACCGACCAGAGTGCGACCTGACTGGAGAAAAGTCTCCGGGCAAGCAAGGCGGTGAAGAAGAGAATGACGAGAGCTGAGACTATGGACGGGATCCTGGCGGACAAAGGACCGACCTCGCCGGTCAGAGTGGAACAGGCCGCAATGGCCCAGAAAAGAAAGGGCGGTTTTTCCTTATAGGCTTCGTTGTTCACCCGTGGCAGAAAGTAATCGCCCGAATCCATCATCTCCCGGGCGACGAGGGCATAGCGGGGCTCGTCGGGAGGCCAGAGATCATAACCATCCACATTCACGGAAAAGATGATGATCGCCAGAAAAAGAGCTGCAGAAATCTGAATCCATTTTTCAGACATGGACTGTGTCTTTCTGCTCGCGAACGACAGTACGAAAAACAGGGAGTTCCGTCATTTCCGACTTCGGAACAGCCAGGGGAACAATGTCCTCGTCAAAGGCAATGAGCAGATAACGTTTTTTCAACCAGGCCACTCCGAAAAAATCCTGGAGCACCCAGAAGAAACGGTTGAAAAATCCGTACTTGGACTCGCCATTCTGTCGCGGATGATGACGTACAGGAATCTCTTTGACTCGAAGACCGCCATTGCGCACCATGGCCGCAAAGAAACGATGGACCCCGTGAAAGGGAATGATATGTTCGAGACAAGCGCGATCAAAAGCTTTGAGCCCGCACCCCGCATCACGGATACCATCATCCACAATACGCCGCCGCAGTTGATTGCCCAGATAACTCGTCAGCCGCCGAAAAAGGGAATCATGACGCCGCTGACGATAACCGCTCACGAAGTCAGCAGATCCCAGCGCATCCAGCAAGAGAGGAATATCGGCCGGATCATTTTGCAGATCCGCATCCAGAGTAACGAGAATACTTCCCTTTGAACTGCGCAGACCCGCAATGAGTGCAGCCGACTGGCCGCTGTTCTGACGCATATGAATAGAACGCAGGCATGAATACTGCACCGAAAGTCTTCGAAGTACCTGTCCCGTGTTATCCGTACTGCCGTCATTGACAACAATACATTCCAGGGCATAGCTGTCCAGCGACCGGAAGGCTTCGGCGATGGCGGCGACCAGTCCCGGAAGATTGGAGGCCTCGTTATAGGCTGGGACGACAACAGAAACAAGCACTTTCATGGCAAATTCTTTCTGAAGAATCTTCAGTTCTTCTGTTTTCAATGCCGAAAGTATAAAGAGTCAAGTATTACCGCAAGATTACGAAAAGAGGAGGGAGTTGTTTTTCTTTTAACCACGGAGATACAGAACACAGAGAACCACCGAGAAATGAGGTGACTTTTTAACCACGAAGTCACGAAGGTACGAAGATTCACTAAGAAAGAAGAGGAGAAGGGCTGATGTCTTCCCAATGCCCAACTGAACCTCAAGAGAACACTCTCGCATGCGTCATTCCTGCGAAAGCAGGAATGACGCGGGCGCTGGCGAGTCTTTGGATAATATTAGAATAAAAAAACTTATGTGGCTTTTTGAGTAAACTTCTTCGTACAAATGATGAAAGTTGACGGATAGTAACATAGCGCAGCACAGCCGCAACCAAATGATCTTTTTTGCCACAGAGACTTTTAGAACCACTGATGGACACTGATAAATTAAAGACCTTGGGTCGCGCAGCCTGGGAACGCCAATTTCCACATTGGCAGGAGACCCGGGAAAAGACCATG
>JAAYJV010000078.1 GCA_012522755.1 Candidatus Hydrogenedens sp.
CGGCTATATCACCGGGAGGGGTATTGAAATATTCCCTAGCAGTGTCTACAAGCTCTTCTAAATTAGGAGGAACAAAGAAATCTCTTGCATCCCCGGGAACGGTTTTAATTTGAGAAATAAACTCCCTGTGTATCCATACTTTAAGATCCGCTTTTGTGAAGTTCCTTCGTAGTTCTCCCGCTTGTATCCCGGAGAATAGTCTGGCTTCTATTTCTTCTTCGGTAAGGCCTGAAAGTAATAGAAAGGAGGGGCGAAATAAATTAGTCTTTACCCATTGCTTTTGTTGGGGGGTGAGGGTGAGTTTCTTCATGGTGTGACTCCTTCTTGTTGATGCGCTTGCCGGGATGCGCCGGAGGAAGGAATCAAAGCCGATACACCCCGGCAAACGCCAGCCGTTACCCGTCAGCAACGGCCGTTAAAACTATTCTACTGTAGTTCTCCGGTAGCAACAAGCCCCGGCCTTCTATTCGATGACTACACCTTTACAGACAACGTGAGCATTGTCCGCATGGTGGTAGTTCAGATAATCCGCAAGGGTGGCCCCGGCTTCCGGTACTTCCAGATTCGCCAACTCTTCCCCGGTGAAGGCTTCGAGTTCGCTCACCTTCACTTTCAGGATATTACAAATAAGGCCCGCAGGATAAGAGAGCACCCGGCCGCATACACCACCGATGACCAGACAACCGCAACGCCGCTCTGTGAGTTCAATTCTGATACATTCCTGATTCATGTTTCCTGTCTCCTATGTGGTTGGTTTTCTGGAGAAATATAGACAGTTCTTCCTATAATTTTTGATGTTGGAAAGGGTGAAGCCGTGAACACTTTTTGAAAATTTTGACAAGTAGGAGTACAAGTGTTCAGAAGGGACGTGCGCAACCCCTTATAAATCAAGCATTTATGGCTTGAAGTCGTCTGCCTCCGGAGCAGAAGGTCGCAGGTTCGAGTCCTGCTGGGCGCGCCATTTCCTCCCCTCCTACCTCCATTCATCTTCCGCACAGCTGCGTTCTCCACACTTACAACAGTGAATTCAGTACGCGCACCACCTTCTCACAATCCCTTTCAGAAATGCCGTCATACATGGGCAGCGAAAGGGCATGATCAAAGACCTGCTCAATTCCCGGACAATCCTTATAGCCCAGCAGTGCAGCGCAGTTGTCCATGATCTCATTTCCTGCTCCGGCATCAATTCCCCGGAGGAGCAGTTTTTTTCTTATGGATGCCGCCTTCACCGGCAGGATCACTACGGAAAAGTAGCCACTGGCCCGATCCCCTTCCCGAACATGCTGTGGTCTGATATCTTCGTGAAAGAGAGAATTCATGAGGGCGATACGATCCAGCCGCTGTTGCACACGCTCCTCCAGAGTCTTCAGTTTCATGAGACCGGCCTTTGCCTGTGCTGCGGAATAGGCCTCGCCCTTTTTCCTCTTCTTTTGTGAGCTTCTGTACAGCCGGTTCATGAGGGGTTGCCATTGAGGCGAAGCCAGGAGATACAAAGGCGGATACATGAGGCGAAGTTTGAACAGACGCTTCTCCATCTGCACGCTTTTGAGTTTCCCGCGCAGGCTGTCATGCCCTTTAGGTTCCTGTTCATTAAAATCGCGTGCGGCGGCAATGAGCTCCGCCTTCTCCGATGCGATGAGGCCGCCTCCGTAGGTGTTGACCATTTTAATGATTTCAAAGCTGAAAAAGGAGGCGTCGCCGAAAGAACCCATGGGCCGCCCCTCTACGAGTGCACCCAGCGAATGGGCACAGTCTTCGATCACCTTTAGATTATGCTCAGCCGCCAGCTTGCGGATCCCCTGAATATCACAGGGCACCCCGAAAATATGAAGCGCGAGTATGGCCCTTGTCCGTTCTGAAATGCGTGCAGCCACCGTTTCTGGTGTAATATTCAAACTGAATGGATCAATGTCGGCCGGGACAAGTTTCACGCCCAACGATGCGACAAAGGGAAGCATTTCACCCAAAGTATAGGCGGGCACAATGAGCTCATCCCCTTCTCCTACACCCAAGTGTTCGAGGATAAGCCGCAACCCCTGGCGTCCGGAATTCACAGCGGCCGTCTGAGGCACGCCTATATATTCCGCCAATGCCTCTTCCCACTGACCAATGCAGGCCGCGCTGGTCTCCGCATCTTTTTGCATCCACTCTTCCAACAGCACCGCTTCTCCCGGTTCACTGTGTGCCCATCGTCTGGGAATCATTTGCATACCTTTCCACAGGTCGTAATTATTGTTGGAAAAAACGACGGAAACTGTTCCAGAAAGCTTCCGGATTCAATGAGGCGATCAACGCCAGCTCCACAACAGGAGCACACCAGCATTGGGCGCATCCTGTGGGGACGACCAGATTTCTGAACTGATCGCGCACGCTTTGTTCAGGAGTTTCTTCCTGTGCCAGAAATTGTCCCACTTCACATTGGTGACAGGAGAGCATGGTACCGTCGGGCTCCAGGATGATGGCCAGGCGTCCTGCAAGACATCGGATTTTTGCAGGCTGCGGCCATTTGGACAGATGCCGCAATCCGGCTTTGGAATTGGCTATGGGTGCTCCGGCTGATTTCAAAGCGATCAGTTTTTTCATGACCTCGCCATAGGCCTCCGGATCGGCCGCCACGGGATTGGCCGATGTGGAGGAGTCGAGCCAGAGGGTACCCGGTTGAAACATGACCCACACCTTTTTTTCTCGGGCCATCTCCACTGTCTCTTCCACCGTATGCAGATTGTGGGTACCCAGTGTGCACAGGAAAGAATAAGAGATGCCCGCCTCTTCGGCAACCCGGGCCCCTTCCATGGTTCCTTCAAAAGCACCTGAGCCGCGTACAGCATCATGCACTTCAGAGGGGCCGTCGAGACTCAGATTGATATGATCCACCTTTCGGATCTCGTCAATCTTTTTGGGAAGGAGTGAACCGTTGCTGCTCAGGAAAACCTGATAGCCCAGTGCGGCCGCCCGGTCGATGATGCTCCCTATATCGGCACGGAGCAGAGGCTCACCGCCCCCGAAGGTCACCCAGCGCGAACCCAGTTTGTAGACTTCTTCCAGACCTGCACAGATTTCCTCTGTGGTCAACTCCTGGCGGGGTGCTTCCGACGCACCGCAATAGGTACAACGCAGATTGCAACGGAAGGTAAGGTTCCAGGAAAGAAAGAGCGGAACCCGTCCCAGCCCCATCATACCGCGAAGAAGTTGAAAGCCTGTTTTTCCCGCATGCAGGAAACGGCCATAATTCAATCCAGCCATGATCAGTTACTCCTGCGAAGCTTCGTCGTCATGATCCAGAAGATCGGCTTGCCCATATTTCGCACGGTATTTCTCCAGTTTCTTTTCCAGGCGACGCAAACGACCCTGCAAGGAGGAACGTGAGAAGTCTGAGAGTTCCCGGTCCAGATCCACCCGGGCCGCCAGACAGTCCAGAGTCCGCCTGCAGATATCCCGGGCCATGAAGGGATTGCGCAGCTGATGTTCATAAAACTTTGACAGATGTTCCGCTCCTTCCGGATCCTGAGGATATTCTTCATGCAGTATTTCCCAGGTCTGGCGCATGGCTTCAAAGTTGCCGAGCTTCTTATAGGCTTTGCCCACCAGCTTGAGACAGTCCAGCCGCAGCAGATCGCTGACAAGCGAAGCGGCCAGAAACTTCTCACCCTGCTCTACAACACGGTCAAACTCTTTATTCCTGAAATAAAGACGGATAAGCGACACCTGGTCTTCCCCATGAAAAAAGGCGGTGCCTTCCTTTTCAGCAATGCAGCTTGCCAGATGCCCGGCCAGAGCCGCCAGAGACAGAATATCCCAGGCATGGTGCATGAAGACTCCTTCCAGAGGCCGGCCATCCCCTTCTTCCAGATAGTCAAACCACAACTGAGGAATGAGATAGCCGGGCACATCATTTTCCCGGAAAAAGTGCAGCACAGATTCTTCTATATTGGTGAGGCTGCAGTCCTTGAGTCGGCGTTTCCACAGGCGACGCACCGCATGGACAAGATCATAATGGGGTATTGCATCCAGAGGAAAGGCCATCCGGCTTTGAACAAAGCGGCTCCGGAGCAAAGGAGCATCAAAGCTTTTTCCATTGTAACTGACCAGAGTCTCAAAAGACCCCAGCTTTTCTGACAGATAAAGGAGCATGGCCGCTTCATCGTCATAGTCGCGCATGAAACACTGCTCCAGAATAAAAGCATTCTCGCTGTAATAGCCGATACCGATGAGAAAGGCCACCGTCCCTGCACCACCGGCCAGACCCGTCGTTTCCGCATCGAGAAAACAGGCCCGGGCCGGATCAAAAGACGCCAGATCCTCATCCAGAGCACTGAGGGCAATCTCCCGGCCCCCGCAGCGCAGCCCTTCCATGAGCGGAATCCGGCCCACATGATGGGTCAGGGGAAAAGAACGTTTCCACAGATAAAAAGCGCCTTCTTCATTTTCAATGACCTCGCCATCCAAAAGCGATTCCAGAGGAACAGCCTCAGCTGTCTCGTCAACAGGCCGGGAATCGGGCACAGAGTTCTCCAGACCGAGGTGACGGTACAGTCGCCGGGACAGTTCCGACCCGGCAAGAGGCACAGCCTGGCCCCCATCGGAAGCGGCAGTACTCTTTCCGCCCCTTTTACTCCGGCTCACAGCACGTTTTTTCCTGACAGGCTTTTTCCCGGGAGAAATATCCGCTCCTGACTTCAGGCCCAGGGCATTTTTCAGTTGCTTCAGTTTGTCTTTGTTCTCACTCATCCTCTTACTATACCGCAACAGAGAAGAAAAAAAACAGCAGCCGGTGCACATTCACACCGACTGCTGCAATGAAAGGTCCGGGTTAAAAGAAGGAATCAGACTTTCGTACGGGGCGTATATTTGGTGTGAAGCAGCTTATGAGACAGCTCACCCAGTGGCGCACCCAGGAATTCTTCATAAACCTGGGTAATTTCCGGGTTCATATGAGATTTCCGCAGTGTTTTACCTTCGTCTTCCTTGTAAATGGCTTCTATGCGTTTCTTGCGTATGGCATCGGTAGTCATGCGGGGCTGGCCACCACCACCGATACAGCCGCCGGGGCAGGTCATGATCTCAATGAAATGATAGGCCGCTTCACCGGCTCGGATCTTTTCAATGAGTTCCCGGGCATTGCCCAGGCCATGGGCCACGGCCACTTTCGCTGTGACACCCTCCAGGAAAGACCATTCAGGCTGGCAGTCGGTGAAAGTGGCGGAAGCTTCTTTGATCCCGTCCAGACCGGCCACAGGGGTTACATGGAGATTGTCAAAGGGCAGTTCCCGTCCCGTCACCACTTCCCAGGCCGTGCGCAGTGCCGCTTCCATGACACCGCCCGTATTGGCGAAGATGTCGGCGGCTCCGGATCCGAGACCGATGGGCGAATCCTGTTTGCCGTCGGGAAGATTGACGAAGTCAATACCCGCTTCCGTGATCATGCGACCCAGTTCACGGGTGGTCAGCACATAATCCACGTCCTGGACACCGCTGTCGCGCATCTCCGGCCGCTGTGCCTCGTATTTCTTCGCCGTACAGGGCATGATGGATACGACAATCATATCCTCAGGCTTTTTGCCGATCTTCTGGGCATAATAAGTCTTGGCGATGGCGCCGAACATCTGCTGTGGCGATTTGCAGGTGGACAGGTTATCCAGCATATCAGGATAGAAGTACTCGATATACTTGATCCAGCCCGGCGAACAGCTGGTGAACATGGGCAGAGCCACATCGCCTTCACCGGTGAGAGCTTCTTTCAGGCGGGTCAACAACTCGTGCCCTTCTTCCATGATCGTCAGATCAGCGGCGAAGTTGGTATCAAACACAGCATCAAAACCCAGGCGGCGCAATGCGGTGACCATGCGTCCCGTGACCAGCGTACCCGGTTCAAGACCGAAGCATTCGCCCAGAGCCGCACGGATGGCCGGCGCTGTCTGAACGACCACCGTCTTGGTGGGATCATCCAGAGCACCCCAGACTTCCTGTACGTGGTCGCGCTCGGAAATGGCGCCTACGGGGCAGACAGCCGCACATTGACCGCATTGGACACACACAATGTCATCCAGATCGCCGGCGAAGGCCGGGCCGATAACCGTGGCGAAACCGCGTCCCTGCGGAAAGATACCGCCCACGCTCTGCGTATCCGCACAAACCGTTATACAGCGACGGCAAAGAACGCATTTGGCTGTATCACGGACGAGTGCAGGGGTACTGTCGTCAACGATTCGTTTGCTTTTCTCGCCCGGATAGCTGATGTCACGGATGCCCAGATCACTGGCCAGCGCCTGAAGTTCACAATCATCATTGCGATCGCAGACCTGACAGTCGCCTGTGTGATCGGAGAGAATGAGCTCCACAACCATTTTGCGCGCAGCACGGGCTTTCTTGCTGTTCGTATGAACAACCATCCCTTCACTTACAGGCGCAACACAGGAAGCCACCAGACTGCGGGCACCTTCCACTTCAACCATGCAAACACGACAGGCACCGATGGCCTGCACATCTTCCAGATAACACAAGGTGGGGATTCGGATACCCGCCCGGCGTGCCGCGGCAAGAATGGTCGTGCCTTCAGCCACCTCCACCACTTCGTTGTCTATGGTTAGTTTTACCATTATTACTGTCTCCTTGATGATAGGTATTGAATTATTTACAAGAAGTCTGGCCGGGGGCGCGATAGTCGCAGCGCAGACAGCGCCTGGCCTCGCGAACAGCCACAGCTTCGCTGAAGGCCAGTTCCACTTCTTCAAAGTTATGGGCACGCTGATCAGCCGTCAGCATTTCAACATGGGCACGGGCCTCCATGGAAGGATCGGCATCAGGATCAAATTCCGCATCCACATCGTAGTCTTCGCGCCAGAAAGCGTGTTCTTCGCCACTGAGGAATTTGTCAATACCCACGGCGGCACGTTCGCCCGCACCCACGGCTTCGACAACCGAAGAGGGGCCTGTAGTCGCATCACCACCGGCAAAGAGCCAGGGCAGCGAGGTCTGTGCATAGAGCGCATCGGTCTGGATAAAGCCATTGGGAGCCAGCGTCACAGTCTCGGAACCCAGCAGCGCTTTGCTGTCCAGCTTCTGACCGATGGCTGCGATGATCTGATCCGCCTCAACCACAAAGGGGCCGCTCTCTTCGCTTACCTGAGGACGGCGACGACCACTGCTGTCGAATTCGCCAAGCCACATATTGAAGCAGCGTACGCCTGTGGCTTTGCCGTTCTCCGCAACGATTTCCTGAGGCGAAACCAGGGTTCTCAGCATGACGCCTTCCCGTTTGGCTTCTTCAATCTCTTCTTTGAAAGCGGGCATTTCGTCTTCCGTACGACGATAGAGAACCGTCACGGTCTCAGCGCCCAGACGTATGGCCGTACGTGCCGCGTCTATGGCCGCATTACCGCCACCGATGACAGCGACATTCTTGCCCACGGGCACTTTGCCTGTGAGATTGTATTCGCTCAGGAAAGTCAGGGAATCGTCCACACCTTCCACATCAGCATTGACCATGCTCAAACGTGTACCTGTGGGAGCGCCCACGCCCAGGAAGACCGCTTCATAGCCCTGAGACCTCAAGTCTTCGAAACTGAAGTCTTTGCCCAGCGCTTTGTTGGTTTCAATGGTCACGCCCATCTCCTGGATCATGGCGATCTCACGCTCCAGCTCTTTTCGGGGAAGTCTGTAGGCCGGAATGGTCTGGACGAGCATGCCGCCCGGCTTGGAGGTCGCTTCGAAAATCGTGGGCTTGTAACCCAGACGGGCCAGGAAAAATGCGCAGGTGAGTCCCGCGGGACCGGCGCCGATAATGGCGACCTTTTTCTGCGCGTTGACAGCATTTTCACGAATCTCCGGAAGCTGGATCACTTCTTCCTGGTCCACCATATAGCGTTTCACGCCGCGGATCGATACGGGATCATCCAGATCGGCACGACGGCATTTGCTCTCGCAGGCATGGAAGCAGACCCGGGCGCAGACAGAGGCGAAGGGGTTGCGGTCACGATGAACACGGAGCGCCTCCACATAACGCTTTTCACCGACAAGAGAAACAAAACCAGGCACGTAAACACCGGCCGGGCAGGCACTGATACAAGGCGCCCGGACCAGACCCGCACAAACACCGGCGGGACACTTTTTGTCGCGGATATGGATCTCATATTCCTCACGGAAATGGCGGATGGTGGAAAGTACCGGATTGGGCGCTGTCTGACCGAGACCGCAAAGAGAGGTTTCCTGAATCTGTTCGCCCAGGGTGATGAGCTTTTCAATATCGCCTTCTTCACCTTCACCGGAACAGATACGATCCAGAATCTCAAGCATCCGTTTGGTACCGATACGGCAGGGGACACATTTGCCACAGGATTCTTCCTGCACGAAATCGAGGAAGAAACGGGCCATGTCCACCATGCAGGTGTCTTCGTCCATGACGATAAGACCGCCTGAGCCCATGATGGCACCCAGCTCGGTGAGCGTCTCAAAGTCCACGGGAACATTCAGGTGTTCCTTGGGAATGCAGCCCCCGGAGGGTCCGCCGATCTGAGCCGCCTTGAAGGGTTTGTCATTGGGGATGCCGCCGCCGATATCATAGACGATCTCGCCCAGAGGAATGCCGATGGGTACTTCCACCAGACCGATATTATTGATCTTGCCCGTAACAGCGAAAATCTTGGTGCCCGGGCTCTTTTCTGTACCTTGTGAACGGTACCACTCGCTGCCGTTACGTATGATGAGCGGAATATTCGCAAAGGTTTCCACGTTGTTGAGAACAGACGGTTTTTCCCAGAGGCCAGCCACAGCCGGGAAAGGAGGACGCGGGCGGGGTTCGCCCCGCTTGCCTTCCACCGAACGCATCAACGCCGTCTCTTCGCCACAGACAAAAGCACCGGATCCCTGGGAAACATGAAATTCAAAAGAGAAATCCGTTCCCAGAATATTTTTACCTGTAAGGCCCATGGAACGACATTGCGCAATGGCATGATCCAAGCGTTCCAGTGCCAGGGGATATTCTGCACGGCAATAGATATAGCCTTCCGTTGCGCCGACGGCCAGAGCGCCGATAAGCATCCCTTCCAGAAGGGAATGGGGATCGGCCTCCAGAATACTGCGGTCCATGAAGGCACCCGGGTCCCCTTCGTCAGCATTGCACAAAATGTATTTCACATCGCTCTGCGCTTTGCGGCAAAGGCCCCATTTGATGGCTGTGGGGAAACCCGCACCACCACGGCCGCGAAGGCCCGACGCCTTCACTTCTTCAATGATCGCTTCGGGCGTCATATGCAGCAGAGCCTTCAGATAACCTGAATAGCCGTCATAGGCGATATATTCTTCAATGCTTTCCGCCGCAATACGGCCCTTGTTGCTGAGAACACGGACACACTGACGGGAGAAAAAAGGAATATCCTTCACAAGAGGAACAACTTTGTCGCTCACCGGATTCACAAACATGAGACGCTCTACAGGACGGCCCTTCAGAACATGCTCCTCTACGAGCTCTTTCATGTCTTCCGGTTGCAGATCGTGATAAAAAATGCCGCCGGGATAAACAACAAGAATGGGACCGGCTGCGCAAAAACCGTTGCAACCGGACTCGATTACAGATACCTCATCGGCCAGACCGGCATCGTCAAGCGCCGTAACAAGAGCCTGTTTGACTGCAGGCGCACCGCTGGCCACACAACCTGTGCCGAAACACAGGACCATATGCATTCGGGGGATTTTCATGAAACCGGTCTCCTTAACCCGTTATTTGTTCTCTGCCTTTGCCAATGACAAGCTGAGTCACTACCTTGCCATCAAGCGCATGTTCGCGGAAGGCGAGACGTGCACTCTCATCATCCAACTTGCCGTATAAAGCGCTCTCGCCATCCAGGACCTCAATGGTCATGACTGGTTCCTGAACGCAAATGCCGATGCAACCCGAGGTGGTGACCCGGATATCAGTGCGGTCGCTCTTTTCAAGCTCATCCATAATGGCCGCCATCACATCGCGCGCACCGGCCGCAATACCGCAAGTGCCCATATGCACCGTGATACAGGTGCGATAGCCATCATTGCGAAGGGATGTTTCTTTCAAAACACGCTCCTTGATCGCCTGAAGGTCATCAATGCCTTTGATTTTGCTCGAATCAGTACTCATACCGCTTCTCCTTTCGCAGAAACATGCTTCTTGTAATACTCATCGATTATTTCGCCTACTTTGGCGGGACGTACACGCTTGTACACTTCTTCTCCAATGGACATGGTGGGGGCAAGACCACAGGCGCCGAAACAGCGTGCAACTTCAAGAGAAAGTTCGCGGTCCGGAGTGGACTCGCCAACTTCTATCTTCAGTTTGTCCTTCAATGCCTCAAGAAGCTGCTTGCCGCCACGAACATAACAGGCCGTACCCATGCAAACACGGATCGTCTGACGCCCTTTGGGGTTCGTGGAAAAGAAAGCATAAAAACTCACGACTCCCGCAACTTCGCTGTAGGACTTGTCAAGACCCAGTGCAACACGCTTCAAGGCCGATTCCGGAAGATAACCGAAAATAGCCTGAGCAAGCTGCAGCACGGGAATCAGCGAACCGGGCTTGTCCTTGTACTCCTCAATCACTTCGTCGAGACGACAGAGCAATTCCTCCTCACTCGCCTCTTCCGTGCCGCTGCAACACAGCGTTTTGTCTACCATTATCAATACTCCTTGCTGCTGACCGGTATCAACCACTGATCCGGTGTTTATGATTTCACATCGTCACCACGGAGTTTCCGATCATCCAGCGATGGAAAACCGCGGTGGGATTCACTTATGAACAAAGACGGACGACGGCATCGGGCAAAATAAGCCACTGTCTCAAATGCCGAAGTCAGATCCACATTCTCCACATAAATATCGTCGCCATGACGTAAACGGATGGGGGCGAAATTCAACAATCCCTGAACACCCGCTTCAATCAATTGATTTGCAACTTCCTGGGCATGATCTCTGGGTACTGTGATGATGCCCAGATCAATCTTGCGTTCACGGATCAGCGTACTCAGCTCAGACATGGGAAAGCAGTGACAGCCATGGATAACGCTCCCCGCCTTGTCCGGATCCCTGTCAAAAGCGGCATGAATATGCAGCCACCGCCAGCGGCCGGAAAAATGGTTGAGAAGAGCCGCGCCGAGATGACCCACACCCACAAGCGCCGCCCGTTGCCCCGCAGGCGCATCCAATATACCGCTGATCCCCGAAAGAAGCTCCCCGATCCTGTACCCCGTGCGTGGAACACCCATACACCCCAATTGCATGAAATCACGACGTACCTGCGTGGCTGTAACGCCGGCAAGCTCTGCAAGATCATGAGAAAAAATATAGCTGTCTTCGCCCTCATGATGCGGAAGCAAGAGCCGCCGATACAGGCTGAGGCGTTCAATCGTCCTCGGTGATATTTCACGTTCAACAGACATAGGCCACACTACTCCGGAAATTTAACGGGTATCAGGCTGAGCTATAGTGTTATACTTTTCTTTAGTTCAGGCCCCTGAACTAAAGTTCTGCGTGCTATACCTAACGGTCGGTATACTTAAACCAAACCGAAATTCATTCGTGAAAGAAATAACGATTGAAAAATACTATACCATAATAAAAGACATGTTGCAACACTTTTATCAGATAATTCATACAACCAAATACTATCCTCTTTTAGAGCCACAGAAAGCATAGCGCTGCACAGCCGCAACCAAATGATCTTTTTTACCACAGAGACTTTTAGAACCACTGATGGACACTGATAAATTAAAGACCTTGGTCGCGCAGCCTGGGAACGCCAATTTCCACATTGGCAGGAGACCCGGGAAAAGACCATGACTTATGTATGCATTTGACGGGAGAACAAAGACTCAGAGTTTGCAAAGGCTTTAATTTTATTCTTGGTTGGCAAAAGACCTGTTGCCGCATCACTGTTTGCAAAATGTCAATGTCATAACACGCTGTCGGCCAATGTGGAAATTGGCGTTCCCAGGAGTGACTCTCAACGGCTTTCAGGGTTTCCCGAGTCATTATTTGTTCGTGATTGTCGGAAGACAGTTTGCCGAGTCGAGAATCCCACAATATCTTGAAAGTATATTACTTGCAGAGTCAGCGACATGAACTTCTTCGAAAAAATAATGGAAGATTACGGGTAGTAGCACAGAGGGCCACAGAGAAGGAGGAGAGGAAATTGAACCAGGTCGCAGCTCGAGCACTAAGATTCACGAAGAAGAAAAAAGAAGACTAAGGCCATCTCCAAGATCAAGCGATCTTTACGGGTCTGCTTCCATCCATCCGGGCGAAAGATTTTTCGCCCCTACCTACATTCAGCCCTCCCACATCCGTCCGATCCGACCGATCCGACCGATCCGACCGATTCCCCAGACACCACTGATTCCTTCAAGTCTCTTCTTTGCCCCAAGACATGCCCCTGCCGTCATTCCGGTTTTTTGCAACCCGCCGCCCACTTCCAGAGTCAGCTGAGTACCTGAAGTCACTATATATGCCTCAAACCCCTCCCCCACAACAACAAAAAAAACAAATCTCATTTGCCTCTCTTTACACGATTCAGGTAAAGTAACTTCCTACCTCGGACTGTGACCAGCCAGAATCCCCCTGAAGTTCCGGCGGAGCCACAGACAATCTTTTTTACAGGACCATTACTATGAAAAAAATACGTGTTGGCGTTGTTGGTGTGGGACACCTGGGCTATCATCATGCCCGGATCTACCACGAACTGGAGCAGGCCGAACTCGTGGCTGTGGCGGACATCTCTGAAGCAGCGCGGAACAAAGCCTCCACTGATTTCGAAGTGACCGCTGTGGATTCTGTTGAGGCTCTTCTGGATCTTGGTGTGGATGCCCTCTCTGTTGCCACGCCCACGGAAACCCACTGCGAAACCGTGCTCTCAGCGCTGCGACAGAACGTTCATGTCCTCGTGGAAAAACCCCTGGCCTCCACTATCGATGAAGGGGAAGCGATGGTGAAAGAGGCGGCCGCCCGGAATTTATTACTTCAGGTGGGTCATGTGGAACGTTTCAACGGTGCTGTTCTGGCTCTTTTCGAAGCGGGACTCGCCCCGAAATTTATCGAATGCCACCGCCTGAGTCCCTTCCCCGGTCGGGGCAGTGATGTGAGCGTTGTTCTGGATCTCATGATCCACGATCTGGATATTGTCATGAAACTGGCCGCCTCCCCTGTAAAAAGTATCGATGCCGTGGGCGTGCCCGTCTTCTCAGAACAGGAAGATATCGCCAATGTCCGGCTGCGCTTTGAGTCCGGATGCGTTGCCAACCTCACCAGCAGTCGTGTCTCCCTGGAACGGATGCGCAAGATCCGTATCTTTGATCCCAATGCCTATGTATCCACCGATTACAGCGCCCAGGAAGTGCTGGTCTACAGAAAGAAACCGGGAGCGTTAGCCCCCGATGCGAATCCCATGGAATCCATCAGTATCACCCCCCTGCCCGTGAAAAAAGAAGAACCCCTCAAACTGGAACTGGCTTCTTTTCTCCATGATCTGCAAGCCAATGCGCCTGTTGCCGTGTCGGGAGAAGAGGGCCTGCAGGCTCTGAAACTGAGCTGGCTGATTCTCGATACCATAAGGAACAACCAGTGAAAACAGTTTTTCTCATTGCCGGTGAATCTTCCGGTGATCTGCACGGCGCCAATCTGATCCGGGCATTGAAAGCACAGGACCCCGAAGTGACCTGCTTCGGTCTCGGCGGTCGGACCATGGAAACAGCGGGAATGGAGCTGGTCCAGGACCTGGCCTCCGATGCCATCATGGGCTTTGCGGAAGTACTGCGCCGGCTTCTCCCTTTGCGCCGGCTCCTGCTGGATACTGTGGCGCTGATCAGAGAACGCCGGCCCGATGTGATTGTGCTCATTGATTATCCGGGCTTCAACATACGCTTTGCCGAAGCCGTCGCTGAACTGGGCATCCCCATTGTCTACTATATCAGCCCGCAGGTATGGGCCTGGAAAAAAAAGCGCATCCATAAAATCGCCCGTCTCGTCAGAAAAATGCTCGTCATCTTTCCCTTTGAAGAAGAGCTGTACCGGGACAAAGGGGTCTATTGCCGCTATGTGGGCCACCCCCTGCTGGACGAACTGAAAGACCTTCAAAAGACAGGGGATGAAGAAGACGAAACAATCATCGGTATGCTTCCCGGAAGCCGGTCTCAGGAAATACAGCGGATTGCACCGGTCATGGCTCAGGTTTGCAGGGACATTCTGGCCCGGAAAGCGGAAATACGTTTCATGACCGCCTGCACCAATGAAGCCCGGGCCCGGGAAGTGCGTGCAGCCTTTGAAGGCCTTCCTGTAGAGGTGAAAGTACGACCCTCCCGAGAGGTATTTCTGAAAAGCCGTTGCTGCCTCATCGCTTCCGGAACAGCCACACTGGAAGCCGCTCTCCTCGAAACGCCCTTTCTGATTGTGTATAAGGTCAACCGAATCAGCTACTGGCTCGCACGACTGCTGGTCCGCATCCCTTATATCGGTATCGTCAATATTCTGACAGGCTCCGATATAGTGCCTGAATATATCCAGCATGAGGCGAATTCAGATAAAATTACCCCGGTTCTGCTGGAACTTCTTGAAGACAGCCCTCTGCGCAACCAGATGATGGCGAATTTCCGCATGCTTCAGACCCATCTGGGCGGACCGGGCGCTTCCGACTGTGCCGCTGAGGAAATTCTGGCCCTTTTGAGACAATAAGGTGAAATGGGCATGGCATGCCGTGCCCCTGCACGCCCCTCGCCCCTCACTCCTCGCCCCTCGTACCTGTAAAAACCCTTGCGCATTTCCAACAATAATGCTATACTGAATACACAATCAGTGCTGCGTCTTTGCTGCAGGCTTTCTTCGTGATCAAAACGGATGTTCCGTTATACATTTCCTTAACCCGGATTATATTTCAACGATGAGGAGCTGCAGCTATGAAACACAAAGGCTTTACACTGATCGAACTGCTGGTGGTAATCGCCATTATCGGTATTTTGGCAGCCATCCTGCTTCCTGCTCTGGCCCGTGCCCGTGAATCGGCACGGCGCTCCAGTTGCCAGAACAACCTCAAACAATGGGGACTGGTTTACAAGATGTACTCCGGCGAGTCCCGGGGCGGTCTCTTCCCGCACATGCAGACGGCCAATCCCATTCGCACGGATTTCCCCGCTTCCTTCAACAGCGTTGAACTGCAGGCCTGCGCCCAGGTCAGTTCCATCTATCCGGAGTATCTGACCGATCCCTCCATTGCCATTTGTCCTTCCGATCCCGTGGAAACAGTGGCCAAGTTGCAGGATGACGACGGCAACTTCATCATCCACAAGCCCGGGAAAAACTACGTCATGGGCGTCAGTTATTCTTATTTCGGCTGGGTTCTCGACCGTCTTGCCGACCCGAATATTCCCCCGGAACCTCTGGCCAATTTTTCCTGGCTTGCTGCCGGAGCCAGCGCTTTCGATTTTAATATGCCCCCCGATGGTTATGCTACAGCCCAGCTGGGTCATGCTGTGAACAGTCTTCTGGAAAAGGCTATCCCCGCCGCACTTGGTGCTGATCCGGGTATGGCTCTGATGCGTCTGGCGGACAGCGATATCAACGTGCCCGCACCCTATGGCTGCGGTGGCATGGAATCCACAAAAATTTACAGACTCCGCGAAGGAATCGAACGTTTTCTGATTACAGACATCAATAATCCGGCCGCCTCCGCCATGGCACAAAGCACGGTCTGGATGATGATGGATCTCATGGCGACGGAGGTGCAGTTTTTCAACCATGTTCCCGGTGGATGCAATGTTCTTTTCATGGATGGCCACGTGGAATTCATCCGCTATATTGCCGATACGAATGACCCGCCCAATGATCAGGGCGCAACACCTCCTGTACTTCCCAGCGTATCCACGGTTCTGGGCCTTTTCCTGAACATCAACTGATCTGAATTTTTGTAAATACGAAATGACAGCCCCCTTGCCGGAGACAGAAAAAAGAGCCGCCGGATAGTGAATGCCATCCGGCGGCTCTGCATTTACAGAGTACAGCATCTGAGATCAGTCACGGCGTCTCCGCAGTGCAGAGGCTCCCGCAACAGCAGCAGCCAGTGCCGTGAGGAGAAGCGCCACAGGACCGCCCACAGGGAGCATGCCTTCAACAGTGATGAAATGATCCCGCGTCTCTGTCACCGTTGAGGTGCCGTCGGAGACAGTGAGAGAAACCGTGTAGCTGCCTTCAAGCTCATAGACATGGAAGGGATGCTGTTCTTCGCTGATGGTGCCATCACCAAACTCCCAGAGCCAGCTGGTAAGAGGTCTGTTTCCAGCCGAGGACATGTCGGCAAACTGCACCTGCAGAGGAGCGGGCCCAGTTTGCGCCGAGGCGGAGAAATCGACTTTCAGCGCAGCCGGTTTGGTCACCGTGATATAACTCACTTTCTGCGCCTCGTCCGAAGCGTTCTCCGAATCGGTCACAATCAGACGCACCGTATAGACCCCCGGTCCCGCATAGCTGTGGGAGGGTGCCTGTTCCGTGCTGCTTTCGCCATCGCCGAAATGCCACAGCCAGGAGGTGATGGGCGTGTCACCGGCACTGGCGAGACTGGCGAACTGAACCGTGAGCGGGCTGTCGCCTTTTCGCGGATGGGCTGTGAAATCGGCACTGGGACCGCCGGGCTGGCTCACATTGATGAAACCGGCTTTGGTTTCAGAATCTGTTCCGACCGATGTGGATACCGTGAGTTGTACCGTATAGGAACCGGGGTTATTGTACACATGCCCGGGCGAAGCTTCCGTACTGGTTGTACCGTCACCGAACTGCCACAGCCAGGCCGTAATGGCTGCATCACCGGGCAGGGACATATCGACAAACTGCACTTCCAGAGGAGCCAGTCCACCGGAGGGCATGGCATTGAATATTGCCGTGGGACCTGCGGGCTGCGTCACGTTGATGTAGTTGCTCCGCACACGGGTATCGCTGCCCACGGCTGTCGTAACCGTAAGCGACACGGTGTAGCTTCCAGCCGAGGCATAGGCATACACGGGATCGGGCTGATCACTGCTGCCGCCGTCTCCGAAGTCCCATTCCCAGGCGACAATGGGCTCATCACCGGACTGAGACAGATCGTTGAAGCTTACGGTAAGCGGAGCCGCACCGGAAGGAGGCGTTCCCAGGAAATTCGCGGAAGGACCACCGGGGGATGTCACGCTGATATAGCCCGTCTTGACAATCAGATCACTGCCCGAATCTGAGACTACAGTCAGAGACACATCATAGACGCCCGGCGTATTGTAAACGTGGGCGGGTGAACGCGACATGCTCGTCTCTCCATCGCCAAAGGTCCAGTGCCATCCGCTGATGGGTGCTGATCCGGGAATGGAAAGATCGGCAAACTGCACAGTCTGTCCGATGATCAGACTCGTCGGCCATACAGTGAAATCAGATACGGGCGGCACGGGCGGCGGCGGTGCGGACACCTCCACATAACCCGGTACCGTGCGTGTATGTGTACCGACAGCAGTGGTCACTGCAAGCGACACCGTATAGAGGCCCGGCACATCATAGCGATGAGAGGGACTCTGAATGTCGCTTGTCGCACCGTCGCCAAAGTCCCAGGCCCAGTCTGTGATGGATGACGTGCCCGGAAGGGAGGTGTCGCCGAAGAAGACTGTATCACCTGTGGTGATGGTCGTGGGACCGCCTGAGAAAAGAGCTGTGGGACCGACAGGATCGGTCACCGTAATATAATTGTTGCGAAGGAGCACGCCTGTATCCACAGCCGTGATGACCGTAAGCGACACATGATAGGTTCCGGCGGCCGAATAGGTGTGGATGGGATTCTGCTCCGTACTCGTGGCACCATCGCCAAAGCTCCACAGCCAGCTCTCGATGGGCGATGCACCCGCCTGAGACTGGTCGATAAACTGTACAGCCAGATTGCGGGCGCCGCTCGTGGGGGAAGCGATGAACTGCGCCACCGGGCCATCACCCGGTCCGCTGCCCGTCGCATTGGGCACATGAATATAGCTACCCGCTGGCACCGTAGTCGTCCAGCTTTCTCCAGCAGCCAGCATTCCCGCCGTGCCGCCTTCACCGTCAATAAGCACTTCAGGATTGGCGCCAACGATAAGAGCCACATTTTCCAGAACGCCGCTGCTGTTCGTATTGCGGATGATAAGCTGGTCGAAGCCTTCAAAGACAGACCTGCCTTCCACCTTTCTGAAGACCCGGTATTCCAGACCATTTTCTGTGGAGAAAGGCGGATCTTCCAGACCGTCGTTCCAGTAATTGCTCAGACACCAGCCCCGGACAGCCGCTCCGGCCTTCAGGTTGGGAAGGATGGGCGTACGGCCATTGACCAGTGGGTTGAAAGCAGTCAGATAGGGTGCGTGGCCCGTGATGCCCTGAACCAGACCGGCCGTGCCCGCCTGAGGACGGTTTGCCAGCGCTTCATTATGGGTCATGTTGGAAATAACCGTATAAGCACCGTTTTTATTGGCATCCGTTCCGGAGGCATTGGCTGCTACGACCTGAGCTCCGCCCGCAAGAACGACAGAGCCATGGAGTTTCACCATACCGGGGAGACCATGGCCACCACCGGAACCGGCGCCACCAGCACCACCGGGTCCACTGGGACCACCGGCACCTCCTGTACCTCCGGAAGCGCCATCACCACCAGCTCCGGACAGGGTACTCAGATTTGTACCACTGCCGCCTGAGGCACCGGCAACACCACTGAGGCCTGAGGAGGCCGCTTCAGAAGCCGCTCCCTGTCCGCCTCCCGAACTGCCGCCGCCAGGTGTACCGGCGGAGATATTGAGCACTGCTGAAGATCCGACACGGAGCAGTCCCCGAGCCGAGAGAACGAAGGCACCACCGCCGTCTGCACCTTTGCCGCCCGAACCACCCTGACCGCCAACATGACCGGAACCGCCTTTACCGCCTGTGCCGCCTGTGGCACCGGCAACACCACCGGCCGGAGAAGCGGACCTGCTGGTTCCGCCTTCATAGTTTCCACCGGCACCCTCTGTAAAGCCGGCGCCACCGCCGCCCGATGCCCGATAGGAGCCGGCACCGAACAAGCCGTCAAAAAGACCGCCGCCGCCGCCACCACCACCGGAACCGCCGTATCCGCCAGCACCGCCGCCGCCGCCACCGCCGCCACCGCCACCGCCGCCGCCACCACCGCCACCGCCAGCGGAACCAGCGGCCAGCGTGAGGCTGGAAGAGAGGGAAAGCATATCGTTATACAGGGCGTTGCTGCCGGGAAGAGCACTTTCGCCTGCGGCTCCCGCACCGGCTGTAGCCGGAGTGAGACCGGCTGCATTTTTACCGGCTTCACCTTTTTTATTGATAATATTTTCAGTCTGGTCTTTTCCGAGACCGCCCGGCTGACCGGGACCTCCATCACCGGCCGCACCGGCCACGCCGCCCGACCCACTGGCACCACCGGCACCACCATTACCGCGGGCACTTGCAAAACCGAAGCCCAGACCGCCTGTGGCACCATCGCTTCCGGAAGTACCGGCTTCACCGGCTGTACCCGGATTGCCGGAAGTACCTGATCCACTGGGGAAGCCGTCCTCGCCATTGCCCTGAGCACCGCGGATGACATCGGCACCGCCGCCTCGTCCACCAGCTCCACCGGCACCGCCAGTACCACCGGTACCACCGGTACCGCCCGGGCCGCCTGTTCCGGCTGCGCCTGCTGCACCACCTTTGGCTCCGCCCAGGGTTCCGGGAGGGATAACCACAGTGGCCGCCCAGTCAATATCACTGGCTGCTGCTATGGACAAGGGCCGGTCACCGGCAAGAGAGAGGGTGACTCCGGCCGCAACCTGCACATTTTCAAATTCAAAGACGGCCACTTCCTGGCCCGTATCATAACGGAGATCTGTTCGTGCTGTATAGGTATTGCCGCCATAAAGGAGCGTACCCGCTGTACCGCCCGTCGTACCGGTATCAATGGCAATGGAACCATTCAGCGCGATAAGATCGCCCAGATGACCATCACTCACATAGAAGCTGCCTTCCTCACCTGCGCCTTCTCCTTCGCTGTTGATCAATACGGAAGCTCCGGCCGGTACGGTCGTTGTCCAGCATTCACCGGGTCGCAATTCGCCGGGTACACCTTCGGCACCACGAATCAACCGGGGATTATTCCCTTCCACGGTAAGGGTCAGTTCCTGAAGCGTTCCATAGTCCGCCGTGTTTTTAAGAACAATCTGATCAAAGCCTTCGAAGATGCTCGGGAAAATCCAGTAGCTGAGGGAACCTTCCACCGCTGTGGGAGCCAGCGCTTCCACATCACTTTGATTCCAGTAATTTTCCTGACACCAGCCATGGGCCGCAGGGCCGCCGACCAGAGTCGGAACCAGAGGCGTATCCACAAACACATAAGCATTGAATGCTTTCAGAAAGTCATCAAAGAAATTGTCGCCCCGAGCAATATTCGTCGTGCTGAAGGCCGGCTGATTACCTGCTCTGGCCGCAGCGGTCATGTTGGAGATAAAGGTGAATTTCCCGTTCTCTTCCGGCGCGGAACCAGCCGCATTATTGGCGATGATACGGGGTGTAGCTGCTCCGGCCTGATCAATGCGAATGACGGAACCCGCCAGTTTGACCATGCCCGGCGCACCAAAACCACCCTGACCACCGGCACCGCCTGTACCACCAGCAGCACTGTCACCACCCCGGCCGCCGCTGCCGCCTTTGCCGCCATTGCCGCCATGACCGCCCGTGAGAATATCCAGAAGCCATTCAGGAAGGACGCCACCCAGCAGAGGATCACCCGATCGACCGCCTTCGCCGCCATCCGTACCGGCCGCACCATCAGTACCTCCACGGCTTCCGCCACCGGCTGCGCCACCGCCAGCCGTGCCGCGGGTTCCCGCCGAAATATTGAATTCAGCTCCTTCCTTCACTTCGAGAAGTCCACGGGCCGAAAGAAGAATGCAGCCGCCACCCGCCGCACCTACACCGCCCTGACCGCCTGTACCACCGGAACCACCGGCTCCGCCCTGGCCACCGGATCCGCCTGTGCCACCTGTACCGGCACTGCCGCCGTCACCCATGAAACCCAGAATATCCGCCGTACCTTCGCCACCGTCGCCGCCGCCGCTCCCGACCCGGGCCGTCCCCACAGCACCCTGCTGTCCCGACTGACCGTTCATGCCACCACTGCCGCCGCCACCACCACCGGCTCCGCCTGCACCTGTACTGCCGCCGCCGCCACCGCCACCGCCGCCACCACCGACTTTGGTTTCAGGGATGGGAACGCCGAGAAGAGTGGCACTCGGCAGGAAAGTGCTGCCGCCGCCACCGCCACCCGTGCCGCCCTGGCCACCGCCACCGCCGCCGCCGCCGCCGCCGCCACCACCACCGGCACCACCACCGCCACCGCCACCGCCGGGACCTCCGGCGAGGCTGAGGGAGGAGGGATCGAGACTGAATTGCGGCGAGGCACCGGAAGCCCCGGAGGCTCCCGTACCACCGGCCAGAGCATTGGTATAAACATAATTCGGCCAGAGTCCGCTGCGGGCCGGGCCGCCATCATCACCATTGCTTCCGTTGGAACCGGGCAATCCATAGGTGAAGGTAATCAGGAAAGTATTGCTTGCCAGAGATCCGCCCCGTCCGTCCAGAAGCAAACCACGGCTGCGATCACCATGACCGCTGCCTACCAGACTCGAACCTGTTCCCGCTGCGCCGCCTGTCTGTCCTGAAAGTCCGCCCTGACCGCCGAAAGCGGCTGGATTGTTGAACCCGGCACCGCCGCGCTGGCCCGAAGCATTGCTCACGCCGCCAACAGCACCCGGATCACCTGGAGCACCGGTGCCACTGCCCTTGCCCAGTTCACTGTCATGTCCGGCTTCTGAGGAGGGGTTGGCATCGCCACCCTTGCCGCCTTTGCCACCGGCACCACCGGCACCACCGGCACCACCACCACCGCCTGTGCCGCCCGGCCCGGCTGCAGCGCCCACACCGCCAACACCACCGCCAGCCACACCAGCAGAGACATTGAATGAGGCGGCTACACTCATATCACCTTTGGCGGAGATCACCAATGGTCGATGCCCCACAACGGTCACGGTAATATCACGATCCATGAAAACATTGTCGAAATCAAAGACAGCCGCACCGTCCACCACCCGGCCTTTATAGATATAGCCTATAGGAGCTGCATCCACATAAAATTCCGGCGGTGAACTGCCTGTATTGATATCAACGATATCTCCTTCCAATGCGATGAGATCCTGCAGGATGCCGTCACTCTCATAGATATCCACGAGATCCGCATGTACGGGCTGGAACACCGTAAGGATTCCAAGAAAGAGGATTACAAAAAAAGAGGCGAAAAACATGAACCCATAAGGGTTCTGAGCCGGGGTTTTCATGACGTCACTCCATGATATTGCCTATGAAACTTCAGAGCACTTGTATTGAATAAAAGTCCGATCTGTCCCACTCAACAGCAGTGAAACAGACTGACAACTGTGTCATATCCTGAAACATGCCCATTTGAAATACTTTACTATGTGAACATGCAAAAATACAAATTACGCTATCCCTGGACAAACCCACCGCTTCACTCCGGACTTGTCCTGAAAACGATCCCCTTTCAAATTGCACTTTCTCTGTACGGGCTGACCCAGCAGTCGGGCTCAGGAAGTGTTTCGTCATAACTGTACGCACCGCCGAGCTGCTCAAGATACAGTGCCTGAATCGCCACTCTCATGCCGTAGTCTCCTTCCTGCCAGCCTCTGATGAAATCATCGACTTCTTTTCTGGTCAGGAAACCATCACCGTTGCCATCAGCCGGATGAGAAAGAGCGGGCCCCTCTTTCAGTTCATCGGAGAGAACCACCACGGCTGTGCCGTCGGGAAGCGCTATGGTCCACGCCCCTTTCGGCGGCAAAAGCCCAGCCGTACCGTCACCACCTTCAATAAAGCGTTCTTCTCCAGCGTCAATGGAAACAGCCACATCGCTGATGTCTTTGCTCAGACTGGTGTTTTTGATAACGAGCTGATGAAAGCCCTCAAAAACAGAAGGGAAATACCAGTAAATCAGATTGCCACCTTCTCCCGTGGCTTCCTGAGATTCCACTTCCTCTTCATTCCAGTAATTTTCTTCGTACCAGCCGAAAGGAGCCGGACCACCTCGAAGTGTGGGAATGAGGGGCGTTGCTGTTCCGGTAAAATCGTTGTCAGCCATGAGCAGTTCATCGAAACGGGTGAAACCCACAGCCAGATAAGGAGTACTGAAATCAGGCAGGTTATCCAGAGCCGCATCTTCTTTCATATTGGAAATATAACTGAATTTGCCGTTATGGTCGGCTTCAACACCGCCTGCATGATCGGCGATGATCACTGGAAAAGCTTCTTCCCCGCTCTGGATACGGATCACCGAGGCCGCCAGTTTCACCATGCCCGGCGCACCGGCACCGCCGGCACCGCCCAGGCCACCTTCGCCACCGGCCGCACCATCGCCGCCACGGCCACCGGCTCCGCCACGACCGCCATCGCCTCCGGCACCACCTCGAAGGTACTGGAGTATAGGCTGCAGAAGATCCGGAAGTAATGCGCCCAGTATAGGTGCGGCTCCTTCACCGCCTTCACCGCCAGCCGCACCCGGATCACCGGAAGCTCCCAAAGTTTCAGCGCCACCGGGTGCTCCTGATGCGCCTTCACCGGGCAAACCGGCGGAAATATCAAAGCCCGCCCCTTCTGTCAAAGTGAGCAGGCCCCGGGCCGAGAGAAGAATGCACCCGCCCCCGGCTGCTCCTATACCGCCTGAACCGCCAACGCCGCCTGCGCCCCCTGATCCGCCTGATCCACCCACACCACCGCTGCCACCGGAACCGGAAGAGCCGCCCTGACCGAAAAGACCAAAAACTGCTGCTGATCCATCACCACCCTTTTTCCCCGATACGCCTTCGGAAGAAGTGCCTTCAGATCCCATCTGGCCACTTCCTTCTTCATCAGCAATGCCGCCACTGCCGCCGCCGGAACTTCCTGATCCGCCATAGCCGCCGGAACCACCCGCACCGCCGCCACCACCGCCACCGCCAAGCTTGCTCTCGGGCAGATCAACAGGTGTGGGCAGAATAACAGGGATTGAGGGGATGGTGGTTTCTTCCATATAGGCACCACCGCCGCCGCCGCCACCCGTGGCACCCTGGCCGCCGCCACCGCCACCACCACCGCCACGGCCGCCGCTACCACC
>JAAYJV010000079.1 GCA_012522755.1 Candidatus Hydrogenedens sp.
GGGATCTGAACAAGCTTGAAAAAACCGGTGCAATTCAACGGGTGCATGGAGGTGCGACCTTAGGAAACAAAAGCAACAGGGATGTGCCCTTGCCTTTGCGGGAAGGAGTGAATGCTCTGGCAAAAGATGCCATCGCCAGGAAAGCTGTTAAGCTTATTAAACCCAATGATGTCATTTTCATTGATGCCTCCAGTACCGCCGCTGCACTTGTGCCTTATCTCCCCCAAAACCAAAACCTGGTGGTTATCACCAATGCGGTTAAAACCGCCTATCATCTGGGGCTACGCAATATTCGTACTTACTTAACCGGCGGAGATATGATTGATAATTCTTTCAGTTGTGTCGGCTTCCACGCGGAGGCGTTGCTTTCACAGATGAACCCAGACCTGTGCTTCATTTCCTGCTTGGGGATGTCAGACAAGGGACTTCTGACAGACACTTCCATTGAAGAAACCCGCCTCAGGCACGTTGTTCTATCTCGTACCAGGCAAGCCATCCTGATGCTGGATTCATCTAAAATTGGAAAGGAATACTATTTTACCTTAAGCACCCTCGAGCACATGGACCACGCGTTATGTGAAACAGAATTGCCGCCAAAGTTGGCAAGCATGGTTGCCGCCAAGCGTTAGACTTCTGCGTCGAGCCAAGACTCTCTTAAACCCATTAAAGCGAGTTCCCTCTTGCGTTTTCTGGTTGTCTTCCAGCTGGATGCTTCTCCATCACACTTCTGGAGATAAGCCTCCGTGCGTTCTTTTAAATTTACCGGGTGAAACCCCCGTGACCTGCTTAAAAGCCCTGTAAAACTGTGTATTGTCAGAAAACCCAGATTGCTCTGCAATCTCCCGCATCTGCATACCAGGTTCCTTCATCAGGGTGATTGCATTTTTAATCCGTACAGTTCTGACATATTCTGTAAATGTTGCGTTTGTTTTCTTGTGAAACAGTGTGCTGAAATAGTTGGGATTCAAACCCAATTCACTTGCAATTTCGCTCAAGCTGATATGGTTTTGAAAATGCTTTTGGATATATGATTTTGCTTTTAGAATATAATCGTCCTCTGGTGCTAATTGTTGGTCCAAAAGCTCTGACATGTACTGATGCAAAATGTTAATGAAAGACAGCCTCAAAATTGAAAAACTCGTTGCTTCTTTGACTTTTAGGACAATGTCATTTTCAGACAATTTATGCCTGCCAATGATACCAATCAAACTCTTGTTTCGATCCATCAGGTTGTATACAATTGTCATCAGGTGCTGTCTTAACAATTCAGGTTCTGGTCGATTGTGATGCGCATGTACGAACAACTCATCAACAGATGCATAGAATTCCCGCCAGTTTTCCTCCTCAAAATATGCTAACAGCTTTGTTGTTAAGGCTTCGAATGGGAATGGCTCTGGCAAAACTGCTTCTAAAGTTGGCATGTCATAAAAATTAGATTTGAGCATCTCACGAGCTTCCCAAAACGCCTGCTGTTGCTCGTTTGAACGGAATTCCTTGGATAACCCGCAACGAAACCACCGATTTGAGAGTTCTTCTGATAATTGTTTGCGAAGCGCAAGGCTTTCAGGGGAGCTAACAAAGATAAGAGCTATCCAGTATCCTGAATAATCACCATGGATGATAATTGGCTTGGGAGAACCTAAGTCCTTCACAGCACTTCTAATAAAATCCGCGAGACTGATAAGAAGGTTATTCCAATTGTTTTGTGCTGTTAATAACGAGTCAGAAACCAAGCACAACAAATGAGTTGGGAACTCTGCAAATCTTGTCCGCACCTGTTCTGCTTCCTGCCCGCCTCGCATCAGCTTATTCAACCATACTTGTTGGAGATGAACATTGTTAGTAGAAGCTTGACCATCCAATGCCAGACTCCTGTACCGTTTGCTCTGCAGCCTTTCAAAACAGGCTTTGCAAACTCTTTCAAGTTCGTCAGATTTAACCGGTTTTAGGAGATAGTCGGAGGCACCTAACTGGAGCGCCTTTCGGACCAACTCAAAATCATCAAATCCGCTGATGATAACGACCTCACCCTGAAAATGCAGCATTCTCAAGTTCTCGATTAACTCAAGGCCATCCATGACCGGCATCTTGATGTCAGTCAATATCAATTCCACAGGTTGTTCCAATAGTATCCCCAAGGCGTCTGCTCCGGATTTTGCAACTAGA
>JAAYJV010000080.1 GCA_012522755.1 Candidatus Hydrogenedens sp.
AAAAAGCATGATACAATAGACGCGTGGACATGAATATTCTCCTTTTTTTGCTGATGAAACATTGCGGAGAATATACCATCATGTCCACAACCCTTAATTCAAGTACGCAAAAACCGGATGAGCCCAAAAAAGGAGTTCAATGCAGACTGTAAAGAAAGCCAGACAACAAAGAAAACGTCCCACACTGAAGGCGATCCTCCAGCATCGGCTCCTTTCCGGTCTGCTGGTGGTCGTACCTTTAAGCCTCACCGTTTTCATTCTCCGATTCCTTTATTTATTGACAGCCGGTCGGCTTGAGCCTGTCACCCGTGGCCTTTTTAAAAAAGTGCCCGAATATGGCATCGCCTTCGTTTCCATATTGATATTGCTCAGCGTAACCTACGGGGTGGGGCTCATCGCCAATATTATTGTGGGTCGGAAAATTATTGCTCTGGGTGAAAAACTGCTCGCAAAGATACCACTGGTCAATACGGTCTACAGTGCTTCCAAGCAGGTGGTGCAATCCCTGTCTTTTCAGGATGACTCCGGCAGTTTTCAATCCGTTGTGATTGTGGATTTCCCGAAACCGGGAACAAAAAGCTTTGCCTTTGTCACCAGCACGATGATTATTCGAGATGGAGTCAGCGGCGAAGAAAAGAAACATTACCGGGTCTTTATTCCTACGACGCCAAATCCCACGAGTGGCTACATGGAATTCATCCCCGTGGAGCAAGCTGAAGACGCCGGTATCTCCGTGGAAGATGCCGTGACCACGGTCATGTCCGCGGGCCTTGTGAGTCCGAAAGTGGTCGGATCATCTGCACCAGTGAAGTCCGGTCTGTTGCCGGAGGAGCAGGCCCATGAATAGCAGATCCAAAGATAAAGTCCAAAAACGAATGAACAAATGGACTCAGGCTTTCAGAAAGATCATGCTCTCCGGACTGCTCGTCGTGGTGCCTCTCGGGATTACGGTTTTTGTATTGAAACTCCTGTACAACTTCACAGCCGGGCGTCTCTCCCCTTTGGTCCGGGAACACCTCGGGCATGTGCCGGACTGCACTTCGCCCATTGTCGCATCCATCCTGCTTTTCGCCTTCATTTATTTGATGGGGCTCATTGCCAGCGTAGTAGTGGGTAAAAGAATCATCGCCTTTCTGGAAAAACTGATCCGGACCATCCCCTTTGTGAAATCCATTTATGGCGCATCCAAACAAGTGGTGGAATCACTGGCCTTCACCCAGGGAGAAACGGCCTATAAAATCCCCGTGCTCATCGAATTTCCCAGTCCGGGAATGAAATGTATCGGCCTGGCTCTCGGAAAGATCGCTTTTCAGGACGGGCGTGAATTTTACAATGTCTTCGTTCCCACAACACCCAATATCACGGTAGGCCTCTATTTGCTTGTGGCGCCGGAAGACGTATTCAACTGCGGTCTGACACTGGACGAAGCGGTGAGAATTATTGTCTCAGGAGGCATTCTGGGACCGGAAAAGATGGAACTCATCCCCGCTTCTGTCTTGCCACTGCAGGCACAGGCAAATGACGACGAGGAAGAGAAAGAGTAAGTTCCCATCCTGAAGCGATGAAAAAATCACTGAGCCCGGAGATCGTAGCAACGCAGCTTCTCGCCGTGACGCATGTACAAGCGCCCCCCTGAAATGACCGGATGCACCCAATGTTCTTTGGGACCTCCCGATATGGAAAACTCACTGACCACTTCCAAAGCTTCGGGGGAAGGTCTGATCAGACGGAGCACACCTTTTCGGGAATCTTCGTAGGCATACAGCATCCCGTCGGCGGCTACGATGGAAGATTGACGCACGGCCTTGTCCGCCCACATCATCTCCCCTGTTTCCCAATCCAGACAGACCAGTCGGCCACCGCCACGGTGATGGGAAGTGCCGTAGAGGTAGCCATCAATATAGACCACGCCATGATGCTGGCAATCCAGCTCCGTATCCAGCCACCTGACCGTATAGGCGCTGCCATCGTCGGAAAGTTCCAGAAGTCCCCCTCCGGATTTATAACCGGCCACATAGTACAGAAGCCCGTCCCGGTAAATGGGCGTCACAGCATGGATATCCCACTCTGTTTCGTGCTCCCGTGTCCAGAGAAGCTCACCGGTCTTCGCATCCACACAAATGAGATATCTGGCTGTTTCCGTAAAAACCAGTGAACGCCCCTTATGATTCACGAGCAGGGGAACCACATGAGAAGTCATGTCAGTCAGTCCCCGGCTCACCCAGAGGGTATCCCCTGTTTTGCGATCAAGAGCGACCATGGCCGCATCTTCGCCACCGGGCGTGCATATGACCCGATCGCCGTCAACAAGCGGTGATTCGGAAAGATGCCACTCTGTCTGGGGCCCATTGAAGCGTTCCAGAATATTCACCTGCCAGCGTATGGAGGAAGCAGCCAGATCGATGCAGCTGAGGACACCCGGTCCGGAAAGCACGAAAAGGTCATCTCCATCCATGGTTGGCGTACACCGTGAACCGGGAGCTGATTCGGCTGTGGTTTCAATACCGTAGCCTATGCGCTCAATTTCTTTGCCTTCCAGATCAAGGACAAAGACAAAGCTTTCCTGTTTATCCAGTGTGCCTGTGAGATAAATGCGACCTTTCACAATGAGAGGCGAGGTAAAGCCCACGCCGAAGCCGTCTCTTTCCCAAAGGAGCGGCGGCCCCTCTTCCGGCCAGCTTTGAAGCAGCCCGGTCTCCGGAAAAACGCCTGTCCTGTCCACACCACGAAATTCGGAAACATCCGCTCCCCGGACGGACACGGCCACCAAGCACAGAAGCAGTACAGCCGGCCACATCGATCTCATCAGCAAACCCTTCCTTCATTGCTTGGTTTTTTATTCCAACAATCAGAAGTAGAGATATGGAAAGAAATTCCAGATCCAATCACCCACTACTTCCGACATCATTGCCATAAATACCGTTGTCCAGATAAAAAGAAAAATTTCCACCATGACACTGTCCTTTCTTTTTTTTGCAGATTGTTTTTTGAAAATCCGCAGCTTTTGCGGATCGGTCAGCCTGCTTTTCACTACTGGACTGTAAAGAATGATATCATATTCACTTTATTTCTGTTTGCTTTCCCACGGCTGATGATTTATACTTTTGAATAGCTCAGGAATTCACCTGGCCTCTTGATTTGCGGAGACTATTGAATATGCCTACTTTTCAGTACACAGGACGCCTTCAATCGGGCACAAAAAGAACAGGGACGCTGGTGGCTGACAGCCGGGAAGATGCCCTGCGCCAATTGAACGCCATGGGTATAGAGCCGGACCGCCTGGTTGCAGGTCAGTCCGGGTTCAAACGTGCAGCCTCCAAACTGAACCGCAAAGTGAGAAGCAGCGAACTGCTGATTTTCACCCGGCAGCTGGCTACCATTGTCAGTTCCGGACTGCCGCTCATGCAGGGTCTGGATATTCTGGCGGAGCAGACGGAAGATGCCAATTTCAGCGCCATCATTGACTCCATCGCTCAGGAAGTGGAAGCAGGAGAGACATTTTCCGATTCATTGCGCAAGTTTTCACGGGCCTTCCCCGATCTCTATACGAGTATGGTCCGCGCCGGTGAGGCCAGCGGCGATCTGGACGGCGTGCTGCTTCAACTGGCGGATTATCTGGAAGCCAGTGAAGAACTGAAACGGCGTATCCGCTCAGCCATGACCTACCCTGTGGTTGCCTTTTCCATGATTATCCTCATCGCCATTGGCCTGATTATCTTTGTCGTGCCTCAGTTTGCTGAAATCTTCGGAAGCTTCGGAGCCGAGCTGCCTGTACCCACACAGATACTCATCACCGCAAGCAACTTCCTGCGCCAGTGGTATTCAATTCTGGCCATTGTCGGTGCTATCATCGGTATTGTTACGCTTGTGCGCATCTACGGAGCCACACCCGGCGGACGCTATAATATCGACAGCCTGAAACTGCGCATGCCTGTCTTCGGATCACTGCTGAGAAAAGTCGCCATCAGCCGTGTAACCCGCACCCTCAGTACCCTCACCAAGAGCGGCGTGGCCATCCTCCAGGCCATGGAAATTGTGGAGCGCACAGCCGGCAATGAAGTCTTCGCCAAGGCCGTCCGTGAAGCAGCCGAAAGCGTCCGTAATGGTGAAAGCCTGGCTGATCCCCTGACACGCTCGGGCGTTTTTCCCGCCATGGTCACGCGCATGATCGGCGTAGGCGAAAAGACCGGAGCCCTGGAAGGGATGCTCATGAAAATTTCGGAGTTCTATGATTCCGAAGTGAAAGCCACTGTAGACGGACTGACGAGTCTCATTGAGCCCATCCTCATCGCTTTCATGGGAACAGTGGTGGGCGGAATCGTTGTTGCTCTCTTCATGCCCATCCTGCAGATGAGCCAGTTGATCAACCAGTAGCCCATAGCATCCTCGCCGTGCAAAAACATCATCCGTGCCGCACTCTTTTCAAAAGCGGACATATCATTGTATTCACCTGCATCTTTTTAAAGGCAAGCCATGGCATATGAATCCACTGCATACGCCAGAGCCGGCCTGGTCGGCAATCCTTCTGACGGATATTACGGAAAAACCATCAGTGTCATTCTGCGAAACTTTGCCGCCAAGGTCAGTCTCTACGAAAATCCGCACATCGAAGTGGTTCCCAGTTTTCAGGACCGCATGAAATATTCCAGTATGGAGGAATTGGCCCGGGACGTGGAGAACAACGGGTATTACGGCGGTATCCGGCTCATGAAAGCAGCCATCAAACGCTTCTGGCGCTATTGTCAGGATCAGGAGATTGAGCTGCCCGACAAGAACTTTTCCATCCGTTACCGCTCCACCATTCCCCGCAGACTCGGCCTGGCCGGATCCAGTGCCCTCGTTACGGCGACCATACGCTGTCTCATGGAATTTTATGATATCGATATCCCCAAACCCGTACTGCCCGGACTCATTCTCAGTGTTGAAACAGAAGAATTGGGTATTGCAGCCGGACTCCAGGATCGGGTCATTCAAGTCTATGGAGGGGTGGTCTACATGGATTTCCAACGGGAGATCATGGAAAAACAGGGTTTTGGAAATTATGAAAAACTCAATATCAGTGCTCTGCCACCGCTCTTTGTCGCATACCGCGAAGATCTGGGGGAAGGTTCCGAAACCATCCATCAGAATGTGCGGGAACGCTGGCTCTGCGGTGATCAGAAAGTAAAGGATACCATGGAGGCTCTGGCCCGGTGTGCCGAAGAAGCGCGAGAACTGATCCTGGCCGGACGGGGAACGGAAATCGGACCCATCCTCGACAGAAATTTTGATCTCCGGTGCTCCATCTTCAATGTGGACCAGCGCAACAGAGACATGGTCGCCCGGGCAAGGGCTCTGGGTACCCATGCGAAACTGGCCGGTTCAGGCGGAGCCATCGTAGGAATTTATACAGATGAGAGCATGTATGAAGCTCTCGTCGAAGCCTTCCGCGAGGACGGTGTGGCCGTATTCAAACCACAGATAGAAGCCGAACTCCCATGAGCACACTCTATATCATCGGTACGCCCATAGGAAATCTGGAAGATCTCAGCTATCGTGCGACACGAATCCTCGGGGAAGTGGATGCCATCGCCTGCGAAGATACGCGAATCACCAGGAAAATATACGAACGATTTCAGATCGCCTCGCCGGCCATTCGTTTTTCTTCCCACGAACATAATGAAGAGCATGCGGCGAAACGCATTGTGGGACTCTTGCGCGAAGGACGGTCCGTAGCCCTCTGTACCGACAGCGGTATGCCCGGCGTCAGTGATCCCGGCTATGATGCCGTCAATATGTGCCGTGAAGCGGGCTTTAATATCGAACTGGTACCCGGACCCAGTGCCGTGTTGGGGGCTCTGGTACTCTCCGGTTTGTCCGGTGCCTCCTTTACCTTCAAGGGCTTTCCACCCCGGAAAGAAGGACGTCGGAAACGTTTCCTGGAAATGGACAGGGAAGCGCCCCATACCCTCATATTCTTTGAGTCACCTTACCGCATCGCCGTACTCCTCCGTGATGCTCTGGAAGTGCTGGGCGACAGAGAAGCGGCTGTCTGCCTGGAACTGACCAAACAGCATGAACGTGTTCACCGGGGGCCCCTCTCCGAACTGTGCGCCCTCTTTGAAGGAGCTCCTCACCCAAAAGGCGAGATCACCCTGGTCATCGCAGGGAACAATCCCAAGTTTCTTCATACGGACAAAGATGACACGGTGCAGCCATAACCGCAACCAAATGATTGTGTTTTTATTTAACCGCGAAAAGCGCAAAAGGATGCGAAAGGAATGAGAGGAAAAAGCTTATGTCTCCCCGGAATCTCTTTTGTATCCCAAAACCAACTTGCGCCCCTCCCACATCCGACCGATCCGTCCGATCCGACCGATCCGTCCGACTCCCCCTGAGACCATCAATCTTTTCACGTATCGTATTTACCCCGAGACATACCCCCGCCGCCGTCATTCCTGCGAAAGAAGGAATCTTAATGCGACATGAGGACTTGAATATACACAAGATTCCTGCTTTCGCAGGAATGACGCAGGCGACAGTGCTCTCTTGAGGTTCAGATGGGCATTGGAAAAGGATCAGCCCTTCACCTCTCATTTCCTTTGTGAATCTTCGTACCTTCGTGACTTCGTGGTCAAAAAAGAAAGAATCATTTGCTTGCGGCTATGCTGCGCTGTCCACTTTGTCCACTGATTCATCATAAACATCCCGCCCCCACAGCATCACCCGGAAAAGACATCACGGAAGGGGCCGAGCATTTTACGCTCCGGCGACCAGTCGGTAATGGCAAAAAGGACATGAGAAAAATGACCGGCAAAATTCTCCATCAGTATTTCACGAAAATCCGCCGCTGTCCGCTGAGGATCATTATGGAAAGCGCCGCAACCCCAGGCGCCAAGCACCAGTGTCTTATAACCGAAAGCGGAAGCAATGGCCAGAACACGATGGATCCTTTTTTTCAAAAGATCTCCTGATTCAGGCTGTCCGATTTTAGGCGCATAAGGTGCCGCTGAAGTGATGAAACTCAAGAGCCAGGGCTCGGCAAGCTCTGTGCCGTCGTCATTGCGGAAAACAGGAACATGGGGCGACAAAATACACCAGTCCGTTGAGTCGGGACGAGGACGCTGACGATGAAACTCATACATGGCATCATTTTTCAAGGTGCTGTACAGAGCACTGGAACGGCACAGAACCTCCTCCTGCGCCCGTGCTCCCGAGAGAAATCCGCCACCAGGACTGATACCATTGGCAAAATTCAGAGCCAGAGGATCATGTCCCTCCCCAACCAGATCGAAGGCCGCCTGCATCGTTGTTTTGTTCATGACCTGAATCCGGGTTTCCGGAAAAAGCTCTTTATCATGAAGAGGAAGCGGCGCCTGAGGAGCAAGACTGATTCTGGAGGCTCGTGCCTTCATGATCTGATCGCTCCAGTCCACCAGAACGTCTGATTGCCTGTAATAAAATCCACACTCCAAGGCAACAACCGCTGTTGCTCCCAGTACTCTCGCATCAGCACGATCGATCCATAAATCCCGCCGACAGGCATCAGCCATTTCATCAGAATCCAGACAAGGAAGAAATACAAAATGACTCATGATTTTCGAGCCTCCTGAGAAAAAGATAAAACACTCATAGATGCGTTACGAATCCATACAACTATAGTCAAAGAAAATACTGCTGATCAAGAACGGGAAAATGACTGGCCTGAGTATATTCTCGCCACCTGCCTGCATTCGTAATCGTAAACAAATGAGCCAACAAAGAATCTGGGTGAGTTGAGGGAATACAAAACACCTGAAGCAATCAATAGTCTCCGGCGAATCGGTCGGATCTGCGAAGGGCGTGGGCATATCGCCGTGCACATAAGAGACTTTGAAGAGCATCTGTCTTTCTTCCTCTCATCTTCTTCGTGTTACTACCCGTCAACTTCCATTATTTTTTCGAAGAAGTTTTGTTGTTGACTCTGCAAGATATTTGCTTTCAAGATAGTATGAGCTTCTCGATTTGGCAAGGTGTCTTCAGATAATCACGAACAAATAATGCCTTGAAGAACCCTGAAAGACCTTGAGATGCACTCCTGGGAACGCCAATTTCCACATTGGCAGACAGCGTATGATGACCCGGAGAAGTTATAAATCTGATTGCGCCATGATAGCTCTATTTTCTTAAACAAATCCATTGCCAAGAAAACTTTTCGGCAGAGGATGTGCAAATCGTGGGAGCGCCAATGTCCCCATTGGCACATAGCCTATGATGACCCGAGCAACATATTGACTTGGTTGCGGCATGACAGCTCTTTTCGGACTACCTCTTTGTTTATGCATCCGAGTCTTTACGTCGCGCAAAGGTTCTACATCGACTCTCTGTCTTTGCCGTGATGTGTGCCAATGAGGCCCTCACAGCCTCGCCCTCGTTCCCGTCTCTTTGCTTCACAAATTAATTTGACAAAGCCTTATTTTTTATGGTATGCTGTTGACAGTAAGCAGTGCCAGAGGTGTGCCTGTAGTCGCAACTCTTTTTTGTGTTCTGTCCCGAGCATGAGGCGTATTGTTTGAAAAAATATTCTCGTGAGACGATTACTCAGATTCTCGCAGCCAACGATATCGTTGATATTATTGGCGAAAGCATTGAACTGAAAAGTGCAGGAGCCTCGCGCTTCAAAGGGCTCAGTCCTTTCAGCAATGAAAAAACTCCCTCCTTCATGGTGAGCCGTGACCGGCAGATGTACTACTGTTTCAGCAGCAGTCAGGGAGGCGATCTTCTTCAGTTTCTCATGCAATATGAAGGGGTCAGTTTTAACGAAGCTCTGGAAAAACTGGCCATGCGGGCTGGTATCCAACTGGAAGCGGCCGGACACGAAGAGAACAAAGAGGCCTGGCTGCGTCGTCGCATTCTGGAGCTGAACGCTTTTTCCGCGCGCCTTTTCCGACGACAGTTGAAAGATCCGGTCATAGGAAGCGGCGCCAGAGACTATATGAAAAAGCGGGGGCTCCATGAAAATACTGAAGCCCATTTCAATCTGGGATTTGCCACCAACGATTATTCTTCTTTGAAAGAGGCTGCTCTCAAAGAAGGCTTTCGGGAATCGGAATTGATTGCATCGGGATTGGTGCGACGGGGCGAAAGAAATACTTACGACTTTTTCCGGAACCGGTTGATTGTGCCTATCCGTGACGTCTCCGGGAATGTGGTTGCTTTCGGTGGTCGTGATCTCGGCGACAGCCCTGCTAAATATATCAATTCACCGGAAACAGCCGCCTACAAAAAAAGTCAGACCCTTTACGGGCTTTTTGAAGCACGCGATGCCCTCCGTCGCCAAGAGCATGCCATTCTCGTGGAAGGCTATTTTGACCTCATGCGCTGTGCTGATAATGGTATAGAAAATGTTGTGGCCACTTGCGGCACCGCTCTCACGGAGCAGCAGGCCATGTTGATCAGGCGTTATGTGCCCCGAGTCGTTGTTGTTTATGACGGTGATACAGCCGGTGTGCGTGCAGCCCTCCGCAGTATTGCCATTCTCACGGCCGCAGGGCTTACCGTCCATGCCCTCTCTCCCCCGGAGGGACAGGATCCCGACGATTTCATCCGCGATCATGGGGCTGATGCCTTTCGTGATCAGATTGCAGCTGCACCGGATTTTGTGCGTTTTTATATTGCCATGCACGAATCGCAAAAAAGCAGCATCGAAGGGCGTACGGAGCTGGCCCATACTTTATTCAGCATTTTACGCACCATTGATACGCCCATACGTCTGGAACAATATTTAAAGCTCGTTGCCCAGGAGCTGGGAATACACATCTGGGAATGTAAACGGGACTTTGAACGGTTTATCAAAAGTCAGCGTTCGCCCTTGCCGCGTACAAGCCTGCAAAGTGAAGACGACGAGGATACGCTCAAGGCGACCAAAGATGATATTGATTTTCTGGCAGCTCTTCTGGAACACAGTTCTCTCAGAGAAGAAGTGGCGGCCATCGATGCAGAGACGGCTGTCTCTCATCCCGTATTGAGTCTGGCACGGCGCATCTGCACTCTGGAAGAAGAATCTCTCACTCTTCAGGATCTTCTTGAAGAGGAAGAGAAAAAGCTTTATTCCGCCGCTGCAACGGTGGAGGCACCGCCAGAAGATAAAGCGGAACAACTGGTAAAAGAACGTCTTGCCCGTTTTGTTCTGGAGTCATGCCAGCTGAAAATGGAAACGCTGCAACGCGAAATGCGTCAGGCGACACAGGATCAGGATACGGCACGTTCTTCGGAACTCTTTGTTCGTATAGCGGAATTAAAACTGCATATGGAAAGATTGGCAGCCCCCCGAGCCCGTCTCGCTGACAGGTGATGGCAAGGAGCCACAAATCTGCAAAGGTATTGCATACGTGAGCACAAACAAAACTGTAGAAGAAATCATGGCCAGCCCCGAATCCAGAAAAATTCTGCAAAGAGCAAAGGCCAACGGTAAACTCTCTATTGACGAGATGATGCTGTTACTGCCAGCTGACGCCACTTCGGAACTCATGGACGATATGACCATCGATTTGATCGAAACAGGCATTTCCGTCGTGGAAGAGCTGAATCAGGAAGCCATCAAGGCCAGTCAGCAGCAAAAGCAGGCCGAAGCGGCCAGGATTCTCGAACAGCGGCGACTGGCCACACAACGCAGCCTGGATCGGGCCGATGACCCCGTGCGCATGTACCTGCGTGAAATGGGACGTGTTCCGCTTCTTACCAAAGAGCAGGAAATTACCATTGCAAAGCGTATTGAAGCGGCTGAACATGCTCTGGTTGACGTGATTCTTGACGCTCCCTTCACCATCAAGGAAACGCAGATGCTGGCGGCCCGTATTCTTGCGGGACGTCTGGAATTCTGCAACATCTGTGAAAATCAGGACACGCGCTTTCACCATAAATTTGTGAAAGAACTGCCTCAGCTCATGGAAAACATGGGTTCTTTGGATGTGGCCATTGAAAAACAGGAAAAGCGACTGCGCCGCACCGGACTTTCTCCCAAGAGTATTGAAAATATCCATCAGCGCATCAGAAATTTCCGTAAGGAGCAGGTGGCTATTATCCGCAGCTTCGACCTGAAAAATCGTGAGATCATGAAGATCGGCCGAAAGATCAAAGGCCTTAAACGTCGTCTCGTTTCAGCTTTTGACGAAGTGGACCGAATCGAACGGGAAGTCGGCATGAGCTCCGAAGAGATCCTGAAGCTGGGAGCCCAGAGTCGCCGCCGCAAAGGAAGCCTGAAAAAACTCAACATCGACCGGGATCATTTCCATGAGTTTGAGCGACGGCTCCTCATTGCACGCCGCAAAATCACGCAGATTCAGGAAGGTGCCCGGCTGGATCGTGGCAAAATCAATGAACTCATCGCTGTGATCGCCGAAAAAGAAGACAATATTTACCATGCCAAAATGGAGCTGGTGGAAGCCAACCTGCGGCTCGTGGTCAGTATCGGCAAAAAATATATCAACCGGGGTATGTCTTTTCTGGATCTGATCCAGGAAGGCAATATCGGACTTATGAAAGCCGTTGATAAATTCGAATATCAGCGCGGATATAAATTCAGTACCTATGCCACCTGGTGGATTCGACAGGCCATAACACGCTCCATTGCCGACCAGGCCAGAACCATCCGTATCCCCGTGCATATGATTGAGTCCATCAACAAACTCATGCGGACCAGTCGCAACCTTTTGCAGCAACTGGGCCGGGAACCCACAGCAGAAGAGATCGGTGTGGAAATGGGCATGAGTGCTGACAAGGTCCGTTCCGTATTGAAGATATCTCAGGAAGCCATCAGTCTGGAAACTCCTGTGGGAGACGACGGCGACAGCAGCTACGGTGATTTCATCCCCGATATGGAAGCGGACGATCCTTCCAACAAAGCGGCTTTTGCTGTTTTCCGGGAACGTCTTGACGAAGTGCTCGCCACCCTGTCTGAAAGAGAGCAAAAAGTCCTGCGCCTCCGCTTCGGTCTTGGTGACGGCTACCCACGCACTCTGGAAGAAGTGGGCAGCGTCTTCAATGTCACCCGAGAACGGGTCCGCCAGATTGAAGCCAAAGCCCTGCGCAAGATGCGCCATCCCACCCGCGCCAAACAGCTCAAAGCCTTTGAAAACATGCTGAGCCAGTAGCCGCATCAGGGGCGAAAATCTGGAATCAAAAAATGCAGTCCCTGCCACTGCAAGGGACGAAATTCTTTTGACCCTGAAATACAATTCCCTTCACGGTCAATAATCAAGGAGGTGATCTTCTTCAGTTTCTCATGCAGCATTAAAAAATAAGTTTTGACGAAGCACTGAAAATACCGGTCCTCTGGCCGGAACTGTGTCTGAAATTAAAACTGAACATGAAAAGCTTGGCCATCTCCTGAGTCCGTCTTCCTGACAGGCTGCAGACGAGGTGCCATCAACTCTGCAAAGGTGGTTACATAGGTGAGAAAAAGAAAAACTGTTGAAGAAATCACGGCCGATCCTGAATCCAGGAAAGTACTGAAAAAAGCGATAAGCCGCGGCAAACTCTCTCGGGACGAGATCATGTTGCTGCTCTTACCCGCCAATTCCCTTTCAGAGCTCATGGACGATGCGACCATCGATTTGATTGAAACAGATATTTCCGTCGTGGAAGAACTGAATCAGGAGGCCATCGAGGCCAATCAACGGAAAAAACAGGCCGAAGCAGCCAAGGTTCTCGAACGACGGCAACTGGCGACCAGGCGAAGCCGGGATCGTGCCGATGATCCTGTGCGCATGTACCTGCGTGAAATGGGACGTGTTCCACTCCTTACCAAAGAGCAGGAAATTACCATTGCAAAGCGTATCGAAGCGGCTGAACATGCACTGATTGATGTGATCCTGAACGCTCCCTTCTCCATCAAGGAAACGCAGATGCTGGCGGCAAGAATCCTCGCGGGGCGTCTGAAATTCTGCAACATCTGTGAAAACCAGGATACACGCTTTCATCACAAATTCGTCAAGGAACTGCCCCGGCTCATGGAAAAAATGGGTGCCTTGGATGTGGCGATTGAAAAACAGGAGAAGCGACTGCGCCGCACGGGTCTTTCCCCGAAGAGTATCGAGAATATTCATAAGCGCATCAAAAATTTCACTGAAGAACAAGTGGCCATTATCCGCAGCTTTGATCTGAAAAGCCGTGAGATCACAAAGATCGGTCGAAAAATCAAAGGGCTTAAACGGCGACTCATTTCGGCCTTCGACGAAGTGGATCGTATCGAACGGGAAGTCGGCATGAACTCCGAAGAGATCCTGAAACTGGGAACCCGGAGCCGGCGCCGTAAAGGGGCCCTGAAAAAACTCAATATGGACAGGGATCATTTCCATGAGTTTGAGCGACGGCTCCTTATTGCAAGACGCAAAATCACCCAGATCAAGGAAGGCGCCAGGATGGACCGTGGCGAAATCAACGAACTCATTGCTGTCATTGCTCAGAAAGAAGATAATATTTACCATGCCAAAATGGAATTGGTGGAAGCCAACCTGCGGCTCGTGGTCAGTATCGGCAAAAAATATATCAACCGGGGCATGTCTTTTCTGGATCTGATTCAGGAAGGCAATATCGGGCTTATGAAAGCCGTTGATAAATTTGAATATCAGCGCGGATATAAATTCAGTACCTATGCCACCTGGTGGATTCGACAGGCCATAACACGTTCCATTGCCGACCAGGCCAGAACCATCCGTATTCCCGTACACATGATTGAATCCATCAATAAACTCATGCGGACCAGTCGCAATCTCCTGCAGCAACTGGGCCGGGAACCCACAGCGAAAGAGATCGGCCTGGAAATGGATATGAGCGCTGACAAGGTCCGTTCCGTTCTGAAAATCTCTCAGGAAGCCATCAGTCTGGAAACTCCTGTGGGAGACGACGGCAACAGCAGCTATGGCGATTTCATCCCCGATATGGACGCGGACGACCCTTCCAACAAAGCGGCCTTCGCTGTTTTTCAGGAACGTCTGGACGAAGTGCTCGCAACCCTCACGGAACGGGAACAAAAAGTACTGCGCCTCCGCTTCGGTCTTGGTGACGGCTATCCACGCACCCTGGAAGAAGTGGGCAGCGTCTTCAATGTCACCCGAGAACGGGTCCGCCAGATTGAAGCCAAGGCCCTGCGCAAGATGCGCCATCCAACACGCGCCAAGCAGCTCAAAGCCTTTGAAAATATGCTGAGGCAATAGTTTTGCAAGGGTAAAAAGCAGTCCGCATCAGGCTTTTTCATCCACAAAATGAAAATATGCTGTTGACCCGGACCCCTCAGAAAAGTGTATACTATGCACAACAGGGCCCTTAGCTCAGTCGGTTAGAGCAGGTGACTCATAATCACTTGGTCGCAGGTTCGAGTCCTGCAGGGCCCACCATTTTTTGTTTGCATGGCAACGGCTGTATCTGATGATGCAGCCGTTTTTTTTGCATAGGGACAGAGCGTTCGTGACAGGTCAGTGGGCAAAGTGCGGAGTTTTGCTGATTCAGGGGAAGAAACTGCGAAAATCTGACGTCTGGGGGAACCCTGAAAGATCTTGAGATTCACTCCTGGGAACGCCAATTTCCACATTGGCAAACAGCGTGTTATGACATTGACATTTTGTAAACACTGATGCGGTAACAGGTCTTTTGTTAACCAAGACTAAAATAAAAGCCCTTGTAAACCCTGAGTCTTTGTTCTCCCGTCAAACGCATACATAAGTCATGGTCTTTTCCCGGGTGTCCTGCCAATGTGGAAATTGGCGTTCCCAGGCAGCGCGACCCAAGGTCTTTAATTTATCAATGTTAATCAGTGTTCATCCGTGGTTCTAAGGAAGGTCGTGTCAGTCTCATCTCTTCGGTTAAGATGTGTTTTTCCGTGTGTGGTGTGACCTGATTAGCTTGGTTCAATTAGAAAAGAAGCATTGGGTTGCGGCTATGCTCTGCTTTGTCTTCCGAGGTTATATTCCTGGTCCTGTTCATCCTTCCAGAACATCAGGCATCTCTTCGAGAAGATTCTGGTTCTCACTCTCATCCACGTCCCGATCCAGAGCCTGCTCCAGCTCAATTTCTTTCCACAGACCGTCATTACTGATATAGAGAATGCCCATGTCACGCCAGAACCCGAGGCGGGCCATGGTATGGGCCACCAGAGCGGAGGTCAGGCTGTTCTGGGATTGGATGAGATCATTCTGGGCATCCACCTGGTCCTGGGCTGTAGCACGGCCAAGTTCAGAGAGCAGTTGCTGTTCTTCCACACGCCGTTCGCTGAGGCGTACACTTTCCAGAGCCACTTCGTAGTTACGCCGGGCCTGCTCCAGGGTGCGCCAGGCTCCGCGCACTTCCAGCTTGACCGTATCTTCGGCCAGGCTGGCCTGTCGGGCTGTCCGTTCCACGTCTATGAGAGCTGATCTGTATGCATTCCGTTCAGCTTTTTTATCGAGCATGGCATCAAAATCCAGTCCCAGATTCCAGTCGAGACGATCAAGATCAAAGTGGAGCGGTCTGTTTTCCCCCGTCGTGGGCACGGATGTGTCAGCAACGATACTGACTCCCGGCTTCAGTGCATTGGCCGCCACTTTCAGACGTCGCACAGCATCTTCCGCCAGGTTCATTTCATTGTGAAAATCCAGACGCGATTCCAACGCTACTTGAACCGCATCTTCAGGGGCTATTTCCGGGTGATCCAGACCGCTTTCCCGAAGGGTATCCAACTCTGTGTTATCGAGAATGAGGGCTGTATCAGTGGAGAGGCCGAGCAGTATCTTAAAGGAGTCCAGATCTTCCTGATACTGACGGGCGGCATTGATATAGCGGTTTTCATTGTCGAGCTGGAACTGAACCATGCGGCCCAACTCAGCCTGGGTGCTCAGGTTTTCTTCAGCGAAAGCGTGTTCACGATCCACGTTCATGCGGAAGTTTTCCAGGCCCACCCAGGTATTGCGTACCACGTCGCGTTGTTGCAAAACCCGGTAGTAATCGCGACAGACATCCACGGAAAACTGTTTCCGATAATGGGTGAATTTTCGCAAGGCATAGAGGGCATCCCGCTCCGACTGAGTAAGTCTTTCCGCGGCGATGGAGGCACCCGCTCCACGAAGTAGCGGTTGGGTTATGGCCAGATTGAAGGTACTTTGCGAGCTGTCCGGTATTGAGCTTCCACTGAGAAAGTTCATGAAGCTGGTGGTGATGGATGCGGCTATGCGTCCCCCGCCTTTCATGAGCTTATCCACACCAAAAGTATTCTGTCCCGTCATGCGGGTGCGATGGGTAAGGGTTGTTCGTGGTTGATCCCAACCGGCAAGTCCTCCCGCTTCATTCACCACATCCGCATAGGCCCGCAGAAGATCCGCCTGAGAACCGGTCAGATTTTCAATTTTACCGATAATGCTTCCTGTCCGTGCCATGGCTCCCGGGAATTCAGAAGCAATACTTTCCTCAATGGCATCTCCTTTAAGAGACAGCCCCCCCTGATCGGAAAAAATCGGAGCATAGCGATGGCGTTCCAGAGTCAAGGCCAGAATCTGCAGAAAAAGTGCTTCTTTCGCATTCTGATAACTTCTGTTCTGCTGTACGGCCAGCAATATGGATTGTTCCAGGTTGATGATGCTGCTTCCCGTCTGATCTGGCACACTCAGTCCCAGCTCGCGGGTATCACTCTCCACCCGGGGAAGTTCATCGAGAGGAAAGGGCGTTTCCGGCGGATCAATAGAAAAATCGGATTCCGCATTGGGAACCATCTCATTTTTTTCCTGAAGAATGGAATACACTTCCGCATCGGCCTTTTCTTTAAACCGGGCTGTGCTGCATCCCTCACCGAGGAGGAGAAAGCTTGACAGCATGATTGTCATGAAAGACGACCAGAGAAGAGCTGAGACTCTTCGTTTCATATGATTCATGATTGTTGGTACTCGTGTTTTCAGCATGATGCTTCCAGGCTGTGTTGTATCTTTATCTGCAGTCTGCAATTTTGGGTATTTTGAAATGAAAAATCAAGCAATAAGGGTTGAAAGACCGGTATGATTCAATTACCAGCCGCCCGGCGACGGCGATATCGGGGGGTATCATCGACAATAATACGGGGCGGTGCATGGGAGGGCAAGCCCATCCCGGCGGAGACGAATACGGTATCCATGCCCAGAAGCTCTTCTATTTGAGACTCCAGAGCGCTGGTCACAGTCACCCGGCAGAGATCCAGAGTATGAATCACAACCTCGCCCTGCTCCGGGTGATCACAATGAAGGTAGACATCACAGGGCCCTCCACTTGTGTTGAGAATACAGGCCAGCCGGTGGAGCGTGGCCGCCTCCTGTTTGTCCCGGGACAAGCGGATATGCAGGGCCGTGGCGAGCAGTCTCTCAGCCTCTTCGAGAAGCACTACGTTTTCAACAATGAGCGATGGCTTTCCATCCCTGAAATTCATCCGCATGCGACAGGTGACAATATTGTCTTCCAGAAGCAGGTCTTTTTTCTCCTCATAGACTCTGCTGAAGACGATCATTTCGCAAGGGCCCTGCAGACTTTCCAGAGTAAGAAAAGCCATGGCATCGCCTTTTTTGCTGTAAATCTTTTTCACCTCCGTGATGATTCCGGTGAGCAGAATCTCTTCCCCTTCCCGTTTGTCCTCCAGATCATTGAGATCCAGCGTGGTAAAACGCTTTACAAGATCTTCCTGACTGCGAAGGGGATGGCTGGACACATAAAGTCCGAGCATTTCCTTTTCAAAGGCCAACAATTCTTCAGCAGGCCATTCGTTCGATTCAGGTTTATCCGGATATACTTTGAAACTGCTGTCGTCCGGAGCCAGATCAAAGAGCGAAGTTTGTCCGCTTTCCCGTTCGCGCAACTGTGACTGGGCGATTTGCAGAGCTTCTTCCATCACCTCCGATACCTGCCGTCTGTTCCAGTCCGTGCTGCTGAAGGCACCGGCTTTGTTCAGGCTGTCTATGGCTCGCCCGTTGACGGATTTATCAATGAGACGGTCACAGAAATCGAATATATCCCGGAAAGGTCCGTTTTCATTGCGCTCCTGTACGATGGCATTACAGGGGGCTTCTCCCAGATTCTTGATGGCACCCAGTCCGAAGCGGATGGCTTTGCCTTCCACAGAAAAAGAGACCTCGCTCGCATTGACATCGGGGGGCAATACAGAGATACCCATGCGATGACATTCAGCCACATAGAGGGCTGTCTTTTTGGGGTCGCCCGACTCCGTGGTGAGGAGAGCACACATGAATTCCACAGGAAAATTGGCCTTCAGATAAGCGGTCTGGTAGGCGACAAAAGCATAGGCGATGCTGTGTGATTTGTTGAAGCCATAGCCGGAGAAAGTTTCAATCCTCGCCCAGAGTTCGCGGGCCATACCCTTGTTATAGCCGTTGCGGGCACAGCCCTCGACAAAAAGCGCTTCCTGTTCTTTGAGCAGCTTCTGATCTTTTTTGCTCATGGCCCGCCGGACAGTATCCGCATTGCCCAGGCTGAAGCCGCCACAGATCTGGGTCATCTGCATGACCTGTTCCTGATAAACGGGAATGCCGTAGGTTTCCTTCAGGAGATCTTTCAGTTCAGGAGGATCATAGACAATCTTTTCAGGGGCGCGCTTGTTCTGTATATAAGACTCAATGAGCTGCATGGGGCCGGGCCGGTACAAGGCGACGAGAGCGCTCATTTCTTCCAGGCTCTGCAGGCCGATGCGCTTTGCCAGTTCGCGCATGCCCGAACTTTCCAGCTGGAATATACCCAGCGTCGCGCCACTGCGCAGGAGGGCATAGGTTTTTTTATCCTCAATATCCAGCCGGTCCAGATCCACAGTGATCTGATGATTCTTTTTCACCAGCTGCACAACCATATCAATCATGGTCAGAGTGCGCAGGCCGAGAATATCCATTTTCAGCAGGCCTATGGCGTCCACTCCCTTCATCTCCACCTGGGTCACGACCGTATCAGAACCGGCGGCCTTGAACAGCCCGATATGATCCGTGAGGGGATGGTCACAGATCACCACACCCGCCGCATGGGTACCGAAATTGTTGATGGTTCCCTCAAGCCGTGTTGCCAGTTTCCACAGGCGACCCACATCCGGATCCTCCTCCACGGCGCGCTTCAGATCAGGCTCTTTCTCCAGTGCTGATGCGAGGGTGATCTTCAATTCATTGGGAATCATGGTGGCGATGCGTCTGCTTTCCGCCGGAGACATGCCCAGAGTGCGGGCCACATTATGCACCACGTTTCTGGCGAGCATCCGACCGAAGGTGACAATCTGGCAGACACAGTCGCTGCCATATTTACTGCGCGAGTATTCAATGATATCTTCGCGGCGGGTGATACAGAAGTCAATATCGAAGTCGGGCATGCTCTGACGTTCGGGATTCAAAAATCGTTCGAAAAGCAGGTTGTAACGCAGCGGATCCAGATTGGTGATCCCCAGTGCATAAGCCACCAGACATCCCGCTCCCGATCCGCGGCCGGGCCCGATGGGTATGCCCGCATTGCGCGCATAGTGCACCAGATCCCAGACGACCAGGAAATAATCCACAAACTGCATGCGGGAAATGACATCCAGTTCATAATCAGCCCGCTGGCGTATTGCCTCCGTCAGTTCACCGCCAAAACGCTGGTGCAGGCCTTCATAGACCCGTTCGCACAGATAGTCCGCCTTGGATTGTCCTTCGGGAACAGGATAACTGGGAATGAGCCGCAACCCTGTGGGGATGGTCGCATTGCAGCGTTCAGCCAGCAGCCCCGTATTGCTGATGGCCTCGGGCCAGCGTGAGAAGCGTCCGGCCATCTCTTCAGCGGAACGGAAATAAAAATCGTGATTGGGAAAACGCATGCGGCTCTCGTCTTCGAGAAGTTTTTTCGTCTGAAGACACAGCAGAACATCGTGGGCTTCCCAGTCACTTTCATCCAGATAATGGCTGTCGTTCGTGGCAATGACAGGCAAGCCATAGTGCTGTGCCATATCCCAGAGCCCGGGATTGATCTTTTCCTCTTCGGGCATGCCATGGTTCATCATTTCGATATATACATGGTCTTTGCCGAAAATACCCACATAAGTATCGAGGGCGGCGGCGGCTTCTTCCTGACGGTCGGCCAGAAGCAGAGAAGGGACCCGTCCCTGCAGGCAGGCCGTGGAGAGGATGAGCCCTTCTTTGTATTCTTCCAACGCCTCCAGATCTATACGGGGGCGGTAATGCCAGCCTTCCAGATAGGCAAGAGAACTGAGTCTGCACAGGTTGTGATAACCTGTCTCATTTTCGCAGAGAAGAAGCAGATGATTACTGGCTTCCCGGGAACTTCTGGCTGATTTGTCCGTCCGGGAAGTGGGCGAAATATACATCTCACAACCCAGAACAGGCTTGATGCCCGCTTCAACAGCAGCTTTCTGAAATTCCAGGAGTCCGAATAAAGAACCGTGATCGGTAAGCGCACAGGCGGGCATGTCATAGTCCGCACAGCGTTTGACCAGCTCTGCAGGCTTGGTAAGCCCATCCAGCAGACTGTAATGGGAATGTACATGAAGATGAACAAAAGACGAAGTCATAAATTCTCCAGCAATTCAAGCATCAGGGAAAAGGCCGCATCGGCTGTCTGCGCCTTGATTTCTTCCCGGCTCCCTTCAAACAATTTTCTGACGGAACGAACTTGCCCGTGCAGAGAAGCAGCCAGCCAGACCGTGCCCACAGGCTTGTCCGCCGTTCCGCCTTCCGGCCCTGCTATGCCCGTCACGGCTGCGCCGAGATCAGCTCCGAGCCGGGCGCATACCCCTTCCACCATGGCCAGGGCAACGCCTTCACTCACAGCCCCTTCCGCTTCAATCAATTCAGCAGGAACGCCGAGCAGAGCCGTTTTGGCACTGTTTGCATAGGACACCACGCCGCCTTGAAAAGAACGGGACACACCGGGCACATTGGTCAGGCGATGGGCAATGAGTCCGCCTGTGCAGGATTCAGCCACAGCCAGGCTGAGCGAGGCTTCGGCGCAGCGTTCTGCAAGTTCTTGTTCCAGGCTCCTGAGAATCGTCATGGTTGAATCTTTCGAGGCTGTACACCGGTCACGGGGATAACAGATTCCCGGTGCTCCAAGCTGTTATTGTGCCACAGATTCCCCCTCATATAGTAGCCGGCGGCATTATCACATTTATCATTATTTTAAATCGGGCACTTTTTACAGTCCTCAAACAGAGTGCCGGTTGACAGAGAGTCCTCCGTGGTAGTAAAGTGACGATATCCAAACAATAACCTCATATTGAATCTGTCACAGGGAGAATATCCATGCACTGTCGTTATGCATCCTTCAATTCTTTATTGTTCTTTGCCGCTGTCTTTTTATCTGTGGCTGCTCTGTTTTCCATGAATGCCCGGGCAGAAGCCGCTTTCACCATTGATGCGGACTTCCCCGGTGGCAACATTCTTGTCAAAAGCATCGAAGGAGACCGGGTTGTTCTGGAACCGGATCTCCGTGATACGGGCACCTGGTGGTTTTACTGGAATTTCCGTGTTCGCGGTGCAGCCGGTCGCCATCTCACTTTCGTCTTTGAAGGGAAAAACCCTATAGGCGTGGGCGGCCCGACTGTGAGTCTGGACGGAGGTCTCAATTGGGAGTGGATGGATCCGAAAAATGTGGAGGAAGGAAGTTTTCAGTACCGCTTTGCCGAAGACTGTGATGAAGCCTTTTTCGCTTTTACGATTCCCTATCTGCAACGTGATCTGGATGCCTTTTTGAAGAAGCATGAAAAGTCTTCTTTTCTGTCTGTTGACACACTGTGTACCACGGCCAAAGACCGTACTGTGGAAAGACTGCATGTCGGAAATCTTGGCGGCAATGCGCCCTTCCGTGTTCTGATCACAGCCCGCCACCATGCCTGTGAGAGTATCGCCAGCTTTGTTCTGGAAGGAATTATCGACACCTTTCTCGCTGATAATGAATACGGCTACTGGCTCCGTCGCAATGTTGAACTGATGGCCATTCCTTTCATGGATAAAGACGGTGTGGAAGATGGGGACCAGGGCAAAAACCGCCTGCCCCGGGATCACAACCGCGATTATATCGGTGTGAGTGTTCATCGGGAAACAGCCGCTCTGCGCACTCTGGCACCCAACTGGAGCAACAAAAAACTCAAACTGACTGTCGACCTTCATTGTCCTCATATCCGCGGCAAACACAACGAAGATATTTATCTCGTCGGCAATAGAAACGAAAGGATCTGGCTGGAAGAACAGCGTTTCGGCGCCATGCTGAAAACAGCGAATAAAAACGGCCTTCTGCCTTATGACGATGCACACAACCTGCCCTTCGGCCAGGCATGGAATACGGGCAGCAGTTTTCAGGCGGGTCTCTCTTTTGATGGCTGGGCCTCCGGAATCGATGGTGTCCAACTGGCCACAACCTTTGAAATCCCTTATGCCGCCGCAAGCGGAACAGTCATGACCCCGGAAGGCGCCCGGGACTTCGGTGCGTCCATGGCCCGAGCCATACGCCGCTACCTGAAAGAAACGGACGAGGAAGAAAAAACTGAAGCACCGGCCCCCCTGCAGATCAACGGCGTCTTTCCTTCTCTCACCGTCATGGCTCAGGGAAGAGGCAGCACTTCTGAATCAGGCATTGGCGCCTTGATTCCCTGGGGCAACCGTCTGTGGGCCGTGGGCTACGTGGCTCATATTCATGGGCAAGGGCTCGGGCTTTATGAAATCCACGAAGACATGACCATGGAACGCCATCCGCAATCGGTCACGGGCACCTATGCGAACCGTATGGTCCATTGGCCCAGCGGCCAGGCCTTTATCGGTCCTCATGCCATAGACGCCGATGGACAGGTGCGCACCATTGAGGCTTTTCGCGAGGTGCGTCTGGCGGCAACCTGCGCCCATCTCAGCGATCCGAAAAACAAGGTCTACTTTCTGGGTATGGAAGGCGCTTTCTGGGAAGTGGATGTGCGCAGTCTGGAGGCACGCTATCTTTACGACCTGAAAGAGGAACTGCAAATCGACGGCGTGCTGGTCCATTTCAAAAGTGCCCATACCGCTCAGGGACGGGTCGTCGTGGCAAACAACAACTATGACGAGCGGGACTATCTGGGCCTCATCAATGCCGGTCGTCTGGCCGAATGGGATGGAAACCAGTGGACCATCCTGGAAAAAAATCCTTTTGTGGAAGTGAGCAGCAGTCTCGGAAATATCAACTATGGCGGCGACACCCTCTATGCCCTGGGCTGGACCAATTCATCGCTTGTTCTCCGGGTACTGGTCCAAGGACAATGGCGCCGCTATCTGATGCCAAAATCCAGCCAGTGCTGGGATCACGCCTGGAATACGGAGTGGATGCGCATCCGCCATGCGAGCACGGAAAGGCTGCTCATGGATGGCCACGGCACTTTCTTTGAACTGCCGCCCTTCGCTTATGGCGGAGAAATCTGGGGGATCCGACCCATCTGCACTCATTTGCGCGTTATACCGGATTATTGCCATTGGCGCGGCCTTTTTGTCCTGGCATCAGACCAGATTGACAACGATCAGGGCCAGCCTCAGTCAGGATTGTGGTTCGGCAATATTGATGATCTCTGGTCCATGGGCAAGCCTTCGGGTTGGGGCGGTCCCTGGACGGACACGGCCCTGAAAGCAGGAGATTGCTCCGACCCTTATCTGATGACAGGGTATGACAAAAAAGGGCTGCATCTGCATTGTGAAACAGATCAATCCGTGCAAGTGGACGTGGAGATCGACTTTCTGGGCAACGGCACCTGGGTGCATTACAATGCTTTTCAGTTGACGCCCCATCAGTCCTATGCACACCATGAGTTCCCCTCGGGCTTTTCCGCTCATTGGGTGCGCCTTCGTGTGAATGCGCCATGCACCGCCACGGCAACTTTCTTTTACAATTGATTCGGCATCATCCTTGTCCAAATTAGCTTTTCTTGGACAGGCCAATGCAACGACCAGTTAGCCTGATTCTGGAAAGCGCAAGTGTTGAATTATTTTTTCTTCCACGAAGTCACACTAAGAAACACGAAGGGAA
>JAAYJV010000081.1 GCA_012522755.1 Candidatus Hydrogenedens sp.
CAGAGTTTACAAAGGCTTTTATTTTATTCTTGGTTGGCAAAAGACCTGTTGCCGCATCACTGTTTACAAAATGTCAATGTCATAACACGCTGTCGGCCAATGTGGAAATTGGCGTTCCCAGGAGTGACTCTCAACGGCTTTCAGGGTTTCCCAAGTCATTATTTGTTCGTGATTGTCGGAAGACAGTTTGCAGAGTCGAGAATCCCACAATATCTTGAAAGTATATGACTTGCAGAGCCAGCAACATGAACTTCTTCGAAAAAATCATGGAAGATGACGGGTAGTAGCACGGAAAAAATACAGGCGGCATAAAAAAGATCTGCAGTCTCAACACGTCCACTCTGCCTACGTGCTCCACTGACCCGACACGAATGCCCAAAACCAACCCGAGCCCCTCCCACATCCGTCCGATCCGACTGATCCGTCCGATCCGACCGACTCCCCGGAGACTATTGAGCCCTTTGAGTCTCCTGCATGCCTTGTTTCTTTCCTATCCCCTATATTCCTCCGCCGTCATCCCGGTTTTTTTGCGACCCGGCCCGTCCATCAAAGTATTCAGCCACAACAACGCAAAAAAGACCGGGATCCAGATTGGGAGACTTCAAGGAGAATAACCGCTCCCTTCCAGTGTTATGTTGCCTTTGCGTTATTCTTTCTTCACGACTGAAGCATAAAGACGTCTGGCACTTACCTGAGAACCTTCGTGGCTTCGTAGCTCCGTGGTTTCAAAAAACATCACACTTTCTTTCCTTCCTTGCAGACTTCTATAATAACGGACAAGCAATCCCGTCATTCCATGAAAGTACAAGCACCATGATTCTCACAGTGACTCCCAATCCTTGTGTGGATAAAACGATCTTTATCCCGCGGCTCCAGCCCGGCACAAAAATACGGGCACCCCGATACAGCTGTATTACAGGCGGAAAAGGGTGCAATGTGTCCCGGGCCATTCAGGTTCTGGGCGGCGCGACCAGAGCCCTTTTCTTCGCCGCCGGACACACAGGCCGTCATGCCGTGGAAATGCTGGAGAAAGAAGATGGCGTTCCCTGTGTGCCTGTGTGGGTATCAGGCATGACCCGTACCATCACCACTGTTCTGGAAGAGGAACTCCATCGGCAAACTGCTTTTTTCGAACCGGGCCCAGCCATCACCCCGGAAGAATACACAGGTTTTCTGGAGCAGTTCCGCCGGGAGGTGCAGGATGCGCAGCTGGTCACCCTCAACGGCGCTGCTTCCAATGCCGGACAGGATACCCTATACCGCGATCTGATTCTCATCGCTCATGAATACGAAGTCCCTGTTATTCTCGATGCCTACGGCCCCATCTTCTCCAAGGGCCTGGAAGCAAAGCCCTACATGGTCAAGCCCAATCTGGAAGAACTGGAAGGACTTCTCGGAAAACCACTGCCCACCCGTGAGGCGCAATGGCTGGCCGTGGACTGGTTGCTCAGCCGGGGAATCCCTCTGGTGGTAGTCTCTCTGGGCAAAGAAGGCGCACTCATCGCCACGGAAGACAGGCAGGGGCATCTGAAACCGCCGGCCATTGAAGAAGTAAATCCCGTAGGCTCCGGCGATGCACTCGTAGCGGGCTTTGCTCTCGGGATGACCCGGGGTTTGAGTCTGGAGGAAACAGCAAGGCTCGGCATCGCTCTGGGTACAGCCAACGCCCTCACCTGGGACATAGGCGTCTTCGATCCTCTGGAAGTGGAAAGGCTCCGTCAGGAGATTCGCTTGCGATTCCGGGACGATAGCTGAGAGACGGCATGCCGGTCTCCGTGTCCACTCTCACGAAGGAGAGCTTTGAAAAAACGGACGCTCTGCTCTTCATACCATGAACGCGTCCAGACAGGCAGAGGCCCATAGACAAAAGCACCATGCCCGCCACGGTCCGTGAAGAGGGGATAAAGCCAGGGTGATTTTTCAGCAGCCTCATAGGGAACACATTGGGGCAACACAAAGAAATCATCGAGTGCCGTGATCAGCAGCGTCGGCACCTGTATTCCGGGGAGCTGCTGACCGCATCCGGTCTTTTCCCAATAATCTTCAGCACCGGAAAAGCCGTTCAACGGTGCTGTAACCGCATTATCGAAATCATAAAAGTCTCGCACCTCCTGCAAGGCTTCCTCATCGAGCAGCCCGGGAAAACGCTCGGCAAGACCCAGTGCCTTCTCTTTCATTCCCACGATGAAGTGACGCACATAAAAACCATTGAGCACTTCATGAAAATAAGGGGCCGTCATGGCTGGATCATAGGGCGGCGAAAGAAGCATGGCGCCATCGAGCCATTGCCGGGCACGCTCCCCTTCCAGGCCAAGAAGATTCCCCAGCACACAGCCGCCCAGAGAAACGCCTATGCCGAAAAAAGGACGGTCAGGATAACGTTCACGGAGTTTTTCCAGAACAAAGATGGGATCTTCTATGGCGCCCATATGATAAGTTCTGGGCTTTCTGTTCATATCAAAACCGCAGGAACGGAAAAGCATGGTTGTAAAAGTCCAGCCCAACTCCTTGAAAACACGACCATAGCCCGTTACGTAATAGGATTCAGCTGCACCCTCCAGGCCATGAAAAAGAATGACCAGCGGCTTATGCTCCTCCCCATCCACAAAGACAAGATCAAGAAAGTCATCGTCCGGCGTGTCCCATCGTTCGCGACGGAAAGGAGGAGAGAAGAGAAGTCCCTGCTTTTTGCGTACAAGAGCAACCCAGGACGTTTGCGCATGCGTGTTTTTCAACCACCAGGGTGCACGGAAAGGGTAACGGTACAATTCCTCCAGAATCCGGGATTTCATGGCTCCGGCATCGGAATACGACAACATGGCGAAATTTTCCTTCGTTTCAGAAAGGATCTTCACAAAAAAGATGCCTTTACTTGAACAACCCACAGGAAATACTCTAACCGATTTTCGCGCTCCTTGTCCAACCGATCCGCGCCTCTATCCCCTCTTACGACCTCCAGGCGACAACAGACTGTGCTGGATCATCCGCTCTTTATCACTCCGGGCAACAGCAATGGGCCGCATCTTTGTATCGACACCGGCATAAAACATGGCTGTGGCCACGGTACCGGGAGTGGGGATGAAACATTGCAGCTGCTGCGGACTCCAGTTCCGTTCTTTCAACCAGGCCGCCAGTCGTCTCATATCGGCCATGGTACAACCGGGAAAAGCACTGATCAGATAAGGGATGACATACTGCTCCTTTCCGGCCTTCCGCGATTCCTTGCGGAAAAGAGAGAGAAACTGTTCGAAGCGGCCTATGGAAGGTTTGCGCATCAAAGCCAGCACCCGGTCTTCACTGTGTTCCGGCGCAACTTTCAACTGGCCCCCGACAAACTCGGCGATGAGCGTCCGCATGAACAAATCGTTATCACGGCTCATGTCGTGGCGTATACCGCTGGCCACACGTAGATGACGCACCCCATCAAGAGCGGCAACCTCCTGCAACATGCCAACCAGTCCCGCTTCGTCACACTTGAAATGGGGACACAGTTTCGGGAAGAGACAATCGGCCCGGCGACAGGTGGCCGGGTCGTCCGCACACCAGGCGCCCCACATATTCGCCGTCGGGCCGCCCACATCGCTGATGCTCCCTTTCCAGTCGGGATGGGCTGTCATCGACTGTGCCTCGGCAACAATGGATTCCCGGCTCCGGGACTGAATCTGGCGACCCTGATGCAGGGTAATGGAACAGAAGGTACAGCCTGCGGCACAACCCCGATGGGCCGTGATACTGAACTGAATCATCTCCGCGGCGGGGATCTTTTCCTGGTAAGAAGGATGGGGACTCCGTGTGAAGGGAAGGCTGTAAATACGATCCAGTTCTTCCGTGTTCAATGGTGCTGCAGGCGCTGTAAACACAACCTCCTGAGCCCCGGCACGCTGCATGGCCCAGTGTACACCCTGATGGCTGATTTCTTCCATCATGAGCGTTGCTGTCATGAGCGCTTTGGGCTCGGCCAGAATCTCCTCATGGGAAGGCAGCATGCGCAGCGCATCACCGGACGGGAGCAGGTCCTCCGCTTCAGCCCGTGTCCGGGCTGTGAGCACAAAGGCCGTGCCGGGTATGCCACGCAGGGCCTGCACAGCATCCTGAGTCTTATCGGAAAGCAACGACAGACGTCGGGCTGTTTCAACAATGGCCCGTTCGCCCATGCCGTAAACAAGCAGGTCCGCTTTGCTGTCCAGAAGAATGGAACGCCGTATTTTATCCGTCCAGAAATCATAGTGGCTCGCACGGCGCATGGAGGCTTCAACACCACCGATGACAACAGGCAGTCCGGGAAAAGCCTGTCGCAGCAGACCCGTATAGACCAGTGTGGCACGGTTGGGCCGGGCACCATGACGGTTCCCCGGCGTGAAGGCATCATCACGCCGCAATTTCCTGAAGGCTGTGTAATGGGCCAGCATGGAATCGAGAGCCCCGGAACTCACTCCCACAAATAAACGGGGACGCCCCAGAATGCTCATGTCTTCCGGACTGTCCCACCGGGGCTGGGCCACAATCCCCACACGATAGCCCTCGTCCACGAGCAAACGGCCGAGAAGAGAAATACCGAAGGAAGGGTGATCCACATAGGCATCACCGCTTACCAGCAGAATATCCAGCGCATCCCAGCCCCGTTCTTTCATCTCCCTGCGACTCATGGGCAGGGGCAATTCTTTATCGCTGTGAGGCCTTTTATTCATAGTGGCTGCTTGTTCTCTCAGGGTTTGTTCATTCTCGGCCAGGACGGCTTGTTCATGAAATTGTACAGCAAGCCTCCGGGAAGCAACAAACCTGCAGAAATCTCCGGATTAAAACCGGGATGATGAGAAATCACTTCAGGGGCATGCCGGCGGGAGTCGGGTCTGGACATGGATACCAAGTCAGTGGACAGAGCAGACCACTCTGTCCACTTGGTCCATTAATTCCCCCAAATCTCTTATTTACCCCAAGACCAACCCCCGCCTGCGTCTTCCCGGTTTTTTCGCGCTGAGGACGATGTGCAAAGGTAATTACAGCGACAACGCGAAAAAGACCGGGATCCAGAATAAAGCCCGGACGAATGGCAAGAATGAAACTTCAGACTTATTACCCAACCGGGCACGGCATGCCGTGCCCCTACCTGCCCTCGCCCCTCGTCCCTCGCCCCTCGCTCCTCTCCCCTCGCCCCTCGTCCCTACTCTTGGTTAGCTTCCGGCCTTTTCGGTATACTTATGAACAGTTGATTTTTCCGACTCAATTCATCATGAGCCGGTTCTCTTCAGACAGAAGGAACTTCCCGTGCTTCTCAATACAGCCTCAAAAACACTTTCCGGTTGGGGACGATACCATCCGAAGGACTGTGCTGTTTTCCGACCGGAGCGAAACAGCGAGTTGAAAAGTTTTCTGGAAGCTTCCGGCGACCAGTCTTTCATCCCCCGCGGTCTCGGACGCAGTTATGGTGATACAGCCGTGAATGAGGCGGGTCTTGTCCTCGACATGTGCCGTCTGAACCGGATGCGCCATTTTGATGAGACAACAGGCATCCTCGACTGTGAAGGTGGAGTGAGTCTGGCGGAAATACTGGAAACCTTCGTGCCCAGAGGCTGGTTTTTACCTGTAACACCGGGAACAAAATTCGTGACTGTTGCCGGAGCCATTGCCAACGATGTTCACGGGAAAAATCACCATGGCGACGGCACCTTCGCGCGTTTTGTCCACTCTCTGGAGTTATGGACTCCCGCACTGGGTGTGGTCACTTGTTCCCCTTCGGAAAACAGCGAAATTTTCTGGGCTACTGTGGGCGGTATCGGACTCACGGGAGTGATTCTCAGCGCAAAGATCCAGCTGCGTGCTGTTGAATCCGCTTATGTCAAAGTGGACTATCAGCGTTGCCCTCATTTGGACGCCGTTCTCGAAGAAATGGAGTCGAGAGACCGGGACTACCTGTATTCCGTGGCCTGGATCGATTGCCTGGCGAAGCGTGCTCATCTGGGCAGGTCAATCCTGATGCGAGGCGCCCATGCACGGGTCAGGGATCTGCCACGGCGTCACGAAGAAAAACCCTACAAATTTTCACGGCGTCCCCCTCTGGCCGTGCCCATCGATTTCCCGGGTTTCGTCCTGAACAATCTGAGTATCAAAACCTTCAATACGCTTTTTTACCGGATAAACCGGAACCGCCAAGAGGTGATCACCAATTACGAAAGCTACTTCTATCCCCTCGACGGGATCCATGACTGGAACCGCATGTATGGCCGCCGCGGCTTCATCCAGTACCAGGCCGCCTTCCCCTTCGAGGGACGCATGGGGCTCGTGAGCATGCTTGAAATGCTCTCAGAACAGAAACGAGCCTCCTTCCTGGCCGTACTGAAGTGCTTTGGCCCCTCCAATCCCGGGCTGCTCTCTTATCCCATGCCCGGATATACCCTGGCGCTGGATATCCCCTGCAAACCCGGCATTGAAGAATTTACCAGAGAGCTGGACCGCATACTCCTCGATCATGGCGGCCGTCTCTATCTGGCCAAAGATTCCCTTACCGATTCCGCAACTTTTGCCGCCATGTATCCCGGCGTGGAAGCTTTCCGCGAGCAATGCGCCCTGCTGGATCCTCAGGGGCTTCTTTCTTCAGCACAGGCAAGACGCCTGCATCTGATAAAATAAAGGACCGTTGTCATGCTCATTTCCAGAAAAACTGTTGTCATTGCCGGTGCCCTCTCCTCTGTTGGACGTGCCATTGCCGACCAATTCGCACGACGGGGCTTCTCCATCCTCTTGGCCGGGCGCGATGTGGACGAACTCAAATGCCTGGCCGATGACATCAAAGTCCGCCACGAGGTAAGCTGTTCCGTCCGTTTCTTTGATGCTCTGGACTTCGCCAGCCACGGTGGTTTTCTGGATCAGTGTGTGGAGAGCTTCGGCAATACGCCCGGCGGCGTGGTGTACTGCGCCGGTTACATGGCCGATCAGGAACTGGCACAGATGGACTTCGCCACAGCCAAACGTACCCTCGACACCAACCTGAGCGGAGCTGTATCACTCCTGGAAAAATTCGCGGCACTCTTCGAAGAGTGCGGCAGCGGTTTCATTGCAGCTCTCAGCTCCGTGGCGGGCGACAGAGGCCGGAAATCCAACTATATCTATGGCGCCGCCAAAGCGGGGCTCACAGCCTATCTCAGCGGCCTCCGCAACAGACTGTACAGTGCCAATGTGCAGGTGATCACCATCAAGCCCGGATTCATGGACACGGCCATGACCTGGGGAATGCCCCTGCCCGCACCGCTGACCGCTTCCCCTGAAGCTGCGGCAAAAGCCATGGTCAAAGCCATTCTGCGGGGAGCCAATGTCATCTATGTGCCCTTCTTCTGGCGCTGGATCATGATGATCATCCGCTACATCCCCGAATGGCAATTCAAGAAAATGAATATATAAAAAGGTGTCTTTATGGAAAACCTTGTAAACGCGATCCGTCTGTTACGGGTCTATCAGTGGAGCAAAAATGCGCTCGTTCTCATGCCGCTGGTTTTTGCACAGCAGCTCCTCAACCCCGAGGCCGTCATACGCAGTCTTCTCGCCATGTTCACCTTCTGTCTGGCATCCAGCGCAACCTATATAATCAATGATCTCCGTGACCGTGAAAGTGACAGAAGGCACCCCACCAAGAAGAACAGGCCTCTGGCTTCCGGAGCGATCAAGCCGCTGCCGGCTGCCAGTTTCGCCGTCATGCTTCTCTGTCTGGCTCTGAATCTGGCACTTTTTCTCGACCTCTCCTTTCTGCTCGCATTGCTGAGCTATCTGGTTCTCACAGCCTCCTACAGCTTTCTGCTCAAAAAACTGTTCATTGTTGATGTCATCGCCGTAGCCTCAGGCTTCGTCATTCGAGCCATTGCCGGAGCCGTGGTCATTCATGTGGTCTTTTCAAACTGGCTCATTGTCTGCACCCTCTTTCTCGCCCTCTTTCTCGGACTGGGAAAACGGCGTGGCGAAATTGCACTCCTCGAAGAAGGTGCCGCCACACACCGTGAAGTACTGAACCATTACACCATCGCCTTCATCGACAAAATGCTCATCATTGTGGCTGGCGGTGCCATGATCACCTTCACCATCTATACCTGCAGCCCCGAAGTCGTCTCCCGCATCGGAACAGACAAACTTTATATGACCCTTCCCTTTGTCATATACGGACTGGCACGCTATCTCTGGCTCGTGGAACAAAATGAGACCGGAGACCCCAGCCAGGTGCTGCTCAAAGATATGCCCACCTGTATTACCGTGATTCTCTGGGCTGTCAGCTGCGCCCTGATTATTTACAGCTGAAGAAATAGGGAATAGGTGATAGGGGATAGGGGATAGGGGATAGGGGATAGGTGATAGGGGATAGGTGATAGGGAATAGGGGATAGGTGATAGGGAATAGGGGATAGGGGATAGGGGATAGGGAATAGGGGATAGGGGATAGG
>JAAYJV010000082.1 GCA_012522755.1 Candidatus Hydrogenedens sp.
CAGTGCTTGTTTGCATATCGGCAAAGCCGCAATGTGGGGCAGATTTCCAGAAAAACAGCCATGCAGCTTTTGCAGACCATACTTTCTGGTAAGGACAATCTGGAACGTGTAAAAGGCCTGGCAGATATTCATGTGAACGCTACCGTTGAAAGCGAACTGGAGCGTCGCTTTATCGTGGCGCTGGAACGCACACGTTTTCAAGGACAAATCTTGACCATCGATGAAACCATGGTGAACGGCAAGGAAGGCTACTATCTGAAGGCTAGAGAGAACACCTGGCTCATAGAACCTCAGGTTAGGATGGATGAAACCCGGGGTGTAAGTGTAGCCTCACGGGCAGACTTTGTGTTGTGGCCCCAGAGGGGAAACGAAGGAAAGAAGCCTGTGGTGATATTTACCGATGGGGCACAGTTTCACACGGATACTGCGGCGGATGATACCCTCAAACGCACAGCTATTTTGGAGAGTGGTAATTTCAGGCTGTTCTCCTTCAGTTACAAGGATATCCAAAGCGTGTTTGATGCCCAGATTGTAGATTATGCGACGCCGACTCTGATTCACAAGAATTACCCTGAAAGTGGCATGTATATGCAGTCTTTGGGCAATCAGCCTGTATCTTTGAATCCCGGACAATTATCACCTTTGCAGCTTTTAGCAGCCTACCTGACGGTTGACCGAGCGGAGGATGTGTTCAAGGCGTATGCAAAAGCAGCGGGATTTTCACTCGTTGATCGTAATAGTATCAGGGAACAAGAGGTCTTCTCCCGCTGGCAAGGTCCGGCAATGGAAGTTGCCGAGGCGTTGAACAAGGACATTTCCCATCTGCACTTTGGCAACACTTTTTGTGCGGCTTGGTATCCACATAATGTCAACCCGCACCTGGCCATCTATACAAGTATAGATACAAGGCAAATGCGCGAAAGAAAAGGTCAGGCGGATGTGTTGGTGCAGGCGGTATTGAACGACGATCTCGAAGGGCGTGGCACTCATTTTGTGCAAGAACTCAATGGCTTGTGGCATTTTGCAAACCTGATGCAGTTCCTGGACCATTTCAGTGCAGTAACAATCATGGGAATGGAAGCAGGAATCTATCACAGTATCGTGCCACCGGCTGAGTCTTTACTGGAAGCTGAAGACCTATGGGCACAGACCCGCGAGCTGCTTACGTCGGCGGCTTTGGACACGGCTGAGCTTTTATCTGGGAAGTCAGTTCCTCCACCATCTTCTGTTGGATTTGAGTTGGAAATTGATGGCTTTGTTGCTGCAGAAGCAGAAATGGCATGGGAAGACAGGCGCATCGTATTTTTGCTTCCTCAACAAATTGAAAACAGACAAGTGTTTGAAGAACAGGGGTGGCGCGTCTTTACAACTGAATCTGACCTTGACGAAGCGTTATTTGCAGGGGGTTAAGCATGCAATAGAGGGTAGCAATTTCTGATGGATTTCTGACAGCCTTCGCGGCACTGCCCAAACAAATCCAAGGGAAAACCACAGAGTTTGTCAACAAGTTTAAGAACAATCCGCTTTCACCAGGCATCAACCTCGAGCCCATCATGGGCGCGGCGGATAAAAAACTGATGTCTGTGCGGGTTGATCAGACTTATCGCGGTGTTGTCGCCCGGGAAGACCATGATAAAGTGTTTCTCCTGCTGTGGGTTGATCATCATGACAAGGCATACGAGTGGGCGGCTCGCAAAAAAATTGAAGTCAATCCGCAAACTGGCAATCTACAAGTCTATGAAGTGAATGCTGTCGCGCCTGAGACGCCCGCTATAGCAGCGGTGTCTACGCCTTTGTTTGTAAAGCTGAGCGATGACCAACTACAATTATTGGGAGTTCCGCTTGAGCAGCTTGAATATATCCGATCTTTGACGAGTATGGAGGCGTTTTTCCAAAGCCGGGGCATTATCCCGGAAGATTGTTACGAGCACCTGGAATGGATCGTTAACGATTTTCCTTTTGAAGAAGTGATGGTTCTGGTGAACGAAAACAGGGGAACGGCCGCTCAAGCCCATGACATGGAAAGCGCTTTGCTGACTCCCGAAAGCCAGAAATCCTTTGTTGTTGTGGAAGGAGAAGATGAACTGCGCCGCATGTTGGCAGAACCACTGGAAAAATGGCGCATTTTCTTGCACCCTTCGCAGAGGAAGGTGGTTAGTCGAAGGTTTAACGGACCTGCAAGGGTGCTGGGTGGTGCAGGCACAGGAAAAACGGTGGTAGCTATTCACCGTGCTAAGCACCTGCTGAAGACCTTGCCTGAAAATCAAAGCATTTTTTTTACCACGTTTACTACCAACTTAGCGGCTGATATTCAAGACAACCTGAGAAAAATTTGCAGTGTGGAAGAAATGCGCCGCATTGAGGTGGTCAATCTGGACGCATGGGTTTTACGTTTTCTGCGGGAACAAGGATTTCCCACCAGCTTGATTTACAGTGATCAGTTGGATGAGACTTGGGAGGAAGCGCTGGCGCTATCAGGGGTCAACCTCGGCTTGGACGCGAGATTCTTCGCTGAGGAATGGACGCGGGTTTTGGCAAATCAGGGAGATTTCAGCAAAGATTCCTACTTGTTTGCCTCCAGGATTGGCAGAGGCACCCGCCTGGACCGTGGAAAGCGATTGCAGGTATGGCGTGTATTTGAAGAGTTTCAGAATCTTCTTCGAGAAAAGAAAACACGGGATATTGACACAGCCTTATATGATTGTAGAAAACTGCTGGAGAATCGCTATCCTGACGGCTTGTTCCAAAGTGTAAGCGTTGACGAGGGACAGGATTTCAGGAACAATGCATATCGACTTTTGCGGGCAATCGCAGGACCCGAGCATCAAAATGACCTGTTTATCGTCGGCGATGCCCATCAGCGCATTTACAAGCGCAAAGCAACACTATCCAAAAGCAATGTCCATATCAGAGGGCGTAGCAGTTACCTGCGGATTAACTACCGCACCACCGAGGAAATTAGAAAACACGCTTTTGCGTTGCTAAAAGGGATCTCCTTCGATGATCTTGATGATGCATATGATGATGGAAAACTCTGCCAATCCCTGACCCATGGCCCCAAGCCTGAGGTTAATGTATTTAAAGATGCAAACGCGGAGTATGAGTTCCTCATCAACCATCTTCGCGAGCTGGAAGAAAGAGGAATAGGCCTACGCAGCGTCTGTGTCATTGCACGAACTGGAAAAATACTGGAAGAATATAAAGCGCAGATGACTCAAGCCGGATTCCGCGTTTATGAGATCAAGCGCAGCAAATCAGATGACCGCACTTTTGAGGGAGTCCGTCTTGCAACAATGCACAGGGTGAAAGGACTTGAGTTTTCCTATGTTTTTATAGTTGCAGCCAATGACAGGATAGTACCTTTAATCAGTGCAATTGATGCCTCTGACGAGGTATCACGAGAAGAGTCGCTTACTGCCGAACGCTGTTTACTTTATGTCAGCATTACCAGAGCTCAAAGGGAAGCTTTTATCTCGGGTTATGGGAAGCTCTCTGAGTTTTTACTATAATTTGACATGCTTTATAAGAAAGTAAAATACTTGATTGATGATTTGTACATCATCAATGAGTTTTTCAAAGCATACATTGCACTGTATAATGTTCAGGTTAAGGATGTAGATGTCCTAAATACTGCGCCAGGTTTCTTTCAGTTGACCATGCATGCATTTTACGTCAATTCGTTGTATTGTTGTGCAGGATGTATGAAGAGAATCCAAAAGACAAACCGACATCCTTATCCACGCTCCTTAAGTTATTTGAGAACAATAGATTATACACCAAGGAGTCAGATGCTCAATTTGGAACAACCAAAGAGATTAATACATTGCTTGATAGACAACGAGAGAACATTGGCAAGCTGAAATCGTTACGAGACACTGTTCTTGCTCATAATGATCGAAGGCAGTTCGGTAGTGATATGTGGAATGAGCACAGCACAACTATAGGTGGTTATAGAGCCCTTATAAAAACTTCTCATCAGGTATTGTGCATTATGGCCGACTGGTTGGATATACCTCTCCCCGTGCTGGATATGGGGACAGAAGATGAAATCAAGCACCTTGTCTGTTTAATCAAGCGCGGGAAAGATGCATGGTTGGCAGATGATTGACTAATCCTTGAATCAAGAGATTTTCTTAGAGTAAGAGGCTGTACATCTTTTAGATGTTTCTTGCGCCCTGAAGTATGGACTGAGGTTCATGACCAACCTGTCCACGTCCTCTGGACTCAGGCCTCTTTTAGTCAACAATTCTATCAGGTCCTCCTGCCTTGGCTGCCCCAAGGTCAAGCGGTATAGGGCCAGCACTGCAATCAGTCGTTCATAGACTTGTTGGCCTTTGCTGAAAGGATACATGGGCACAATCCGCTCAACTTTCACATGGTCACCGCTATTGTCTGGGAGACACCAGTAGGGGACAAGGTCGGAATAATCCCGTTTTCTTTCAAACTTGCCTGGCCCATCATCTCCTGCCAAACATCCTTCTTGAAAGGGATGGTGCCGTATTTATTCGCGATGCTTTGTCGAATGGCGAGACCCATATAGCGGTTGACACGACCTTCCCGCTGTTCCAGGTCTACCGGATTGGATGGCAGGTTCCAATGAAACACTTTTCTGCAATACAGATGAAAATCCAAGCCCTCTTGTCCGATTGAGGTGGTGGCCAGCACAAAGGGGAGCAAGGGTGCATTGAAGGCGGTGCGTATTTTTTCGGTTCTCTGGACATTTTTATCGTCAAGCCGAGCATTGAAACATCCAACTGCAAAGTGATTTCTCATGCGGGGTTTACTGGCAGATTTACCTGTAAAAGACTCCAGGGTATCCACTTGAATATTCACAGCATCCGTAAACG
>JAAYJV010000083.1 GCA_012522755.1 Candidatus Hydrogenedens sp.
AAAAGACCGGGATCCAGAATAAAGCACAGACGAATGGCAAGAACAAAACACAATGCTGTCAGTCGGATGTGCGAGGGGCGAGGGCAGGTAGGGGCACGGCATGCCGTGCCCAGTTAGTCCACTAATCTCCTCAAGTCTCTTATATACCCCCCAAAACCAGCCCCCGCCTGCGTCTTCCCGGTTTTTTCGCGCTGAAGACGGTGCCCAAAGATAATTACAGAGACAACGCGAAAAAGACCGGGATCCAGAATAAAGCACAGACGAATGGCAAGAACAAAACACCGGGCTTGATACTCAACCGGGCACGGCATGCCGTGCCCCTACCTCCCCTCGCCCCTAAAATCTGATCCTGCTTCCCGGAAAAGCAACCAGACTGACTTCCAGATTCACATCAAATCCTGAACCCCTGTCACGGAACCTGACAGCCGATTCCCAGCAGTCAAATTTACGGCGCACTTCATAGGTCTGCCGGATCATATCCCGTTCGCGCAGGCTGTAAATATGCTCGAAGCCCACGCCCCAGTGTTCGCCCAGTTTATAGCCCAGTCCATAGAGAATTTCCCGGTTGAAGACGGTTCCGGCTGTGTCCGTATAGGCAAAACCCACACGACTGCTGAGCCTTCCGCCAAGAAGTGTATTGTCATAATAGACCTGAGTCAACAGACGGGTATAATCTGTATAAAGAGCCTTGTGTTCCTCACTACGATCATAACGGCTCCTGTCGGGCAGGGACAGCTGCGAAATGGAAAAGCCCTGTTGATTGAAGAGATTGTCAGGGTCATAGGGGCTGTAGGTATTGGACAGCTGGTTGTATCGTCCATACAGATTGGAAGCTTTCCCCAGAAGTGTGGAGAGCTGCGCTTTATTCTGACGTCGGCTTCCACCATTCACATCGTGCCGCTCCAGGACAAACTGGGTACCCCACCAGGGTCTGGGCCGGATATCAATTTCAACTTCGTAATCCTGAGACTTCTGCACCTCATTCCAGAAATCCGCGCCGTGATACAAGGTCAGCCGGCCGACACGCCAGACCTCATCGGTCTCCGCATCTTTGCCATAGAAGAGGTTCGATAATTTCGTTTCCACCCGGTTCCGCCCGAATACACTGTCGTAGGCATCCATCTGCGGCACTTCCGAAGCCCGCAGACTGGTGCTCGGCGTATAGGAATAGGTGATGGAAGGTTCCACCACATGCTTGATAGCCGAGAAACCGAGGAGGCCCGGATAGATTTTGTGAAAGCGTGTGAGCAGCGTCAGCCCTGCTGTATGATTGAATCGGAAATAATCGCTGTCCCTGTACGCCAGATGCTGGTACCAGGTGGCCTGACTTTCGATGAAGGGCGTCACTCCCAGATAGGGTAAAGGGTTCCAGTCCAGACTCAGGCGACCCGTACTCACGGAGCGGATCCCTTCAAGTCCCCGGAATTTCTGGCGGTAATAGCCGCTCACCGTATCGAAGGACGCCATGAGCGGCCCGGTCAGAGGACGCTCGATAAGGTGAAAAGTCGCCTCGGGCAGCTGTTCCGATTCATTCAGCCAGGAGTGCGTATTGAGCCTGGCCGTGGCTGTGGCGATATAGGAGGGCTGTCTGTACAGCAGATGGGCGAAGCTTCGCGGTGTCGTGCGGTTTCTGAACTCTTCATAGAAGAAATCTTTGAAATAATCCCTGTCCGACCAGTGTTCCGATTCCATACGCAAAACAAAATCTTCGTTGTCTTCATAACGGTGCCGCCACAGATAATGGCCCCGATCTTTCGTTGTATAAAGACCATGGAGTTCCCCCTGCGTTCTGTAGAGGGGTGAAGTGGGCTTGGACATGAAGTCATAATACATGTCCGCCCCGAGACCGAAGCCCTGCTTGGCCGTGGGCATGATGCGGGGTCCCAGAGACAGCTCCGGCGTGATATCAAACTGAACCCCCGTATTGATGTAATAGCCCGTGGCGGCCCGTGTTCCACTGTCATAATCGAGCATCATGGCCTGATTCGCACCGGCCTGGATCAGAGGCATATAGAAGGGCAGTTTGAATTTGCCCAGCTGCAACTGCAGTTTTTCAGCACGTATATTCTCCCGGTCCTGGATCTCCAGCTTTCGCAGGTGAATCTTATAGTGCGGCGGATCTTTGAAACAGGTGGTCAGAGAAATGTTTTCGAAATGGGCATTATCCGGCCCGAAGATTTCCACCTTTTCCGCTTCATAACGGAAGACTGTGGCTGTTCCCCAGGCATCACGCAATTCCCCTGTCTGCGTGGCGAAATCATAGTCCACCCAGGCTGCATGCAGTTCGCGCGTCGGCTCTTCCACATGCAGATTTTCAGCCAGAAGACGGCCCATGGTCAGCCGTTTCCGGGCAAAGCCCTGTTCATCGGGACCGGGCTCCAGAATAAAAATCTCTTCCACCTCTTCTCTTGCAGGCGCTGTATAACTGAGACGGTCGGCACTGAGTCGGGATTGATGCTGCTGTACGATTACGTTGCCCTGAGCTTCATAGTGGCCTTCCTGCTCGGAAAAGCGGAAGGAATCCGACTCAAAATCCATTTCTCCCAGCCGCAAGCGGACATGATCTTTCAAGACTGTTTCGCGCGTAGCCAGATCGGCTGTCATGCTGTCCGCTTCAATATCACGCAAGGGCTCGGTCCAGTCCGGCGGTTCAAAGCCCAGAGAAGCTTCGCCAAATTCCACAGGTCGTGTGATGGCATCGCGCAGGGTTCGTTTGTCCATCCCTTCCAGAGGATTGGCGGAAGGACGACCCGGACGGGGTGCACGCAATTCTCCAACACGCAGCGGCTGTTGACGGAATAAAGGCGCGTCAGTTTCCTCTTCGTCGGAAAGCTCCTTTTCCGGACTTTCTTGCACAATTTCAATGCCCTTATCGCCCTCGGCCGGAGCCTGACTCTCAGCGGTTTTTTCTTCAGAAGACTCCAGTTCGGGGATGGTCTCCTCCGTGGCTGCGGGAAGCCCGGACTCAAGGCTCTCCTCAAAATCCTCGTCATCAAAAACAAAGGAGAAGCTTTCCGCCTCCGCTGCAACAGCAGTGCTTTCCCCCAGTTCAGCAAGATCGGCACTGGCAACAGTCAGGGGAGCCGTATTGTCTTCACCCAGATCAACGGGCAATGCAGGCTGTGCCTCGTCGCGCAATGCCAGCAATGCCGTCATGGCCCGATCCCAGGCGGCCAGATTCGCTTCCCGGTCTCGGACACGAACCGCTCCACCCTCAGCGGCCTGGGCCGCAAAAGGCTGAAGAAGCGCCAATGATATTCCAAGCACTCGAAGAAGCATTACGACTGTGCCTTGTTCTCGGGTTTATCGATTCATCAACATGAACCAAAAGGTGGCGGCCTGTCGGGATCCCCGGACGCCGGTGCTTTTGTCCTGAGCTATGTCCGGACTGGTGGAAACAGCCTGTGGCTCAACAACAGGCTCTGGCGCACTTTCTTTTGGAGCGCTTTGGACGGGAGCGCTGGTCACGGGACGGGCGACGGGCTGTCCTTCCTCATCGTATTCCCATTGCAGTTCCGTGACAGGCTGAGCCGAAAACTCATTGCCGGATTCCAGATCATTGGAAGCAGCTGTGCCGGAAGAAGGCGTTGCGCTGATTTCTCCGGGAGGGGCCAACTCCGCTTCAGAAATAACGGGGGTGTTCCAGGTCTGTCCGAAACAGGTGGCCGTGAAAAGAAAAATCAGAGCTGTCATGACAAAGTCTCCATAATAGTCAATACCTGATCCAGATCACGGATCGCATCGGCACCGCCCATATGCTGGACAGTCAATGCACCTACAGCATTGGCCAGACGTCCGCAGCGTTCCAGATCCCAGGATTGCAGCCAGCCATAAAGAAAACCACCGCAAAAAGCATCGCCGGCACCTGTCGTATCCAGCACATTCACCTTATGAGCGGCAATGCGATACTCTTCGTCCGTGCTTTTGATGAAGACACCCTGATCACCCAGCTTGATGACAGCGGTGCCGATCCCGTAATTCAGGTAGAAATCAGCGATGGCTTCCACTTCATTTTCGCCCGTATAACAACAGGCTTCTTCATAGCTGGAAAAAATAAGATCCAGATGGGGCAAAGAATCTTCAATCAAAGGCAACCATACACCATTGCCATCATAGCAGGTATCCATGGTGGTTCGCAGGCCCTGCGCCCGGGCTTCGGCAAAGACACGACCCATGGGAGCGCCATCCAGACCCGGCATGATGGACGGACCACCCCAGTGAAGAGCCTTCGCGTTCATATGGGCTATTTTCGAAAAGTCAATGTCTGATGCACAGGTCCGCCCATTGGCGCCTGTATGATGCAGAAAAGTGCGCTCACCGGCCTCGTCAATCATGACCACTGTGGCGGAACTGCGAGAGGCGGGATCACGCTGAACAAGACGGGTATCCACGCCCTTCTGCTGCAGGCTGGCAAGCAGATAATCGCCGAAACCATCGGCGCCGACACGGCCGAGAAAAGCGGATTTACCTCCCAATTGGCTGTAAACACTGGCTGTAACAGCGGCCAGACCGCCAAGATGCATCTCCAGAACGGGAACCAGTCCCAATGTACCCCGGGCCGGCATTTCCTCAACGGGCCGGGCCATTACATCAGCACAAACAACTCCCACCGAAACCAGATCTACGGGCATGGACACCCCTTTCTATATGGGTGATCAGGCAATTATGCGATTATTATGGAACAGTGTCACGACAGTAAAGCGGTTATTCAGCCCTGAAAACCTGTGGCTTCTCCTCTTCTGCCTACCTGTAGGGAGAAGTCACAAACACTGTTCATTGACTGAAAGTATAACAGGAAGGAGGGATACAAGTAAATTCATTTCCCTGATACAGCCACAACACTTTTCTCGCTGTCTTTTCCAAAACGTGCATGCTCTTATCTCTGCAAGCCCTTTGATTTAAACAGTTGAATCGACCATGATTTTGTGGATTTTCGAGCTGACAGGGACATGAAAGACACCCGGGGCAATGGTTGAAATGGGCACGGCATGCCGTGCCCCTACCAGCCCTGACACCAAGG
>JAAYJV010000084.1 GCA_012522755.1 Candidatus Hydrogenedens sp.
GATAGGTAATAGGGCTGACGACTTTGAGTCGCGCACCTGGGAACGCCAATTTCCACATTGGCAGACAGCGCATAATGCCCCGGAGAATATATTGACCGGGTTGCGGCATGCCGGAGGCGTATTATAGGTGATAGGTGATAGGTGATAGGTGATAGGTGATAGGGCATTCATAATTGCAGAAAGAGACATCATATCGTGGCTAAGTCAATAGATTGTTGATGTCATCATGGGTAGCCTGCCAATGTGGAAATTGGCGTTCCCAGGCTGCGCGGCTCAAGGTTTTTAATTTATCAGTGTTAATCAGTGTGCATCTGTGGTTCCACGGCTCGTTGTGTCAGTGTCATTTCTCGGTGGTTCTCTGTGTCCTCTGTGTCCATTGTGGTGAAAAAAACCCTCTATCACCTGTACAAAGCTGCATCCCATACGCAAAAGATGTATAATAAAATCTGATTGTTTCCTGCAACACAAAGGAGTTTGTCTCATGGAAAAGAAATCCCAGATCAGCCGTCGCAGTTTTGTGAAAACCGCCGCAGCCGGTGCCGGACTGATGATCCTGCCCAGCGGCACACTCTTCGGTCAGAACACGCCGAACAACAGATTGAATATCGCCCTGCTCGGTGCGAGCGGTCGTGCGGAGGCACACTACGAAGGGCTCATCCGTGAAAATGTGGTGGCTCTTTGTGATGTGGACGAAAACCACCTGGCCAAAGCGGCCCGGCATTTCCCCGAGGCGAAGCATTATGTGGACTGGCGCAAGTGCCTGGATCAGAAAGATATTGATGCCGTTGTTTGTTGCACACCCGACAGTACCCATGCCTTCATCGGGATGTGGTCGCTCAACAGGGACTACCATATTTATATGGAAAAACCGCTCGGCCTCAGTGTGGAAGAAATACGCCTGGTCCGTGAAGCATGGATGAAGAAAAAAGACAAACTCGTCGTACAGCATGGAACGCAGCGTCATGCCAAACCCAACTTTGACCGGATCCGCGAACTCATACAGGATGGCGCCATCGGTGAACTGGAATCGGTGAGCACCTGGGGCAACCGTCAGCTGCCCAAGCCGGGCTATCCGCCCGCATCAGGGAAAGCGCCTGCGACGCTGCATTATGATCTGTGGATCGGACCCTCGCCCTATCATCCCTATACGCCTGATTATTTCGCCGGCGAACCGGGTGCGAACTGTCTGCAGTGGAACATGTACTGGGATTTCGGTGCGGGGCAGGTGGCCGACATGGGCAGCCATACCATGGATATCGCCTGGAACGCCATCGATGGAAGTCTGCCGACAAGCGCTTATGCCTTCGGTGAAGAATACAACCCCGAGGTGACACCTGTGGAACTGACCATGATTTTCGAACTGCCCGCCAACGACTGGCGACCGGCCATAGAAGTCTCCTGGCATCAGGGTGGCGCCATGCCCCGGTCTCCCTTGTCCTCCGTTGACCTGGACAAGATCAACCACGGCGCTCTCTTCAAAGGCAGCAAGGGACATCTGGTCTGCTCTTTCGACGATCGTATTCTCATCCCCTCCGAAGACAGCTCCGATATGACCTATTACACGCCCCGACCCAAAGAGGAAATCATCGAGCCCATGGGCAATTTCCAGCAGCAATGGATCAATGCCTGCAAGACGGGCGGCAAAACCTCCTGCGACTTCGAATATGGCGGGACGAAAATGGAGATGATGATTCTCGGACTGGCCGCCTACAGGGCCGGTGAAAAACTGGACTATGACGGCGCCACGGGCCGGGTTACAAACAACGAAGCGGCCAACGAACTGCTCAAGCGCAGTTATCGTCCCGGCTGGGAACTCATCGGCTGATCACATACAAAGGCTTTCAGAACACAGCAGGAAAAAAATCATGAAAAGAAGAAGTTTTCTCGGATGTTCCGCACTGGCGGGAATCGCTTTTACACAGGGAACTGTACAGGCGGAAAGTAAAAGGACTAAGGTGTTCACAGAAGGGGGTTCTTTTTCGCTCACAGGCTACCGTGCAGCCCTCTATTCCCCCGCCTTGCAGCAGTCCCTCAAAGTCTTTCAGATTACGGACAGTCATCTGACGCTGGACGATGAGCGGGGCGCGCCCTGGCTGGACAACAGCAAGCGCATGGCGGCCGCCTTCCAGAACAATATCCATTTTGAAGATGGCAAGACCTATACAGTGCCCGAAAATTTTGAGATGACTCTGGAGCGTGCCAAAAAAGAAAAGGCTGATTTCATCGTCCTGACCGGCGATATCTTCAGCTTTCCTTCACCGGCCGCTGTGGACTTCGCCCTGGAAAAACTCCAGGCCACAGGCATTCCCTTCGCTTATGTGGCGGGAAATCACGACTGGCATTATGAGGGTCTGCCCGGAAGTTCCAAAGAGCTGCGTGACCACTGGATCGCCGAAAGATTGGCACCCATGTATCAGGGCGAAAATCCCCTCTGTTACAGCCAGGAGATCGGCGGCATCCGCTTTGTCTTCATCGATGACTCCATCTACGAGATCCTTCCCGAGCAACTGGAGTTTTACAGACAGGAAGCGGCCTCCGGGAAACCTCTTGTGCTGTGCATGCATATTCCTCTCTATGTACCGGGAAGAGGTGTGGGCTTCGGCTGTGGCCATCCCGAATGGGGCGCCGCGAAAGATCATATCTGGGAAGTGGAGCGTCGTGAAATCTGGCGCGAAGACGGGCATACCCCCGTGACCTATGCTTTTCACGAAGCGGTCTTCAATACGCCTGATCTGCTACTGGTCCTCACGGGTCATATTCATGCCGCCTCTCTTGATGTGCAACAGGGAATTCCCCAGATTGTCACGGCCCACAACGCCTGTGGTCACTTCACCTCCATAGACTTCAAGCCTCTGGACAATGCCTGATGAGAAAGCGTTTTTCATGAACAGAACTATTCAACTTGTTCCGGCATTGCTCCTTTTCACTCTGGGAGCGGTCGCCTTCGCATCGGAAGCGGTTGTGGAGCGTGAGTGCGACATTTTCACGCTCCTGCCTCCGGATAACGGCTCCGGACCTCTCTGGTCCGCCGGATGCAGCCAGATTGCGCGCCTGGGCGATGAGGTCTATGTGAGTGTCATGGAGACAGGCGAAGATGTGCCGCTCCTGTGCAATACGCGCTGGCGATTTCTCAGACTCGGCGAAAGCGGATGGGAGACCGTGGCGGAGCCGGAAGGATACAGACAGCGCGAACCGGCTTCACTGGCTGTATTGCCGCCCCGACAACTCGCCTTGTATGTCAACGATTCGCTGGAACCGCCCGGAGTCAAATACGGTCCCTGTTTGCCTCATCTTCTTTCTTTCACCGTGACGGAGGATGGGGTGGAGGAGAAGGCTTTTCTTCCGCAATGGTCGAAGCAACATCACTTCACCGACCACTCCTACAGAGGCTATGCCGCCGATGCGAAGAAGGGGCTGTTGCTCATGCTGAATATCGATGCGACTACGAGTGTGCAGCAGGCCTGTCTTATGGATCAGCAGGGAAAAACACTGGCTCTGGGCTTCCTGGAGTTTCCCATCCGGGCCTGTTATCCCCAAGTGGCGTTGCAGGATAAGGCTGTTCATGTTCTGGCCATAGGCGATATTGTGGAGCCTGTTGAAGCCTGGCGTACTTATAAGTTTCAACAGACAGAGCAACAATGGGATTATGTTTTTCGCCGTCTCTTTTATGCTTTCACGCCCGATCTGACAAGGGAGAATTTCGGGGAAGCGCTGGAGATCGATTCTGTCGACGATACCTGCGGGTATATGAGAAACCAGGACCTGTGGATTTCCCCCGATGGCGAAGCCTGGATTCTGTACACCCGCCGGGAAGTGCAGAATGAACTCATGCGCGACCGTTTCTTCCCCGATAAATCCATCCTGGACTCTCTGTGGCTGGCCAGGATCCGCGAAGGAAAAATTGTCCACAAGGAAATGCTCATTGCCGGCACGGAAGAGAGTCAGGCGACCCAGGCGCGTTTTCATGAAAGCGACAATGGAGCGCTCTATGCCATACTTTTTGTCAGTGGCACTCAAGGCGGCAACAAGGCATTGCGTCTGAACCCGGAAGATACGGACAAGACACTCATTGATCTGCCCTTGGAAGAAGCTCTGTCGGCCTATTGCCTGGCCGGCACCCGCTTCGGAAACGCGCCGTCGTCCATCGTTGATTTTTATGGAACACCGGGAGAAAACAGGTACAGGTATGCGGGAGTACGGATTAGGGAATAGGTGATAGGGGATAGGGGATAGGGAATAGGGGATAGGGGATAGGGGATAGGGATAGGTGATAGGTGATAGGTGATAGGTGATAGGTGATAGGTGATAGGTGATAGGTGATGGGGCTGACAACTTTGAGTCGCGCACCTGGGAACGCCAAGTTCCACATTGGTAGACAGGGCATGATGACCCGGGAAAGTTGTAAATCTGATTGCGGCATGACGGAGGCGGGGGTTGGTCTTGGGGCAAATAAGAGACTTGAAGGGATCAGTAGTCTCCGGGGAGTCGGACGGATCGGTCGGATCAGTCGGATCGGACGGATGTGGGA
>JAAYJV010000085.1 GCA_012522755.1 Candidatus Hydrogenedens sp.
CTTGGGTCGCGCAGCCTGGGAACGCCAATTTCCACATTGGCAGGACACCCGGGAAAAGACCATGACTTATATATGCATTTGACGGGAGAACAAAGACTCAGAGTTTACAAAGGCTTTTATTTTATTCTTGGCCTGTAAAAGATCTATTGCCCAATCACCGTTTGCAAAATGTCAATGTCCTGACCCGCTGTGTGCCAATGTGGAAATTGGCGTTCCCAGGAGTGACTCTCAACGTCTTTCAGGGTTTCCCAAGTCATTATTTGTTCGTGATTGTCGGAAGACAGTTTTCCGAGTCGAGATTCCCACAATATCTTGAAAGTTTATGACTTGCAGAGTCAGCAACATGAACTTCTTCGAAAAAATAATGGAAGATGACGAATAGTAGCACAGAATAGTCTTATATTTGTATCACAAGCGGAGAAAGCACTAAACTGTAAAGACAGTACAAAGCTTTCAATCCCGGAGTATACCAATTGCAGAAAAAAAGTTGTAATCCTTTTTTCGAGAGGCCCTTCCCGGGTGTTTCTCTCAGCTTCTGAAAACCGAATATACTGATTTCATAAAAAAGAATCAGATGCGCGGGTCACTTAACCCGGCACAGGAGGAAAATCCGATGGCGGAAAAACAATGGTATTATTCGGCGGATGGCGCTGAACAAACAGCCATAATGGAGGAAGCTTTAAAGTCCATGCTTGCTTCAGGGATCTTGTCCCGGGACATTCTGGTCTGGACAGAGGGAATGGCCGGCTGGGCCCGGGCCAGCAGTGTCCCGGCTTTGTCGACCCCTGCAGCGACAGCACACCCTTCATCCCGTTCTTCTTCTTATTCAGCCGGAGCCCCTGGAGGCGCAGCAAGCGCGTATCTGGCTTATGCAAGCTTCGGGAAGCGGTTTGTCGCCATGTTCATTGACAGTATTCTTCTCCAGGTCCTGTATTTTTTTACGGATGTTATTTTCGGCATATTCTGGGGGATGTCTCACACTATGGGCGGTGGCACTATGGATTCAATGAACCTTGAAGGGTTGGAGGCTTCCCCAATCCTCATGATACTCAAAGTGCTTGGCTTTTGGATCTATTTCGCAGCTCAAGAGTCTTCCTCTTACCAGGCAACGCTCGGAAAAAGAGCGATGGGAATCATAGTGACCGACAGTTACGGCGATCCTGTTTCTTTTGGCAAAGCCAGTATCCGTGTCTTTGGAAAGCTCTTGTCAACCCTGATATTTCTGATTGGTTATTTTATGGCCGCTTTCACGGAAAGAAAGCAGGCCTTGCATGATCTTCTGGCCAACACACTCGTGATAGACAAATAAGCATGGTGTAAAGCGGTTATTTCCGGATATTCGTTCCAGAATCGGGGAGGGGTTGATAGCTTGTGATTCTGCCTTGAGAATCTTGTTTGACATGAAGTCTGTTTTTCTGCTACAATTCAAATGTTCATTTAGAACGTCCATTTTAAATGTTCATTTAGATCTTCTTATGAAAGGCTCATGATGAGCTCTCCCCAACGGAGCCAAAGCACCAAAGAAGCGATTCTGGAGCAGGCTTGCAAAATATTCGCCGAAAAAGGCTATCGCGGCGCCACCCATGCTGAAATCTGCAGCGCGGCTGGTGCCAATGTGGCTTCCATCAATTATTATTTCGGCTCCAAAGAAAAACTCTACGAGGCAGCTTTTATTCTTCTGACGGAGCGCATGGAAGAGCGTCATCCCCTGGACGGCGGCGTTCCTTCGGAGGCCCCTGCGGAAGAGCGTCTTCGTGCATTTGTTCATGCCCATTTGCGCCGCCTCTTTGATCCGGATTTGGTTGGCGGGCGGTACCGTATCCATATGCTTGAGATCACGGAACCTACAGGTTTGCTGGAGTCAATTTTGAGCGAGGAGCTGGCGCGGGCGCGGGCACTTCTTCAGGATATTCTCCGAAGTATTGTGGGCGACACTTTATCACAACGTGATGTTGAGTGGTGTGAGCTGAGTATTATAGGACAATGTTTCATGGCTATTCCCAATCGTGATCCCGGGGGCGGTCCCCGCAAAGTTTTCCGACTTGACGTCACCTCTGTTGACGCATTGACTGATCATATTGTATCTTTTTCCCTGGCCGGTGTCCGGGAGATTCATCGCAAGCGTCAGAAGGAGGGTGAATAAGTTTCTTCCTCTTCGGTGTTACCACTTCATGCTTGTACGGACTGAAAACCCCCATTTTCCTTATTTATTGAATTAACTGTGTACTGCATACGCTTTTTACTCACAATCAGGAGTGTTTTCGATGTATTTTAAAGTTCTTTTTCGTGCCGCCCTGGCCGGAGTGCTTCTATCCTCAGCCGTTTTTGCTCAGGGCCCTCCAGGAATGGGACGGAAGCCTGTTGTAACGGTTGCCACAGTAGAATCCAAGACCGTGGCTGTCCAGTATGAATATGTAGGCCTTACGGCACCTTCCAAAACAGTGGAAGTGCGGGCCCGAATTCAGGGTTTCCTCGACAGCCGTGATTATCAGGAAGGGGATTACATCAAAAAGGGCACACGTCTTTTCACCATAGAAGACAGCAATTTCCTGGCGGATCGGGAAGTGGCCGCCGCTCAGGTGGAACAGGCCGAAGCCCGGCATCTTCTGAGTGAGCAGGAGTTGAACCGTCTGCAATCCATCACCCAGCCCGGTGCCATTGCTCAGCGTGATCTGGATCAGAAGATCTCGGAACATCAAAGCGCTACGGCAGCCCTCCGTCTTGCCCGGGCTCAGCTCGCCAAAGCTGAATTGCAGCTGAGCTATACGAAAGTGGATGCGCCTCTTACGGGTTATGTGGGCAAGACATTGAAAGAGCCGGGCAGTCTGGTGGATGCCTCACAAAACAGCCTGCTTACCATCATGCAGCAGGTTGATCCTCTTTATGTGACCTTCAAAGTGACAGAAAGCGATTTTGTTTCCTGGAGACATGAAGAATTGGACGGTCGTCTCCGTCGTGTGGATGGCGAAAATAAAATGGGTGTGGAGATCACGCTTCTGGATGGCCGTTCCTTCACTTCTCAGGGTATCCTGGATTTTGAAGATATCAACCTCGATACAAAAACAGGTACGGTGGAACTGCGTGCGACTTTTGACAATAAAGAGCTTCAATTGAAGCCCGGTCAGTTTGTGAAGGTATTGTTGAACGGCTGGGAACGTCCCGACTCTATTGTGGTTCCCCAGCGTTCCGTAGGACTTTCGCCCCAGGGTACTTATGTCTATACCCTCAATGAGGACAACACAGTTGAATCAACTCCAGTTACCACAGGTATGTGGTCGGGCAGCGACTGGGTCATTCTTGACGGAGTCAAAGTGGGAGACCGGGTCATTGTTGAAGGCAGAACCAAAGTGCGTCCCGGCATTGAGGTGGATGTGGACGATGGCTCGGAAGGTGGTGGAGCCCCTGTGAGCGCTGATGGTGCAGCAAGCAGCGATGCTGACGACACTCCGGATGCAGCCTGATCGCTTTTCAAATAAGCTCTAAGAGGATTCTTTTATGATAGCCCAATTTTTTGTTGACCGCCCTGTCTTTGCCTGGGTGATTTCCATTGTGATCATCCTGGGAGGACTGGTGTCCATGATTTCCCTGTCCATCGAATCATCTCCCCAGATCACACCGCCTACTGTGGTGGTGAGTGCCAATTACCCCGGTGCCGATGCGGAGACGGTCATGGAAGCCGTGGCGACGCCTATTGAACAGCAGCTGAGCGGTATTCCGGATCTCCTGTATTACCAATCGAAAAGCGCCAATGACGGCAGCCTGTCTGTAACGCTGTCTTTCGAAATCGGTACGGACCTGGATATTGCCGCTGTGGAGGTGCAGAACCGCTTGAAGCGGGCTGAGCGGAGCCTGCCCGAGGAAGTGCTCCGTCAGGGAACCTCCGTATCCAAACGGATGAACACCTTTCTGGGTATCATCGCCTTGCAATCGACGAATCCCGAGCACGACGCGCTCTTTCTGAGTAACTACGCCATGATCTACATGCTCGATACGCTCAAGCGTGTTCCGGGTATAGGGCAGGTCATGGTCTTCGGCAACAAAGATTATTCCATGCGCATCTCCGTTAATCCGGATTTGCTGGTTGCCAAAGGGCTGACCGTGACGGATGTTGCCCAGGCTATCCGCGAACAGAACGGCTTGTATGCGGCCGGTGAAATCGGCGGCAGGCCCAACGATGGTAATGTGGAATTTACCTTCCCTGTTCTCGCGCCTGGTCGGCTGACCACGCCCCAGGAATTTGAAGATGTGATTCTGATGGCCACTGACGATGGTGCTGTTGTACGGCTGAAAGACGTTGCCCGTGTGGAATTGGGTGCTCAGGGTTACAGCTCTGAAGGGCGGTACAAAGGTCAGACAACGGCCGTCATGCCTGTGATCATGCAGCCCCTGGAAAATGCGCTTAACACCATGGATGGTGCCTTGAAAGCCATGGAAGAGCTTTCCAAAAGTTTTCCTGAAGGCATGTATTATTCCGTACCCATGGATACCACGCGTTTCATCAAGGTGTCCCTCTGGGAAGTGGCCATGACTTTCCTCCAATCCACGGGACTTGTGGTGCTCGTGGTGCTCATGTTCCTGGGCAGCTGGCGGGCATCAATCGTTCCTCTTGTAGCTATCCCCATTTCCATTGTCGGCACTTTCATGGGACTTCTCGTCCTCGGATTCACCATCAACACCCTTACGCTCTTTGCTCTGGTCCTCGCCATCGGAATTGTGGTGGACAATGCCATTGTAGCTGTTGAAAACGTGGAGCGCATCATGGAAGATGAGAAACTGCCTCCCCGTGAGGCGACCATCAAGGCCATGAAACAGGTGACAGGTCCCATTATCGCCAGTGTTCTCGTTCTGGCGGCTGTCTATGTGCCTGTCGCTTTTCTGGGTGGAAGTACAGGGGTCATGTACCGCCAGTTCGGTATCACCATTGCCATGGCTGTTGCCGTTTCGGGTGTTGTGGCGCTTACCCTGACCCCGGCCCTTTGCGCCGCTCTGCTCAAACCGGCCCATAACAAGCTTTTCATTTTCCGTTGGTTCGATAATGCCTTCGACTTTGTGTCCCGGGGTTTCATGGTTTCCGTGAAATGGGTGATCCGTCTTGGTGTATTGTCCATCATCCTTTTCGCAGCCCTCATTTGGGGATCTTATGAGCTCATGAGCCGTGTGCCTACCGCTTTTGTGCCTCAGGAAGACCAGGGTTTTTTCATGGCTGTTGTGCAACTGCCCCAGGGCGCATCCTTGAATCGTACGCTGGAGGTGGTCAAAGAAGTGGAAGACTTCCTTCTTGCCCAGCCCGAGGTGGAAGGGATGACAGCCATGGTCGGTCAGGACAGTCTTTCCGGAGCCAATACGACCAATGTGGCATCCATGTTTGTGGCCCTGCGTCACTGGGACGAGCGGCCCGATCCGGAAAACAGTGCTGAGGCGGTGGTGGGTCGGATCTTCGCTCGTTTCGGCGGTATGAAAGAAGCCACTGTGCTGGCCTTTATCCCGCCACCTGTATCGGGACTGGGTCTCCGCGCCGGTATTGAAGCACAGCTGGAAGCCCGCGGTACGAGTGATATCAACGAACTGGCTGATGTGATGAACGATTTCGTCGCCCGCCTTAACGCCGACCCGCTTTTTGAGGCTGTCTCCGGCGTGCTCAATGTGGAGCAGCCCAAAGTGCGTGTGAACCTCAATCAGACGCGCGCCAAAGTGCTGGGCCTGCCCATAGGCGATATTTACAATACCCTGCAGGCCTGGCTTGGCACCTATTATATTAACGACTTCAACGTCTTTGGTCGTGTGTATCGTGTACAGCTTCAGGCGGATCCTGAATTCAGAGCTGTGCCCGACGATATCAAAAAGATTCATGTGCGCAACAGAAGCGGAGACATGGTCGAGCTGGCCGGTGTGCTTGATGTGGCCATGGAAGCAGGGCCCAACGTGGTGAGCCGCTTCAACAGTTTCTCCTCCGTGCAGATTACAGGCGCTCCCGCACAGGGTGTCAGTACGGGACAGCTCATCCAGCGTGTCCAGGAGCTTGCTGCTGAGCATCTGCCTCCCGGTTATGCCGTGGAATGGAGCTCCGGCTCTTTCCAGGAAGTCCGGGCCGGCAACCAGTCCTTCTATGTGATCCTCTTCGGGCTTATCATGGTTTTCCTGGTGCTGGCGGCTCAGTATGAAAAATGGTCTCTTCCCATTACAGTGCTTCTGAGCGTGCCCTTCGCCGCTTTCGGAGCGGCTCTCTGGGTCTGGTATAAAGACGGTCAGATGGATATTTATTTCCAGATCGGCCTGCTTACCGTGGTGGGTCTCACAGCGAAAATGGCCATTCTCGTTATTGAGTTCTGTGCTGCAGAACGTGCCAGCGGCAAGACGATCCTGGAAGCCGCTCTGGAGGCTGCCAGGCTCAGGTTGCGCCCTGTGATGATGACGGCAGTGACGACCATTCTCGGCGCTCTGCCTCTTGTACTGAGCACAGGTGCCGGAGCGGCGGGTCGCCGTTCCATTGGCAGCAGTGTCATGGGCGGTATGATGTCCGCCTCTTTCCTGGCTGTTTTCTTTATACCTCTTTTCTTTGTGATTGTGCAGTGGACCAGTGAGCTGGGCAAGAAAGAAAAGTCTGGGGCGAATGAAACAGCCCCGACAGAAAAAGGAGCGACTTCATGAAGTCCTTGAAATATATTGCAGCTTTCCTCTTTCTTATTCTGCTCAGTGGATGCATGACCGGGCCCGATTATGTGCGCCCTGATTTTGCCACGCCGGACAAATGGAGTCAGCCTATGCGGGGTGGTGAGAAAGCCGATTCTCCCGAAGCCGTTCATTGGTGGAAAGAGTTCAGCGATCCTCAGCTGGATGAACTGGTTGCCCGTGCCCTTCAGGCAAATCTGGATATCCAGCTGGCGGAAAGCCGGATCCGTGAAGCCCGTCTGCATCTGGTGCGTACAGGCGCCGCGCTCTGGCCTCAACTCAATGCTTCCGGATCCTATCAGCGCCGCCAGACTGTGGAAGTGGATACGAGCCGCCCGCCTTCCGCCAGAGCCAATGCCATTTTCTCGCAAAACGGGTTGACAGGCCTTTCTGTGACCGGAACTTCTCCGGCCGGACCGAGCCTCAGTATCACGCCGGATCTTCGTGGCGGCGGCAATACGACCGTAGGTGTTTCCGCCGGCACTGAAAGCCTGGCGAAGAAACCGGACCGGCAGATGGATCTGTATCAGGCGGGCTTTGATGCTTCCTGGGAACTGGATATATTCGGCGGTACCCGTCGGGCGACGGAAGCGGTCCGTGCCGAGATCGAAGCGGCTGAAGAAAGTCGCCGAGCCGTCTATATCTCCGTTGCGGCTGAAATGGCCGGCAATTATTTTGATCTTCGGGCTGTGCAGCAGCGACTGACCATTGCCCGAAACAATGTGGAAAACGTGGAGAACTCTCTTCAACTGGTGACAGCGCGCTTCGATGCCGGTCTCACCAGTGAACTGGATGTTCGCCGTTCAGAATCGCATCTGGCCAACACCCGGGCCTTTATTCCGGTGCTGGAATATATGCTTGAACAGATCATTCACCGCATGAGTGTTCTCTGTGCTGAAGCGCCCGGTGCTCTCCGCGAAGAACTCATTGCCAGTGAAGAACTTCCCGAGGCTCCGCCTGAAGTGCTTGTCGGTATCCCTTCCGAGATTTTGCGTCGCCGTCCCGATATCCGCCGTGAAGAACGCCTTCTGGCCGCTGCAACAGCCAATATCGGTGTGGCCACGGCTGATCTTTTCCCGAAATTCTCTCTTACAGGATCGCTCATGGGATCCTCTTCCGACTTTTCCGGACTCAACCTGAGCTCCAATCGAACCTGGTCCATCGGTCCCGCCATCCGCTGGCCTGTCTTTGATGCCGGACGTATCCGCTCCAACATTGCAATTCAGAATGTCCGGCAGGAGCAGGCACTGTTGAACTACGAAAAGACGATTCTCCAATCCTTCGGTGAAGTGGAAAATGCGCTGGTACTCTATGCGCAGGAGCAGAACCGTTTTGTTGAACTGAACAAAAGTGTGGAAGCGGGAGAAAAGGCTCTGGAACTGGCTTATGATCTCTATGCCCGTGATCTGGTCAGCTTTCTCGAAGTGCTGGACGCGGAGCGTACTCTGTTCACAGCCCAGGATCAGCGTCTGCAATCTCAGGCTTCTGTGCTCACTTCTCTGGTTTCCCTGTATAAATCGCTTGGCGGCGGCTGGGAAGCGCCCCTGGAGATGGAAGAAGAAACGCCCCTTTCCTGAATGCTTTCAACTGTGAATGTTCCGGGATGATTTTCACGCCCGTCCCGTGTTTGGGTGATAGGGCCGGGTAATGATGGTATAATCCCTCAGTGATTCCCCGCCATTTTGTGCAGGGATCCTTGTATATAAACCCGCCGGACGGAAATGCATGAACCGGAAAGTCCATATCAAAACCTACGGTTGCCAGATGAACGAGCATGATACCCAGCGTATGGTTGACATGCTTCGGGAAGAGGGCTATACCCCCACAGATCTTATTGAAGAAGCCGGACTTATTCTGGTGAATACCTGTTCTGTCCGGGCCAATCCGGAGAACAAAGTCTACAGCTTTCTCGGTGCGCTCCGTCCTCAAAAAGCCCGCTCTCCGGAGCTTATCGTTGGCGTGGCGGGTTGTGTTGCTCAGCAGGTGGGCGAATCACTTCTGGCCCGTGAGCCCCTTGTGGATTTTGTATTCGGTCCCGACAATCTCTTTCGCCTTCCCGAAATGATTGAGGTGGCCCGTCAGGGAGAACGCCGTTGCTGGACAGACTGGCAGCCCTGGGAAGGACCCGTAAAAGAATTTGTTCCTGAAGAATGGGTGGAACAGGGGCATGTGGAGGGCTTCAAGGCTTATATCGCCATCACCAAAGGCTGCAACAATTACTGCTCCTATTGCATTGTCCCTCATACCCGGGGCCGTGAGGTTTCCCGATCTTCCGAAAGTATTCTCCGCGAGGCACAGGGCATGATCGAACGGGGCGCCAAAGAACTCTGGCTTCTGGGTCAGAATGTGAATTCCTATGCCGCGTCTCCGGACTACGGCTTTTATGAATTGCTCGAAGAGCTTTCTCAGCTGGAGGGGCTGCTCCGACTCCGTTTCACCTCGCCCCATCCCCGGGACTGGCATAACCGTCTGGCCGATCTCATGGCCGCCAGTCCTGTCATCTGCAAACATGTGCATCTTCCTTTTCAGGCCGGATCCGATGCTGTCCTGAAAGTGATGGGTCGCCGTCACAGCCGTCAGGACTATCTGGACAAGGTCCGATATCTGCGTCAGCGCATCCCGCAAGTGGAAATCAGCACAGATCTCATTGTGGGTTTTCCGGGGGAGACGGAAGAAGATTTTCAACAGACATTGGATATCGTGGAAGAAGTGCGCTTCAGTCAGGTCTTTCCCTTTAAATATTCAGTCCGGCCCGGCACCAAAGCAGCCGAACTGCCGGATGATGTGCTCAGAGAGGAAAAAGAATCCCGTCTGGCAAGGATCATCGCCTTACAGGACAGCATCAATGAAGCGGCCCAGGAAGCCCTGATCGGTACGGAACAATCGGTGCTCATCGACGGACCCCATCCCCGGATTGCGGGGCGCTGGAACGGACGCACCGACGGTTACCGTGCCATGACCGTGCTGGCCGACAAGTTGCAGCCGGGCGAGCTTGTTATGGCCCGGGTCATGTCTGCCCGCGGACACTGGCTTCAGGGTGAAGTGCTGACAGCCGATTCTTGAAATAAATTTTAAGTGCAAAAAGAAAGGATAGTACACAATGAAACTCTCAGCGGATGCCATAACCACCATTACTGTTTGCAACCTCGAGGAAATGAGCTGGGAGGAAAACGGCTCTTGTCTGGTTGTTCCCGCTTATCACAAAGAATTTCCGCTGAACAGTGCTGTTCTGGCTGAAGAGGATGAGCTGGTGCTTCAGGCACTGGCCGATAGAGAAGTGCTCACAGGGGCGGCCGGCTGCTGTTATTATCTGCCGGTTCCGTCCCGGGCCTATGGAGGCGTGCTGGTCCTCGGACTGGGCGACCGTGATAAATTTGATGCTGAAAGCCTCCGCCGTACCACCGGAGAGGCGTCTTCTCTGTTGAAGAGCAATAAAATCAGCCGCATCGGTCTTGATCTGGTGAATTTTCCTGAACTTCCCGCACCCGCCTTTGTTGAAAGCCTGAACCTGGCGCAATATCGCTTTGAAACCTACAAGAAAGCGGCCGAGAATCCTGCACCGGCTGTGCAGGAAATTGCTCTTATCGTCGGGGATACTGTGGATAAAGCATCTCTGAAAGAAAGCTGTGACCTGGCTTCCCTCATCTCTGTTGCAGCCAACGGCGCCCGTCACCTGGCCAATACAGCTTCCAACGACATGACTCCCATGGCTCTGGCCGCCGCAGCTCAGAAAATTGCCGAAGAGGGTGGTGAACAATGCACTTGTACCATTTTTGATCAGGAGCATATGGAAGAACTGGGCATGAATGCGCTTCTGGGTGTGGCCCGTGGCAGTGATGAGCCGCCCTTTATGATCTTTCTGGAATACACCCACCCCGAAGCGACGCAGACGGTCGCTCTTGTGGGCAAAGGGGTCACTTTCGATACAGGCGGCATTTCTCTGAAGCCTGCAGGTAAAATGAATGAGATGAAATTCGACATGTGCGGTGCCGCCGTGGTTCTCGCAACCATGATGGCCGTCAATCATCTGAAACCGGTCATCAACGTGATCGGCGTTGTGCCGACCGTTGAAAACATGCCCGGCGGAAGTGCTCAGACACCCGGCGAAATTGTCCGGGCCTGCAATGGAAAAACCATTGAAGTGCTCAACACGGACGCTGAAGGCCGGTTGATTCTGGCCGATGCCCTGGCTTATACAGTGGAAAGCCGGAAACCTGATTGCATCGTGGATCTGGCGACCCTCACCGGTGCAGTGGTCATTGCTCTGGGACATGCAGCAGCCGGTGTTCTCGGTACGGATGAAACCCTGATCTCAGCGCTCCTGGCGGCCGGTGAACGCACGGGCGAACGGCTGTGGCAACTGCCGCTGTGGGAAGATCATGACAAACTCATGGAAGGCACTTTTGCGGATCTGAACAATATCGGGCCCGACCGCGAAGCCGGTACCATCACAGGAGCGGCCTTTCTGAAAGCCTTCACAGGGGATACGCCCTGGGCGCATATTGATATTGCCGGCGTGTCCTATGGAGTCCGAAACAAAGCTTATCTCAAACCCGATTATGCCAGTGGCTTCGGTGTGCGATTGCTGCTGGACTGGCTGCTCAACCAGACTGAAAAAGACTGAGATCTCCTGGAATTTTCTTATGTCTTCTCCCTCTGACATGTCTCCGCCTGTGCGTGAAAAGTCCACGGCAACCATTCATACGCTGGGTTGCCGCCTCAACCAGGCGGAGACACGGCTATTGGAGGAACAGCTGCGCCAGGGGGGCTATGAGATTGTAGCCTTTCAGCAACCCGCTACTGTGGGCATCATTCACGGTTGTGTGGTGACCCTGGAAGCGGAGGCGAAAACACGAAAGTATATACAGCGTTTCAGACGGCGGAACCCCGACGGGATCACCGTTGTCATCGGTTGCTATGCCCAGACTGAGGGTCACATCGCGGCCGCATTGGGCGTGGATCTGATTCTGGGCAATGCTTCGAAAATGGAACTCCTCAGTCATCTGGAAAAGCTGCAGAAAGAAAAACAGGCCGTCAGGACTGATCGGCCACGGCGTGAGTCCTTCACACTGCCCTGGCAAAAAGAGGGAGAGCCCCTGAGCCGACGCATCAATCTGAAAATTCAGGATGGATGCGATGAAATGTGCCGCTATTGTTATATCCCCTTTGCTCGGGGCCGCTCCCGTTCCCGCTATCTTCAGGATACTCTCGAAGAAGCGGCCTCTCTCGTGGAAAGAGGAGCCCGGGAATTGATCCTTTCCGGTGTCAATATAGGCGATTATCGAGATGGACAGGCCGATCTGCTGACCCTCATCGATGAACTGAACACGCTTCGGCCCAAGCCCCGTATCCGTATCAGCTCCATAGAATTCAACAGCCTGCCCGAAGCCGTTCTGGAGCGTATGGCCGACGAAGAGCATGGTCTCCTTCCTTATCTGCATATTCCGCTGCAATCCGGGTCTGATGCCATTCTCGCAGCCATGGGAAGACCCTACAGCGGGAGGGCTTATCTGGATTTTCTGGAAAAAGCCCGTGCGCTGGTACCTTCCATCGGTCTGGGCGCCGATGTTATGGTGGGCTTTCCCGGGGAATCAGAAGCACATTTTGAAGAGACACGACAACTCATTGAAGACAGCCCCCTCGACTATCTCCATGTCTTTTCTTATAGTGAACGACCCGCTGTGGCTTCTTACCGGCTCAGTGACAAAGTGAGTGCAGCGGACAAAAGCCGGCGCAATGAAATCCTCCGGCTCCTGGCTGAGAAAAAACAGGAGCAGAGCCGAAAACGCTTTCTGGGGAAACAATGCCGGGTCCTCTTTGAAGTGAAAAGAGGGGACTGCTGGACCGGATACAACGAAGAATACTTTGAAGTGGCTCTGCGTAGTGACGAAGAGTTGAAAAATAAAGTGGTTGAAGTGCGTATTGACGGGATAGAGGAGGGTGGACTTCGAGGTGATAGGGGATAGGGCATCTTTTCACCACAGAGAAATGGAATGGATTTTTTACCACGAAGTCACGAAGAGCACGAAGGTTCACGAAGATTCACCAAGAAGAAGAGAAGATACGCCGCAAAATTGTCTCTTTGTTTTTCGAAGTCAATGCACGCTGTCTGCCAATGTGGAAATTGGCGTTCCCAGGAAGTATGTCTCCAGACCTTAGAATAATTCAAAGCGCTTAGGTAATATCGGGTTAATTGCCTTCAGCCCTCCCAGATCTGCCATTCGGTTTTTAGTAAAAATGCGCAGCATATTGTGCTCCTACTTCCAAAAACTTTTAATTTAAATACAAGTTGTGGAGATTCTGCTTTAATTTCTTTTTCTCTACTTCGTGAACCTTCGTGCTACTATTCGTCATCTTCCATTATTTTTTCGAAGAAGTTCATGTTGCTGACTCTGCAAGTCATATACTTTCAAGATATTGTGGGACTCTCGACTCGGCAAACTGTCTTCCGACAATCACGAAAAAATAATGACTTGGGAAACCCTGAAAGACGTTGAGAGTCACTCCTGGGAACGCCAATTTCCACATTGGCACACAGCGGGTCAGGACATTGACATTTTGCAAACGGTGATTCGGCAACAGGCCTTTTGCTAAGCAAGAATAAAATAAAAGCCTTTGTAAACTCTGAGTCTTTGTTCTCCCGTCAAATGCATACATAAGTCATGGTCTTTTCCC
>JAAYJV010000086.1 GCA_012522755.1 Candidatus Hydrogenedens sp.
GACGGCTTGAGGAGCAAAACACAGCCTGCCTCACCGTTCAAGGGTGGCGAACCTGTGGTTCACCATGAACGCGCTGCGCGCGCCCTTGAGCGCCTCGGTACCCTGTGTTACCATGTGGCCAAGCCTATGAAGGAATGCGGGTGCCAACGAACGGTCTTTACTAACTCACTGGTTGGTACAAAGACTGGGGGCAGACCATAATCGCTGTCTCGCTTCCTGAAAGTTTCTGAAGCGAAAGCTCTGCAGTTCAACCATTTTTAGTGCGACATTTTCAAGGCTCGAATTGCCTATCAACACAGCATTGTTCCCTAAATTTACTTCTTTCACGCTTCACTACCTATGCGGATACTCATTGTGTTGATTTTTGTTTCAAAAGTGGTACCAGCACATCAAAAAACTTTTTACTCCAATCCAAAAAGAAATCAGTAATCTGCAGCCAATCGCTTTCAAGGCTAACATTCAGATTAGGGTTGCTGACAAAGACCTTTGAGGATTTCTTGTCATCACCTCTATCCCACTGCAATGCAGACATGACTTTTGCCTCGATTTCAGCCTTGTATACAGAAAGGTGATCAAACATCATCTTGTTGAATTGCGTTTCTGCTGCCATATACAATTCTACACGGACTCCATCATAATTGGCGACACAGGAAATACTGAACCCGCCAATTCCAAATCCGCCTGCAATCCAGTTTGATTTAGTTGGATTCACATAACTAAAGGGGCCTGTTGGACCAAACACCTCCTTAATACGCGGCAAAGCATAAGTCCAGTAGCGAATCCTGTTTTCTTCATAATCACTTATGTTTGCTTTGTTAAATGAAACGTTCGAATCTCGTAAATAGAATAACAAGTCAGCAGGATCAGCATCATACAGTCTAAAGATTCGGCGTAAAAGGGAAAGTTTTGTCTCTGTGCTGGTATTCTTTTCTACAAAAATTCCTTCATCTACCTCAACAGCCCCCCTTAAAATATTCATGTTAGCGCTGATGTATGTTGATAACTCTTCGCTCCCATCAGGGGCAAAAGCAATTTTAGGCAATACGGACCGATCTTCTTCGTGAAGCATTCTAATCACAGAAATGAACATTTCTATCCAGCTCTCCACGGGTTGCTCTGCACTTTTATACCTGAACTTTTCTATTACCCGTCGACGCAGAAGCTCATCATCCTCCAAAGAGCAGGTGTCCAGCTGTTTTTCTTCAGGGAGATAATCTGTTGGGAACAAAGGCCAAATAGATAGCGCCAGCTTCATCAAGACTTGATTGCGGTCTATCAACTCGTCTTCTGTCCATTGGTCATAGCGCGCAATCTGGGTATTCATCCTAATTCCGCTCTCATTAAAGCCATTTTTCACGGTTTTCTTTTCAGCAAAGGTACTGTTGCTGTACTTGCTGTTATAAGCGGTCAAGGTCAGGTTTGCGAGGCGATGTAGCCAAACAGCATGAACACTTTCAGCGGTTTCCCCCAACAGCGATATCCAAGTAGGGCTCAAGTGTTGAGGCATAATATGCTCAATTGTATAAGTGCCGTCATCAACGTGCCTGTAGATGTCTTTATCTTCCAGTGTTCCATAGTTTTCCAATCGCTCCATGATGTAAATCTTGTTTTTGCTGTTCATTGCATATACTTGGCGCTCGGAAAGAGCCGTTTGGAACTCTCCATCAAGAGGAAACCTTGCTCGTTCTTTCTTGGATAGAATAGAATACTTGAACTTCTCGATATAATTGTCCGCTGTTTTATCAAGGCGCATAATCTCTCTGTGTAACAGTAAAAAGATTTTGTTCAAGGAGTTGGTGGGCAACTCACAAATAGTTCTTCTGAACAGATAGCTTTCAGTTATTGCAAAGACATCTGCGACCTGCTCTACGCTCAATTTACCTTCCTCGTTTAGACGCAACACCTCCAAGAAGAAAGGCCGGGTAACTGTTGTTTCCAGCCGATTAAGACGACTGATTGTCGCATTCAGTTTAGTGTTGGATGTTTTTCCATCTAATAGAATTGCGTAACGTCGTGCATAGGAAAGCAGATCTTGAAGCAATTCCTCTGTCTGAAGTTCACTTTCTTCAACGAAATCTTTGAATGTGAAGTAGATTTTGCTTTGCGCCGGTATGCTCTGCTGCTTTACACTCAAGTAGTCCCGTACAAAAGCGCTTACATCAAATCTTGTGCAGGTTTCGATCTTATTCCAATACTTCTCGTAATAATCAGCCTGTAAATCGCTCGGCAAACCCATCAGGATGTAATTGCGGATTTTATCGCCTTCGCTCAAAGCCAAGCCTGTAGAGTTTAGACTCTCAAAAATCAATTGTGGATTGTCATCCTGATTCAGTTTGATGCTTATAATTTCCAACCTGCAAATTGCATCAAACAAATCGTCAATACCGATCTCAGCTTTCAGGATTCGATTGCGGAAGTAGTTGTAGTTAATGGTTACATTGGAACTTTGAATGTGGTCTTCAACACTGTCGAACAGTTTGTCGAAGGCGTTTTTATCGTTTTTGACAGGTTTCAGCTTGATTCTGGAATCCTTGGGATGGTATTCATCAATAAGGTAGCCTTTTAGAATTTGCTCATCCAAGCGCTCTTCCTTAGAAACAACCAATCCTTCCGTGAGAAGATGGTAGACAGCTAAAAGCATTAGGGACACAGTAGTTAAGCGCTGTTGACCATCAATAATCAGATATTCTTCTTTCCTGGCATCGTTATCGTACACAGATACGATGCTACCAAAAAAGTGACTCTTTCTCTTCTTATCAACGACTTTAACGAGATCATCGAACAACTGCTTGCAGTTTTCAATCTTCCAGTCGTAGTTTCGTTGATATACTGGAATCACAAAACGTTTATCATTGCCTTTCATATAAGCTGCCAGCTTTGCTTCAGTACCTGTCATAACTTCCTCCGCAGTTGATATTCATTGATCTCTTTGCCCTATCCCGCAATGATATCCAGCAAGCTCTGATAGCTATCCACCTGCTCATACCGCACCTCATCAGTTGAAATCTCATTAAACAGCTTCCTGGCGCAATCAATCTTCGCTTGCTCCACTTTTTTGAGGTCCATGCTTTCCATGCTGCCTTTGGTTTCTGCGATGAAGTAGATATGCTTCACCGCCCCTTTGTGAAAGGCAATGGCCCAGTCCGGGCTGTAGTTGCCCACCGGCGTGGGGATGGAAAAACCCCGGGGCAACTTGGCATATACGCATACTTCCTGGGCTTGGTCCATGTCCTGGGCAAAGCGGCGCTCCGTGCTTTGCTCCACAAAACCATCTGTCAAGACATAGTCCTGCAC